>NZ_CANLBV010000151.1 GCF_947488985.1 uncultured Vibrio sp.
GTGTAATTATCATAGTTCGTAGCATGATCCTGATTTTACTAAAAATCAAGCACCTTCAATGATCACGGGTATAGAAACATTAAGTGTTTGGCTTAATTCTTTGAGACATCAAGGCCTCAACGGTTGCATCTTGAATGGATAGGAACAAAGAGGTGACTTGCCCTGTTAGCGAGCGCATGGGATTGAGCGTTACGTTCTGATACATGAAATCAGCTTGCTGGGTGACAGGTCGAACATTACGGCATTTGAATAGATAAGGCCTTTGTTGCCATGTAATAAAGCTGCGACACCCAAGATCATAGACAGGCTTGGTTTTCAGCCTAAACCACTCTTCAGGTATTTCAGGAAACAACTCAAAAATCGACTTCCCGATCGCATCATGCGATTGTTTACCGCTATGATGAGTCATAAAGCCATTCCAAACTTGCACCTGAAAGTCACGATTGATGACCACCAGACCCATATCGACGTTTTGAACCATGTCCACCATCCAGTGAAACTGTTCAAATTCAGCTGGAAGATTCAGCATATTAAAATTCCTCCATCAGGTAGGCCAATTTTTTATCGAGTAGAGGTAGCGACTCATCCACAAACATAAATAGAAGATCACACCGGATTGAAGTGCCTTCAATGTTGTAGCTGACTTCAAAAGTCATGGTCTTGTTGAAAGAGCCCGCGGTATTTTCAATAACCGAATCGATCGAGATATGTTGCCCAAGTAGGACCGGAGAACTTTGGAAGAAACGCACTTCGGATTGCTCCCCTAACCCATTTAAGAATGCGCCAACAAGGATATTCGACACATCCATCAGCAGCTCTAGCTCTTCGAGTTGTTCGCTCTCGGTAGGCACCTTCATCAGCTTTTTAAGATCGCTAACACTGGAATCACTAAGCAATACTAGTGCTTCACCTGCTATGCCTTCTCCGCTAAACCCTTGGCAAACACCAGACACTTGAGCGTTATTGGCGAGATCACGCAGTGCCATGTGCAATTCACTCACTTCGAAGATGTTTACGTTGGGTAAAGGTAATTGAACAAACACATTAAAGTGGCGAGCCAGTGCATCGGCGGCGCGCCCAATAGCCACGTTCGCCACTTCCATATAAACGTCGCGCCTGCGCAGTATTGGTAACTCTAGCGCTATCGGAGTCACTAAGTGAGGCTGTTGTACCGGCTCAACATGCTCACGTAAAATGGCTTTTAACGCATCTTTATTGATTGGTTTTTGCAAAAACGCTTTGGCACCAAGCTCCATCACCTTCTGTTGTGCTTTGGGTTGGATATCGCCAGACACCACAACAATCGGCGTCGTATCCCCCAAACGCTGCATTTCTTCCAAGGTGCCATAGCCATCGAGCTCTGGCATGGTGAGATCAAGGAACATCAGTTTAAACTGAGTTTGAGCTAACTCTTCAAGTGCATTGAGCCCGTGAACAGCAAAAGTGATCTCTGCATTGAGAGAGCTGGGCAGTGAACGAGCCATCTGCTTCCTTGCTAACGCAGAATCATCACATATAAGAACTGGGAACGACATAGATGCACCATCGACAAATTAAACCTAACTTGAGCGAGTGTAACAGAACATCATAGTATCAGGTATGTGGTGAATAGATTTACCTGTAAATTATTACCAAGAATGATAGGATAAACAGACAAGTGATAATTTCCCATGATTATCTATGCGAAACAATATACTACGAAGGAGGTAATGATGATGAACTCATCAAATGATGGGCCTTAATCTGACGATGGATTAAGGCTCTAGCTTGGCGACGAATGCGATAAGGATGGGTTGACCGAACAAAACGAACCCAACTTACATCGAATAACTCGGCCAAAGGATCAGTAGCGCAAACCGGATGATCACCGCGAATACCAATAACGCGATCCCCAAGCGATACCATTTATACTCTGCAATATTCATAGGGATACGTTTATAGAACATAGTGATCACCCCTTTCCAGTCACTACTTCGCTTTGCATACTGCATCACACTCGTCAAAACAAACAGTGCACCCAGCACTAGCATTCCTTTTTCAGCCCAGAACAATCCAACTTCCATGAGTGTATTCCTTGATAAAACAGTAAACGACTCACTTCATTCTAATCAGCTTTGCGCTCTGTTTCTGTAAGACCAAGGTCTAACTCATTCTGCGGCGGAAAAATGATTCTCTTCTCAAACTTATACAGATGCGTGCTCTTGTGAGTGGCTGTTCTTTTGAATCAAACGCATCAACAGGATGAGCAGCAAAATACCGGTCACACCCAAGCCAACACCAATACCTCCCCAGATCCCTGCCAGTTGGAATGTTGGCATTAAATACCAAGCCGCAGGCAAACCGAATGCCCAATAACCAATTGCCGTCATCACGGTTGGCATTGAGACAATCTTCATACCTCTCAGCAGGTTAATTGCCAGTAGTTGCCACGCATCAACAATAAAGCACAGTGCAACTACCCAAATAACGGAGGCCAGCAGTGAAGTCATCGCGCCCGTATCATCGTCCAGTTTGAACATAGAAGCGATCATTTCAGGCCATAGGATAAACACCGCAGATAGCACAACACTCAAGATAGAAACCAAGATAAAGCTTTGAATTGAGGTTCTTTTGATCCCTTCATAGTTACCCGCACCAAAATCACGGCCAACCAAGATAGCGGCGGCCTGTGAAAAGCCAAAGTTGAAATTCCAAGTAAAGCTTAAGCACTGAAGTAAGATCTGGTGCAACGCTAAAGAAGCAATGCTAATCGTGCCAGCCATCAAGGTGCCACCGTATATTAGCCCGTGCTCCAGTAGCGCCGCTAATGCGATTGGTAATCCCATCATTAACAACGGAGTCATCAGCTTAATTGAGTACTCTTCAGTATGTAACCAAGGGGCAAACGGCTTAAACTGATCACGCTTGAATACCCAAACCGTGTAGCCAACCATCACCATACACGCCGCGATAGCCGTACCGAGCCCTAGACCCGTTAACCCCATCTCTAATTGGAAGGTGAGAAAATAACTGACAGGCACATTGAGAATGACAGTGATCAGTGACATCACTAAAATAGAACGCACATTACCGAACGCGCAGGTTAAACCACGCAGAACCAACAGAATAAGTGAGGGGAACATCACCCATTTTAGGGCATGCACATACTCCATGGCTAAGGTGATCACTTCTTGTGGTTGCTGCGCTGCTTGCAATACCGCTGGAGCACACCAAAAGCTCGCCATTAGCAGCACACTTAGCACCAACGTCAACATCACCGCGCCCTTAACGGCAAGTCTAATTTGCGTATTGCCAAATTCGGGACGAGCGACTCGCTGACCATAAGCAATCGCGATCAAGTTTGCGACACAACCGACGGTGCTGCTCGCGATGATAAAAATGAAGAAGTAGATGGAGGCACCCAAGCCACCAGCCGCCAGCGCTGACACACTGATACGCGACATCATCCAAACATCGGTCAGAACTAAAGCCATGGAGATCAGCTGTGAGATGATCAAAGGGAATGCAAGTGTGAGTATTTTTTTCATGAGCGCCTCTATTAATTTCGCACAAAATACGCTCGATGAGGCTGGCTTTCAATTGATAAATTTGCGACCCTAGCATTCTTTAAACTCATGCGAATAAATAATGACCCCATATCCTAATTTGCCGTCATCACATAATGGCTTTAAAGCCTTTGAAGCTGTGGCGAGGCTAATGAGCTTTACCTTAGCTGCCGATGAACTCAATGTGACACAGAGTGCGATCAGTCGTCAGATCAAACAGCTTGAAGATGATCTGAGCGCATCACTGATCATTCGCAAGCATCGAGCGATTGAATTAACGGAATCAGGGCATGACCTGTATATGGCCTTGCGCAATAGCTACAGCAATATTGAGACGGTGATTGCCTCGTGGGGGGAGCCAAAGCAGAAGCGTATTGTGATCAAGGCGACTCTAAGCTTTGCTACACGGGTCTTGATCTCCAAAGTTCGAGAATTAAACGAGCGTTATCAAGATTATGAAATCGTTATTGTCCCTGTCATTGAAGAAGATGAGGCGATCAATAGCAGCGAGTATGATTTGCTTATCTTCCACACGCGCTTCAAAAGCCGTTATGACCATACTTCTCATATCAACTTCTTACGTGACGAGTTTATGGCTCCCGTTTGTTCAGCAAGTTTAACTACCCCAAACACCACCCTCGATTCGATTTTAACCTTACCAAGGCTGCACCCCACCTTAGATCACCACGACTGGAAAGTATGGTTATCTGATGTCGAGTCTCCCCCGAGAAAGCCCGCAAGAAACACCAGCTTCTTATCATTGGATATGGCACTCAGTGCGTGTTTGTCAGGCGAAGGGGTTACGGTCACGGATCTGCTATTAGTGTTACAAGATCTCCAGCGAGGGTTCTTGTACTGTCCTAAAAACGCCAACATCCAACACAGTGCATGGACTTACTACCTACATCAACGTACACACACTCCTGTCATTGACGATCTGATCGAATGGCTTAAAGCCGAAACACAAAAGGAAGTGGAACTATTGAAACAACTCGCTCAGCAGTATCAGTGGTCTGGCGTTATCCATACTCAATAATGCTAATTGCACCCACGAGCCAAACTAGGTTATGCTCGCTGCCCTTTTCGCTTCAATTGATATTTTTATGCCTTCTTTCTCTCTTTCACTGATCCCGGTAGGGGTTAGGTTTATGCTCCTCTCAGCTTTTGGATTCGCACTGATGTCAGCTTGTGTGAAGTACGTAAGCAACTACGGCGTCCCGGTATTTGAAATTGTGGCCGCAAGGGCCTTAGTGTCTTTGGTCATCTGCTATCTCGATGTAAAACGAAAAGGCATTTCGATCTGGGGTAATAATAAACCTTTGTTGTTTCTGCGCGGCGCAGTGGGGACAGCTGCCTTAATGTGCGTTTACTACGCCTTGACCACCTTGCCACTGGCTGAAGCGACGATTTTGCAATACGTTCACCCAGTATTTACCGCATTACTCGGCGTGTTATTCGTAAGCGTCTACGAACCGACTCATTGACTTTCTAATATCAACACAGATACCGCCAACTAAGGCGGTATCTGTCATTC
>NZ_CANLBV010000152.1 GCF_947488985.1 uncultured Vibrio sp.
AATAGAGCAATTTTTTACTGTGACTCTTCCAGAGCTCGCAGGCTCTTTGGCATCTCGAATTAATGATAACTTTCAAGCTCTCAAGCCTGCATCTTCAAGTTGAACGAGTATATAGGGTTTGAAAAGCCGAATAAGTGTTTTAGGTAAAGCCATGATATCCAAAGACGTTATAGATTCATTTAATAGTACGGCAATACTAAGCATTTTTATGTCACACATCAATGCAAATAATTACATATAAATTGATGAGTTATGTGATGTTCAACTCACAAAAAAGCCAGTGACTCCTTTTTTACGAGAAAGAAAGTCACTGGCTTTTTTGTTTTTGAGTGAGCTTATTGAGCAAGTTTATTAAGGGACTTAGCTCTGTTTGGCGAATAGTGCAAAATGGCCATTGAAATCGGGGAAAGCAACATTTCCCCTTCAGCATGACCCGGTTTTACGCTTCTTAGATTGGTATCACAGATGGTCACCCAGTTTTGCGCTCGATCGCTCGGCAAGGTGAAACGCGCGGGTGCATTGGTTTGGTTTATCAAGTAAATTAACTCGTCGCCATTTTTACCAATGCCTAAATGCAGTGCTACTGAGCTTAAGCGGTTCCAATCGTCATGTTCCATCAATGTGCCGTCCACACGGCTCCAAAAGATGCGGTTAGAGTTACGATTCTCGCCACTGAACGCTTTAATAAACGGCACCATGTACTGTTGGCGTGCGGCGATCATTTCAGACAGCCATGTCTTGAAGTATGTTTTGCGCGCGGAGTCTTCCCAGTTGAGCCAGCTGATCATGCCATCTTGACAGTAGGCGTTGTTGTTACCCTTTTGAGTGTGGGATAGCACATCGGCGGTCAGAATATGGGGGATACCAAACGCAAACAGCAGGCTCGCCATAAAGTTACGTTTCTGCTTTTCACGTGTCGATATAACTAACAGGTTTTCGGTTTCGCCTTCAACGCCATAGTTTTCGGAGCGGTTGTCACCGTGCCCATCACGATTGTTTTCCCCGTTTTCTTCATTATGCTTGTGCTTGTATGACACCAGATCTTGCATGGTGAAACCATCGTGATAGGTAATATAATTGACGGTTAGTTTGTACGGCCAATGTGCCGCACTGTAGATATCGCGAGACCCCATCAAGCGAGTGGCAAATTCTTTCAGGTAGCCTTGATCACCGCGCCAGAAGCTGCGAGTGATGTCTCTGAGTTTGTCGTTACACTCATTCCAACCCAGTGGGAAATTACCCACTTGGTAGCCATTCGGACCAATATCCCATGGTTCAGCAATCAACTTGGTTTCTTTGAGTACGGGATCTTGGGCAACGGCTTTGAAAAAAGCGGCCTCCGGATTGTAATGGTCGCCTTCACGGCCAAGTGTCGCTGCCAAATCAAAACGGAAACCGTCGACTTGGAATTCACTGACCCAGTAACGTAGGGTATCCATCACTAAGTTTAATGCTGGCTGATGAGTCAGGTCGACCGTATTGCCGCACCCAGTGAAGTTCGCATAATGGCACCCATGTTTAATGTAGGTGTGGCTGTCCAGCGCTTTTAGGTTAAAGGTTGTGCCACCTTCGCCGCCTTCCGCTGTATGGTTGTACACCACGTCGAGGATCACCTCAATGCTATTGCGGTGCAGTTCTCGAATCGCTGTTTTGAACTCGGTGACGGCATCCTTTTCTGCATAGCGTGGGTCTGGCACCATAAACAAATAAGGGTTGTAGCCCCAATAGTTGACTTTCCCCATGTCCAGTAGGTGGGGTTCATGCATACACGCTGCAATCGGTAGCAGTTGCAAAGAGTTGATGTTTTGTTGTTGGTAGAACGCCAGCATCTCAGGGCTCACCAATCCTAAGTAGCGACCCTTTGTATTGGTCGCGACTTCTGGATGAAGCTGAGATAAGCCTTTTACATGCGTTTCGAAGAGAACGGTTTCTTCGCGGCTAATGCGTGGCTTTTCTACGCCTTGCCAATCGAAGGTGTCATCAACCACAACACACTTAGCCATCAAAAAGCTTTTTTCATGGGTATAGGGCGTTGTGTAGTTAAGCGGTTCGCTTATTGCTTTTGCATACGGATCGGAAAGTAGGATTGAACCATCATCTGTTTCAGCAATAAACCCGTATTTTTGCCCAGCCTGAATACCGTCAATAAATACGTATTTAATATCTGCGTATTCATTTTCTAATTTATACGTAGTAAATTCATCGTTCTCGTCGAAAAGCGCGAGCGAGAGGGATTGACAGTCAGGAGAATAAATAGCGAAGTTGCAGCCAGTGTTACCTAGCGTTGCACCTAACGGGTAAGGGCGAGCGAGCGTTCTAATCATGCTTGATTTCTTGTTCATTTAACAACATCAGTGAACCATAAGTTAAAAGCTTTGTCACAGTAAGGTCAAGTAACTTCAAAGAATTATTAACTGTAAAAATAATTCATCGATGAAGTTCAAATATATTATTTGAGCTAGCTCTCACTTATGTTGAATAATTAGATCTGTGTGCTGTCTACTCCTCCTAGCTTAAGTGATCTACCTCTTTAAAACGCCGTTCGGTTTATTTTCTACTCCCTTCTAGTCCCCCTTAATTTAGTTAAGGGTGGAGGACGCCAAACTTATCATCCCCCCTTAATATTGACCCCGTTGAAACGAATCAGGGGAAACCCTAAACCTCTCTATCTTACGACTACCATTACTGCCTTTGGTTGCCGCAAGAGAGCAAAAATATAAAACCTAAAATAAATCGTCCTTAATGGAGTTAAGAATGAAAAAAGTAAGTTTGATTGCTGCAGCAGTGGCAAGTACATTAGCTGCTGGCTCTGCGTTCGCTGTAGATTTTAATGGTTACATGCGTGCTGGTACTGGTATCAGCGGCAATGGTAATGGTGATGTATCAGTTAACAAAAACGGTATTGGTCGTCTAGGTAATGAAAACGACAACTATTCTGAGTTTGGCTTAACTGAAGAACTGAAAGCTGGTGAGCAAACTTGGCGCGTTGAGTCGATGATTGCTTCAGGTGCTCCAGGCGCAAATGGTTGGGAAGATTCTGACTTTAACGTTGCCCAGTTTGCTGTTAAAGCTAAAGGCGTGATCGCTTCTGATAAAGAAGCAACGCTTTGGGCTGGTAAAACATACTACCAACGTAAAGACATCCATATCACTGACTTCTACTTTCTAAACACATCAGGTACTGGTGGTGGTATTGAAAACCTATCAGTTGGTAACCAAAAGCTTTCCCTTGCATTGATTCAAGATGGTGCAACTGACGATTCTACTGGTTATATCTTTGATGCTCGTCTAGCGAACATTAGCCTTTCGAAAGATGCTTCTCTGGAGCTTGCAATAGCATACAACTTCGCAACGGATTCAGATGACGCAAGTGAGTCTGCTGATGATGGCTTACTGGCTTCTGCAATCTTCCACCAAGGTACAAGCAACGGTTTCAACCAAACAGTACTTCAGTACGGTACTAATGGCTACGGTGTGCAAGCTGCGAACTTCTGGGGTTCAGGTTCGTACTATGCACGTGGCACAGAAGCATTTAACGAATCGTCTGGTTTCCGTGTGATCAACTGGGGTGTTATGAACGTAGGTGAGTCATGGGAAATTGGTCACCAAGCCGCTTATCTAGCGGGTAGCGATATTGGTGGTCAAGCTGGAGGTAGCTACACTGGTAGTAACTTTGATATTGACCAGTACTCTGTAGTAGTTCGCCCAATGTATCAATGGAACAACACTATGCGTACTATCTTAGAAGGTGGTTACAACGCTGGTGAGCGAGTTGCTGGTAATGGCATGGCTACAGAAGACTTCGGTAACGCTAAATTCACAGTAGCTCAAGCTTGGGCTATGGGTGACAGCTTCTGGGCTCGTCCTGAAATCCGCGTTTACGGTTCTTACATTCTAGATACTGAAAACAAAGATGCATTTAACGGCGACGATACAGAGTATGTGTTCGGTATCCAAGCTGAAGCTTGGTGGTAAACACTTAGCGTAACAAACCCTAAATTGTCTTAATTCATAGCCGACTCGCGTCGGCTATTTTTTTAAGGAATGTACGATTAGTAAAAAGGTTTCCTAGGCTAATTATTTTCGTTATGGTAATTAATTAAGTAAATTTCTTAAAAAAATAAAAATAAGGAAGAACTATGTATTTTCGCGCTCTGATGTTGAGTGGTTGCGTTGCATTGGCCGGTTGCCAATCTGCACAAGTAGTAGAGCAAGTGCAAGTCGCACAAGCTGAACAAGTTAACTCGATTGCTGGTCTTCAATTTGCTCCTATGAAGCTATCAAGCTCGGCAATTTTTGATGTGACACCAAATAGCCAAGTATTAAACTATCAAGGAATAAACAGTCCTGTAGTAGCGATTGAATTGCCTGCAGACCGCGGTGAGTATTCGATTAATATCACGAGCATTATCGGCGACACAGCGTTTGTTCCAAATGCGGTCATTTATGACGAAAATGGTCGTGAGCTAGAGCGTTATGGTAAAGAGAGCTTCGAATACGCGAAACCAAGATTGCACTTGGGAAACCGCCTCGTTACTGAGAACGACTTTTACCCACCGACAACAGCAAAATCAATTTATTTAGTTATCTACACAGATCAAAATGATCTTGGTGGCTTTACTGATGTGATTCACCCTGCTCGTTTGGACGCGGAAGGTCGTGGTAATTATTTACCTGAAGTGAAAGATATCCCGATTCCAAATGCTAACGTTGGTAAAATAGAAGTTACAATCGATAAAACGAGCTTCTTCTCAATTGGTTCATCAAACAGTGAATCTAACGCTAAACTAGCGGCAGCAGCTAAGGTTGAGACAATTCAACCAGAAACACAAACTTACTACCATAATGCCATTCAGGCAGCAGTAGACGCAGACAATATTCCAAAAGCTCTGAGCCTACTAGATGAGGCAAAAGCTCTTGGTATTGAAGGCGCACAAGAAGTTTTTATAAAAGCAGTCAATAAAAAGTAGTCGACGAGTTGTAAGCGTCTACGAACCGACTCATTGACTTTCTAATATCAACACAGATACCGCCAACTAAGGCGGTATCTGTCATT
>NZ_CANLBV010000153.1 GCF_947488985.1 uncultured Vibrio sp.
AGTCGACTGAGAAGGTTATATCTATGTGCTACCGAAGTTGGACTAAGCTGACCAATTAAATAATCAAATTGGTATTAGAACTTGAAGCGTGTCGTGAACATGAGCTGCTCACCGTAGAAGTCGTTAATACGAGCTTCTGCGCCAATAGCAAAGAGTTCTGTAGCGTGAAAGCGTACATAAAAAGAACCGATCCAATCGTCGTTATCGTCGATAGATACATAACCACCTTTACCACCAATCTCCAGTTGCGGACCAAGCCATTGGCGGATACCAATGTTGATCTCCATACCAAAGTCCGTAGAGCTTGAGTTCTCAGGTTGAACGATACGCGCGAGCATTTCACCGGTTAGATCCGCCCAGTTGTTGACAGGAGCATGGAAGCCTAAACCAACGCCAGAGTCGTAATCGCCTTCAAATTCGGAATCGATACGCGCAACAAAGTGAGCATTCGGGTGAATTGACTTACTGAGCGCGCCACCAAATGTCATTGGGCTGGCACCGATGCGTGCTTCAAAGTAATCGTAGCTGAAGTTGCTCATGACTTGTGGTTTCTCTTCAGCAGCAAATACATAGCTAGAAGCCAGTAGCAGTGAAGTAGTAAGTAGTATTTTACGCATAACGACAGTAAACCTTTATTTGTGTTGATTCCTTTGGTTTGAGAAAAATCAGGCAAACCATAAATATTGAGACAGTTTAATCTAACTTACGGAAAAGTAATGCATAAAAGTGCTCATCATTTGTCATTTAGCCAAAAAATGAGCGATTTAGACACGGCTTTGCAACTGAGATCTCATGTTTTTGTGCGATTCAACCCAATTTAAGGGGTAAACATCGAATTTTAGTAGTAGCTTATTCACGGTTGACGGTTATTCACCTAAATGAATTCGTGTATCAGCGACTGACTTGAGTATACGTTCGGTATCTAATATGGCAGTCCAGTTGAGCAGTTGTTTGTCGTTGGCGATGACAAAATCAGTAAGCTGATGAGTAATGGTGTCTCTTAGTTGATCGCCTTGCCAAGGTTTTGATATATAGAAATCAAGCGCAGCGTTATTAATGGCTGTAATGGTATCTTCGAGCCCAGCTTGTCCTGTGAGCAGCAGTTTCCGTGTTGGCTTAGTCGATTCGTGTTGGTTGAGTTCAATCAGAAAGTCGATCCCTGTTTTTTCCGGCATGATGTGGTCACATAAGATTAAGGCGAGCTTAATGTCATCTTTACTGACCTCTTTGATCACTTGCTTAGCTTCATCTACTGACTCTGCCCCCTCAACCATAAAGTTTTCTTCAAACGTTGCTAGGTCTTGAAGGATACTATTGAGTACTTCAGGTTCATCATCGACACATAAAATGAGATATTTATTCATGAGGTGCTCCTTGCTGCTTGAATGGCAGCCACACTTGCATGTCAGTATGGCTACCAACTTCGGACTCAACCAAAATAAACCCTTGATGGGCCCAAACGATTTGTTGAGAAATGGATAACCCAACCCCTAGGCCAAAGTTACCCTCTTTTTTGGTGGTGAAATTTGGATTGAAAATGGAGTTGATGTTCTCGTTAGCGATACCGTGGCCTGTATCTGAAATTTGCACCATAAGAAATGTGTCGTCACCTTTCGTCTGCTGTGAGGTGGTGATCGATATTGTGCCCCGCTCAGAAAGGGCATCAAGCGCATTGCACAGAAGGTTAGTCCACACCTGCTGCAGCGCGAGCGGCTGGCATAACAAAGGCGGTAAGTCAGTATTATAGTGCTTTACGAGTTGATGATGTTTAAGCCTGCTTTCAAAGATCACTAACGTATCTTCAATTCCTTCATGGATATCTGCGTAGTGCTGAGCTTCTTCGTCTTTGCGGGTATAGCTTTTTAGGCTTTTGACCATGTCGGCAATACGCTTACTGCACACTTGAATTGAACGTATAGAATTTCCAACACAGTGGTAATGTTCGAGATCATTAAGCAGCTCTCTGGCAGCGTCTGGTGAATGCTTCAATATTTCTAATATCGCAGCGTCATGGTTTAGGTTGAGTTTCACTGCTTTTTTGGCTAAAACGCGATTATCAATGGCCGAAGAGAGCTGCTTTACAATCTGTCTTTCTTGAGCCGTTGAACGTGGTTTCGCTAATTTTGAATGCGTCAGCACCACACTGCCTTTACTCGGTTCTGGTAGTGGCGGGTTTTCGAGTATCTGATCAAGATGCTCAGAGAGGGTGTCAATGCTTCTCAATATTGCTGCAATAGGATTGTTTAATTCATGCGCGACACCGGCAACGAGCTGACCTAGGATTGCCATCTTCTCTTTCTCTATCAATTGCAAATGTGCGGATTCGAGATACTCTAACGTCTGCTGCAATTTGATTTTATTGGTGATGCTTCTTTGTAATCGCCGGTTAAAGTGACGCAGTAATAGGTTGGTAAATAGCGCAAGCAGAGTATTGTTGGAGTGCATGACTTGCTCAAAACTCTCTTTGTCTAGTTTGATCACCCGAGTCTTGGTCAATGTTATTGCAGTAGAGAAAGAGGGTTCTCCGGTAACAAAAGACATACCACCGACAATGTTTCCTTTTGAGTGGCGTACGACTTCTCGCTGTTGCCCCCGTTCATCTTTTTTATAAAGTGCGATTTCACCGTCAATGATCAACCATAAAAAGCGATTTTCTTCGCCTTCTACCGTGAGTAGGTGCTCCGGTGAGTAGGCGCGCATCGCCTTAGTGCTGTCATCTTCAGAAAACACCGCTTGCAAGCCATTGACGACATTTTCAGCAAGGGTGGTATCAGAAAGCTGATGGTAGTCATGAATGAAACCAGATTGAAACGATTGAATTTTGTTCTCGATGTGGGCTTTGATTATACGTTGTTGATCCAACGTACCGCTGTACGATAAAAGGTTGTCAGCGCCGCTCTGGACAATAAAGGATGTCAGCTCTTTTTGTGCCGCCTTGAAGAGAGCTTGGTCTTGTAGCGGATTGGTGAGGCAATGGTTGAGCTTACCTTCATTGAGTGCGGTTAGCATGGCTTGAATGTCTGACGAAGCGCTGACTAAGATAGTTCTAGTGCTATTACAATGAGGTAGCCGCTCAAGTTCAATGAGAAAGGGTACGCCACTGAATTCAAAATGATGGTAAGTGATCACCAAGGCAACAGACTGCTGATTGCTTTGGATACCTTTTAATGCGAGATGCGCATCAATGAGGCTCTCGGCAGTATAGATATCGAATACCGTAGACAGCGGTGCTAAATCTGAGCGTACTTTCTCAATGTTAAGCGGATTATTGTCCAAGCAGATGATAGCGTATTGATTCACGATTCAACCTTAGTAGCGGTAACACTTCTAGCGTAGCAATAACCACCAAGTAGAGATGAGAGCCAGCCTTTATTTTGCTTAGGGAAATAAAGTATCGAGCAATAGGCTGATTTAACTCAATGTTTCTTGTTGGCTATTGATGGGTTAGACTAAAAAAAACAGACGAGTGTAGAAAGAGAATTCATGGAACAGTTAAGAAAAATTGGTGCAATTGGTGGAGCAATATCATTGGCACTTTGTTGGCCGCTCGCGGTTGGGCAAATTGGACAAAATGCGATTACTGATGGCGTTGCAAAGCTTAATAATTCAAGCCTTCAGGCTGAGATTGTGGAATACGATAGGGGTTACCTCTCTTCTAACGTACGAACTCGCTTAACTGTTACGGATGAAAACTTAAAAGAGCAATTAGCGATTGATGGGTTGCCGAGTGAGTTCATTATTAATAGTGCGGTAAGCCACGGTTTAGTGAGCCTGAATGCGCTGTCAACGCTTGAAAATACCGATATTCTGCCTCTTACCTTGACCACTAGCACAGAATTAAACGGCAATACGGATTTCGACTTTGAATTAAGCCAGTTTAACCATCAAGGGGCTGATGAAAGTGGCACCTCTATCTCTATCACTCAGTCTTCGCTTTCTGGCCATGCGACCGTATTAGGGCAGGTTGATTACACGTTGTCGATCCCTTCTGTTCAAATTGATTTTGAAACTGGTGAAGAGGTGACTTTCTCTAATTTAACTGGCGTTGGCTCAGGCCAGCAGGCGAAAGGTTACTGGCTCGGAACACAAAACTTTACTATTGATAGCTTTTTGGTTTCAGACTCGGCAATGCAGCCATTCATGACTATCGAAAACTCAAAGTATCATTTTGAGTCACATCTTGATGAAGTGACTAAGCGTCTGCGTAGCAATCTTAAACTGGATATCGCAAACATTGAGAGTAGCGATGGTCAAATCAATAACCTGAATGTCGACTTTGAGATGGCGAAAGTCGATAGTCAGTCATTTGAGAAAATTTTTGAGATCTATCAATTGAATCCGGAGTTGTCTCAAGCGGATATCACCGAGATCATTCCTTTTATTGATACGCTGTTTGCCAAGGGGTTCGACCTGTCGATGAACAATATGTCGCTAGATTTAGGCAAAGGTCAATTCGAATCTAAATGGTTGGTGAGCGTACCAGAAGGCACTGAAAATATCAGTAGCAACCTTGCCATGCTGGTTCCCTCGCTCACAGGTAATATTTACTCTAGCTTCTCAAATGAACTGGTTGAAGAATACCCCTTTATTCGTGAAGGTATCGATGAATTGCTCGTGATGGAAATGATCAAGGAAACGGCGAGTGGTTACGAAATCAGTGCTGATTTAGAAAATGGAAATTTAGTGTTTGAAAATGGACAAGAAATTCCATTCATTGCCCTGCTTATGCCTGTGTTTATGCAATAAAGTGAGCCGGACTCAATAGTGATAGGGTGATCGAGCGGGTTAAGCTCAACATTTTGTAGCATACGAATTAAAAGAAGTCTTAAGACCTAATGCCGATCAGTTAAGACAATAATCGGCAGATCAGTTGAATGATCCTACCAACATGTAAAAATCCGATAGACCC
>NZ_CANLBV010000154.1 GCF_947488985.1 uncultured Vibrio sp.
CGTGATGTAGCACCTCAGTGGCTCGGCCTTCTATTGAAGGAGCTTGCTGTTGTATGAAAATATTCCCTGATATCTCTCAGCAACAAACCCAATCTACCACACAGGCCACTAAAGATGTTCAGCAGAAAGTTGAAACCATCACTTCTCACGCGAATAACACATCGCAATCTGCGGCTGAAACCCGTGACATCAGTAATGGTCTAGAAAAGCTGTCTGATCATCTTGAGTCGCTGATCAATCAATTCACCTTGTCTCAATCAAAGCCGTCTCAGTCAAAGCCGAACTCAAAGACCAATATCAAATCTTAAGTCAATAGAATTACGTGACTGCCAACCAATAAAAAAGCGCTCCTTCATGAGCGCTTTGTCTTCTTTAGCTATCTTTTCTGAGGGTTCGAGTTCGGAATCAAACCAAACAACTACAACTAGTGCGTAATTGAAACCGCTGTTAAGTCTTTATGCTTATGGTACATAGCGTGTTTGAAGAATAGAACCTTGTGATATTGAATAAAAAACCAACCCTCAATGATTTTTCTTGCTTTGATTCGAAATATTTCTTTCCACAAGCAAGAATAAAGGTTGAAGCTCTCTGTATGACAGGTAATATGTTCCATTGATTTAAAAAGTTTATACAACCCAATGTTTCGACTGTTTTTTGTTCAGAATTTAGCGAACTATAAACAATCGGTTGCAAACATTGCGTTGAATTTGTCCCTCAATGGAGAATGAAACCAACATGACTTACGCGCCTGTAACAGACGTACTTGGCGGCAAGCTAGCGGTAGACAGTGAAGTAACTGTTCGCGGCTGGATCCGTTCACGTCGTGATTCCAAAGCTGGAATCTCTTTCCTTGCCATTTATGACGGCTCTTGTTTCGACCCGATTCAGGCCGTGGTCCCTAATAATCTTAATAATTACGAAAACGAAGTACTAAAGCTAACCACTGGCTGCTCTGTTGAAGTAACTGGCAAGATTGTTGAGTCTCCTGCAAAAGGTCAAGATTTCGAACTAGCAGCAACTGACGTTAAAGTTGTTGGCTGGGTTGAAGATGCTGACACTTACCCAATGGCTAAGACACGTCACTCTATCGAATACCTTCGTGAAGTTGCTCACCTACGTCCACGTACTAACGTGATCGGCGCAGTAGCACGTGTACGTAACTGTCTATCGCAAGCGATTCACCGTTTCTACCACGAGCAAGGTTTCTTCTGGACTTCGGCTCCACTTATTACTGCTTCTGATGCCGAAGGCGCAGGTGAAATGTTCCGCGTATCTACGCTAGACATGGAAAACCTACCGCGCACTGAAAAAGGCGATGTTGACTTCAACGAAGATTTCTTTGGTAAAGAGACCTTCCTAACCGTATCTGGCCAGCTTAATGCGGAAGCTTACGCTTGTGCACTAAGCAAGGTTTACACGTTCGGTCCTACGTTCCGTGCTGAAAACTCAAACACAAGCCGTCACCTAGCTGAATTCTGGATGGTTGAGCCTGAGATCGCATTTGCTGATCTTGATGATGCAGCAAAACTGGCTGAAGACATGCTTAAATACGTTTTCGCTGCTGTTCTTGAAGAGCGCCGTGATGACCTTGAGTTCTTCGCACAACGCATCGACAAGCAAGCGATTACTCGTCTCGAGCAGTTCGTTGACGCTGACTTTGCACAAGTAGACTACACAGACGCAATCCAGATTCTTCTAGATTCAGGTCGTGAGTTCGAATTCCCAGTTGAATGGGGCATCGACATGTCTTCTGAGCACGAGCGTTACCTAGCTGAAGAACACTTCAAAGCGCCTGTTATCGTTAAGAACTACCCGAAAGACATCAAAGCTTTCTACATGCGCTTAAACGACGACGGCAAAACAGTGGCAGCAATGGACGTTCTTGCACCTGGCATCGGTGAAATCATCGGTGGTGCACAACGTGAAGAGCGTTTAGACATCCTAGACGAGCGTATGATTGCAATGGGTATCGACCCTGAGCACATGAGCTGGTACCGCGATCTACGTAAATACGGCACAGTGCCACACGCTGGTTTCGGTCTTGGTTTCGAGCGTCTAGTATCTTACGTAACAGGTATGGGTAACGTTCGTGATGTGATTCCATTCCCACGTACACCACGCTCTGCAAACTTCTAATATCGACTTTCTTCTTTCATTGAAGTTAGTGAGTAGATAAAAGCAAGTAAACGATACTTGCTAGAAGTAAGTAAATAGATAAAAACCTCCGTTTCTACGGAGGTTTTTTTATGTTCTAAGTAAATGCGCGAATAAAATCCAACAAAAGATAATCGGCTATAGCACCAAGGCGTAGTCTTGTTATTTCAGCCACCTTTACCCATCACATCAAACGTCCTTGGCAAGGTGAATTTGATCACTTAGCCCCTTCAATCAGATGCATGTTTTCAATCGCCCTAGATTATTCAAAACTCATTAACTTCTCGCTTGCCATCCGCCTATATGTAGCTTTTTTGTTACTAAACAATCTCTTTAGCAATCAAATTTGATTGAAATGGATTTTTTTTATGCTTTCTGTTCACTTCGTATTGTCTTAAAAATTCCATACAGGTATAAATACTGTTAGGTACTATCCCCCCTCTCAATTGACATGGATGAAGATTATGTTTGAAAAAGTGTTAGCTGCTCCCGCCGATCCTATCCTCGGCCTTACTGAAGAATTTAAAAACGACTCTCGTGCAGAGAAAATCAACCTTGGTGTCGGCATCTACAAAAATGAAGATGGTCAAACGCCTGTACTCACCACAGTAAAGAAAGCAGAAGCTGCACTTCTTGAAACAGAAAAAACCAAATCTTATCTTACAATTGAAGGGACTGCCGAATACGGCCTAGCGGTTCAAAAACTTCTTTTCGGCTCAGACGCTGAAATTGTCACGTCAAAGCGTGCTAAAACGGCACAGGCTCCAGGCGGTACTGGTGCGCTTCGTGTCGCAGGTGAGTTCATCAAGCGCCAACTGGGCGACGTAAAAATCTGGATCAGTAACCCAACTTGGGCTAACCATAACGGTGTTTTCGCAGCTGCTGGTATCGAGACGGCTCAATACAGCTACTACAACGCTGAAACCAAAGATAAAGACTTCGCAGGCATGGTCGCTGATCTAGAGCAAGCTTCTGAAGGTGATATCGTCCTTCTTCACGGCTGTTGTCATAACCCAACGGGTATCGACCCAACAGCGGAAGAGTGGGAAGTGCTGGCTAAACTGGTTGCAGAGAAAAAACTGCTGCCTCTTTTTGATTTTGCTTACCAAGGCTTTGCACAAGGCGTTGAAGAAGATGCAGCTGGCCTGCGCACTTTTGCTAAGTACAACAAAGAGATCCTAGTCGCAAGTTCATTCTCTAAGAACTTTGGCCTGTACAACGAACGTGTTGGTGCATTCACTCTGGTTGCGGAATCTGCTGATGTTGCAACCACAGCATTCTCTCAAGTGAAAAGCATTATTCGCTCTATCTACTCTAATCCACCAGCGCACGGCAGTGCTGTCGTGACTTACATCCTTGGTGATGCTGAGTTGCGTGCTGAATGGGAAGCAGAAGTAGCAGAAATGCGTGATCGTATTCAAGAGATGCGCGAACTGTTCGTTGCCACACTAAAATCTGAAGGTGTTGATGCTGACTTTACATTCATTGAACGTCAAAACGGCATGTTCTCTTTCTCTGGTCTAAGTAAAGAGCAAGTCAATCGCCTAAAAGACGAGTTCGCTATCTATATTGTTGGTTCTGGCCGTATCAGTGTTGCGGGTATGACGAAGTCAAACATGGGTCCTTTATGTAAAGGGATTGCTGCGGTTCTTTAATCTTAAATGCCAGCTTTACCTAGCGAAAAGCCGAGCGAATAAATTGCCTCCATAAAGTTGGACATAAAAAGCCCCCAATAATTGGTGTCCAACTATTGGGGGTCAGTTCAAAATCAGCGGCTTTTTACATCTGAAGGTAACGAATAAACTGAGTGAGGAAAGACCTTCGTACTCTCATTAACGAATGTTTTAATCAGCTAATACTCAAGAATAAATTCCACACCGAGCTCATCGGTACTTCCGTTGCGAAACTTACCTTCACCATCTCGGTGCTGATAAGAGCCACCAATCGCAAATGCACTGGTGACCAAGTAACGTAACCCTAGATGATAAATCTCTTCGTCATACAGATCACTTCGATTCACTTGCACGCTGCCGTTGGTGATCCACCGCTTAGCAAAACCGTAGTTAAGATCCAATTTCACACCTTGAATAAATTCAGTATCCGACTCTAAGGTTTGATTGGTCTCATTGAGCTCGATCTCACCTTTGGTAATGCCAAGTAAGTAAGAGGCGACGATATCTAGGTCCTTTTTAATGCTGTAGCGGTAGCCCGCTCCTGCCATAAGAGTATCAATTCGAGTCGTGCTTTCATCGGGGTGAATAAAGCGCGCACTATAGTCTGCCAACAACACCCAACTGTCGGCCACGGTATAACTGAACCCTACCCCGAACGACGAAGCGCTGTCATTGCCTCCACCCTCTTCATCAAAACTCCCCGAATGAGCCGTCGCATATAGGTGGTCGTAATCAAGAATATCCATATTGCTCGTCTCTGCCCACGAACTTGGAGAAATCACAAACAATAAAGAGATCAAACTAAGTTTCCACTTCGGCATTCCTTTCATCCTTAAACTGTCACTCCATGAAATGAAAGGTTAGGGCGTGTTGATCTTTCGAGCTGATTTTTGCAGCGAGTTGCTGGGTATTTATACAAGGCAGAGGCGTCGATGTG
>NZ_CANLBV010000155.1 GCF_947488985.1 uncultured Vibrio sp.
CAGTGTAATTATCATAGTTCGTAGCATGATCCTGATTTTACTAAAAATCAAGCACCTTCAATGATCACGGGTATAACTAATAAAGAATAGCTAAGGAAGTTCGGCCTATTCTAGAATCTTCAATGCTTCAATAGGTGAGATAAATACTGAGGAAAATTCAAAATACTAACGATGATTTATACCATTTACCAATGAGCAATAAATAAGAGATAGAGCTATAATATAGTGGCAAACAGAGTGAATTTCGTACATAAAAGTCATTACCATCACGAATGAAAATATCATTTCAAGACTTGGCTATAAAAACAATCAGGTTATGTGCTTATATTTCATTCAATTCGTAGGCTTTGTTGTGT
This sequence comes from uncultured Vibrio sp., assembly GCF_947488985.1. Lineage (GTDB taxonomy): Bacteria > Pseudomonadota > Gammaproteobacteria > Enterobacterales > Vibrionaceae > Vibrio. The sequence goes on from NZ_CANLBV010000155.1 coordinate 357, forward strand.
AATTCCGGTTGGAGACAGCCCCTCATTACATGTACGCTTTAATCAACACAATAAGTTGCGTTTATACCTAACCTTTGATGTATAAACGCAACTGTTCATCTTTTAAATAAAACCAGGAGCATTCATATAACCACAAGCTTATGTGGTAATCTCAGTACAGTTACGCCTAATTAACTGAGATGCAATATTGAATATTACTCCCGCTAAAAAAAGCGTGATGACAATGCTTGCGCCACTCGGTAAATCGTAATATGCCGACACCACTAATCCCGACAAAATACCAACGGTACCAATGCCGATACTCGCGATAAAGAAGCGAATGCCTTTAAACGCTGCTGCACACAATGCGGGAATCACCAGTAACGCGAACTCTAGATAAATTCCTGTCAGTTTCACAGTGATAGGCATCAATATGGCAAAAATTAGGTAGAAGCCACTGCCTTGCATAAACTCCGGCTTCGCACCAACCAGCAGCAACATTAGTGTTGTGATGCTCGCCAACGGCCAAACATCATCCCAGGTAGACCACAGTAGCTGCCCGTTGAGAATACCTTGAATAAAATCAGCACCATGAGGATCTTTACTTACCAGTAATATCGCCACTGACGCCGACACCACAAACAAACTGCCAATCATAGGCTCTAAGTGCTGCTTATAGTGCTTTTCCATTAATGCAATCAAGCCACAGAGTAATAATGACATCACCCAAGGGCCTGTCATTTCCCCAAACCATGAACTACTTAACAGCTCATACCGACTCAACCAGTATTGACTTAAGGCCGCACCAAGCGCTGCCACTTGCGCGACAGCAAGATCAATGAAGATGATCTGGCGCTTGAGGACTTGCTCCCCAAGCACGATATTACCGACTAATGCGATTAAGCCACACAACACCGCAGGTGCCAGCCAGCTATATTCAGTCAACATTACGATTTGGTTGATATGTCTGAGCTTGCGAGCGTTCGCAATAACTCATCAATGACTTGATCGTACATTTGTTCAAGGCTCTGCCCCTCTACAACCGTCAATGGCAGTTGCACCGTAGGTTTATTGGTTTGCTGGTTAAGCCAATGAGCAGGACGCTGATCTTGGTGTGATGAATACACAATCGCATCAAACGAAGCAGGATCCAACTTAGTCAATGACTGTAAATGTGACGTAGTCGGTGATATCCCAGGCTTAGGCTCTAAATCTGCAATTTGTGTCATACCTAACCAATCAAAAAGATACCGATAGGTGGCATGATAACCCACTACTCTCTTGCCTTGTAACGGCTCTGCTTTGGTTTGCCACTCTGCCAATTTTTTACGCCAATTGGCACGAAACTTCATGCCATTTCTCATATAAATATGCGCATTATCAGGGTCAACCTGCTGTAAACGTTGGGTGACTTCTCTTGATATAGGAATCATAGACTCAGCAGCAAACTGGACGTGTGGGTTTCCATGAGCGTGAATATCTCCCATACTTCGATCTACATGATCATGGGTATCAAGCATGCCAACCATATCACTCGCGTATAACATGGTTGGTGAGCTATCTTTAACGGCAGGGTTACCACTGCGTACTTGCAACATGGGGAGCCATCCAACTTCTAATTCAGCCCCAGAACACATCGCCATATCAGCTTGACGCATTTTAGCAATAAGTGATGGCCTAGCTTGAACATAGTGCGGGTCTTGCTTGGCGGTGGTTGCCGAGTAAATGTTGGCATCAGGCGCATGACTGCTCACAAGAGCTTTCCATTCAGGCTCACAAACAAAAATATCCAGCGCCATTGCAGGCGAATATACAATTATAGATGAGGATACAACGGCAGCACCTGCTGCCATTCTAAGTAGGCGTTTTTTAGAATGCATGAGCACCGTGCGCCCCAAAGGTCATCACATATTGAAGGGTAAATACGTTATCCGTCTCTTTCTCGTTGCTTTGGTATTCAACACGAGAGTATTGCGCGCGTACTGTACCAAAATGAGACGAATCCCAAGCGATCATTACGTCCGCTTCTTTATCGTTCTCTGGGACGAAGTGCGCGTGATGGCCATGCATATGCCCGTCATAATTTTCCGCTTCACCATAGCGTAAGCCCACAGACCAGCTAGGACTGAATCGGTAGACACCCGACACGTAGAATCCTGACAAGCTATCTGGCGAATCCGCTTCATTCTTGTACTTGTTATCAACAATACCGTCTAACAACATGTATTCAGCAGCAAGCGTGAAATTTTGATACTTGTAGTTACCATTCGGCGCCCACTTCCATACAAAATCAGCCCCATATAGGTTTGAACCCGTTACAGCAGAACCGTGACTATGATCGTGATCATGATCGTCTTCGGCATGATGATGGTGCTCTTCAAGCTCACGAACTTTACCATTTTCATTACGTAGGTAACTCAATCCAAACTGCCAACTTGATGACTCAGAAAAGTCATCACCTAGCTTCAATGTTGCAGTATACACACCCACATCAGACCCATCCTCAACGGCAGACATCTTGCTACCACTTAGTGCTTCCACACCAAACTTCACATACAGATCTGTAGGAAGAACGATGTTTGCACGAATACCATCATCGTAATAATGAGAGCCTAAGAATGTGCGGTAAGCCGCAGGACGCTCAACGAAGCTATCCGTATGCATGTGTTGGTTATTTAGGTAACCAAAGTCAGAGAGGAAACGACCACCTCGGATGTTTAAACCATAAGGCATTGACAAGGTTTCAACAAAAGCCTCTTCGAGTAGTAACTCGGTCTCACCGTCATGAGATTCAATAACTGTCGTTAAAGAGCCATAAAACTTATCATCAATGCTCGCCGACATGTTCAGCTCTGTATGACCCAGACCAAAGCCTTCCCCACGCTCCGAGTTATTACGTTGACCGTCTTGATAATAACCGTCCAAAACAACACCAATTTGAGGGTTTGACAGCGTGTCGGCAAAAACAGGGGAGACAAGAATGCTACCAACCGCCAGAGAAACCAATTTCTTATTCACAACTTCTTCCTTTCTAAGATACATCATCAATCAACTTATTGTTATGTTATAACATTCCAACAGATAGTTAATCGTTGAGATGTAACAAAATATAAAATCACTTTAGTAGAAAGGCAGAGATAAGAGTAAAAGCCTATATTAATCAATGATATAAAAAACTTAATAATTGGCAGTGCGAATGATAGTGTGAAGGAGAGCCGTAACGGCATTTATCGACAGGCTGATATAGAAAGGAAAGAATAGGTTGATTAGATGAAACTGAAAATAGAGTTTGAGTTAACGTTGACCGCTAAAACAAACTCTATGATGTGGTATCGAGTATCGGTTAAAGTACTACGGGCGTAGCTTTAAAACTCGGTCAATGTCTTCTGCAGAATGGCGCTCTGGTACTTGCTCCCACTCTTCGCCAAATGAACGGTTAACCACTCGACCACGTTGGAAACCTTCACGTGCTTCTAGCTGTTTTGCCCAGCGTACAACGTTGGTATAGGAGTCAACTTGCAAGAACTCTGCTGCATCGTATAACTTGCCGAGTACAAGGTTGCCATACCATGGCCAGATAGCGATATCGGCAATGCTTAACTCGTCACCCGCAACAAAGGTATTGTTTGCCAGTTGTTTGTCTAGCACATCAAGTTGACGCTTGGCTTCCATCGCAAAACGGTTAATTGGGTACTCTTGCTTTTCATCCGCGTAAGCGTAGAAGTGACCAAAACCACCACCTAGGAATGGCGCAGACCCTTGTGCCCAGAACAACCAGTTAATGGTTTGTGTTCTTGCTGCCCCTTCTTTTGGTAAGAAGTGACCAAATTTTTCAGCTAAGTGCATCAAGATCGATGCCGATTCGAAAACATTAACGTCTTCATCACCTGACTTATCGACAAGGGCAGGGATTTTTGAGTTTGGGTTCACGCCAACAAAACCCGACGAGAACTGAGCAGCCTCGCCAATGTTGATCAAGTACGCATCATATTCAGCTTCTTTAACACCCGCCGCTAACAACTCTTCCAGCAAGATAGTGACTTTTTGACCATTAGGTGTGCCAAGAGAATACAATTGAAAAGCATGGTCACCAACAGGAAGCGCTTGATCAAAGCGAGATCCCGATTCGGGACTGTTGATGTTGGCCCACTTATTACCGCCAGCGGCATCGTTCACCCAAATTTTTGGCGGAGTGTATTGTTCTGACATGATATTTCCTTATTAATGTAGGGGCTCACTCACTGATATTAGGTCACGTGTTGTAGGTTAAAACCCTTGAATACGATTTATTTTCAAACCATTAAGCATGCCTTATTCCAGAAAGACATAACTCACTTTAAAACTGATTTGCTTACTAGGGCGTGTTGATCTTTGCTGTACATTTCGCGTTCAACAATACATCGGTAGCCACATCAACATGAATGCCAG
>NZ_CANLBV010000156.1 GCF_947488985.1 uncultured Vibrio sp.
CTAAGTTTGTGAGCTACTTATGAAGAGACGATAAATTGCATAGTGTTAATATAAACATCTATGTAACTGATTGAACACAAGCGGCCATAATACGCACTTAAGGGTTAGGGTATTTAGTTGATTGTTGTAACGTTTTTCAACTTGTCGGCTTCCTCCCAATGCGCTTTTACTGTTGGTGCCATTTCCAACCAAGACAAGATTCCTTGAAGATTTTCGACCTGGCTTTGCATCCGTTCCCAGACAACTGCTCTCAGTTCGTCGTTTTTCTGGCAAGATTCTGAATTTAAAAACAATGAGATATCACATAAGTCATTGGCAACAGTTTGTGCATCGTCTAAGGTATATTCTTTCATGATTAACTTCCTTATCAAGTTGATTGTGAGTAGCCCGTAGCTGTCCTACCAGTTACGGGCTAATTTGTTTTAGGCTTGCGCTCTAAATGGATTGTTGGATTCAGATTGGAACTCATCGCGATATTGTTCTGGAGCGATAACCACTATCTGACTATCTAAGTCGAACGCGATGACCACGATTGCTTTATGTGCTATGTCCAGCTGCTTAATCGCATCGGTTGCAGACTGGAAGTTTTCGAACCGATGAGCCGTGTCAGGCATTAAGCACCAAGCCGAACTGTCCAAGTGATAACGTATCAAGAAGTCGTCTTGGTTTGGGTTATGCACTAACCAGCCGATGAACTGAGCATTCACAGGCAGACCGCACTCTTTTTTAATCTGCTCTGGTGTTGGTGTTTTCATAGTTCAGGCTCCAAGGTCACGACTTTTAAACCGAAGCGTTTTAGTTCAAGCGAACCGAAGTTATTCACGACATAGCTTGAACTTTCAACGGTATACATGCCAGCCGGATAAGGTTTTTGCTCTTCATCAAGTGAGAGTTTCATTTGAGTTGGGAACTTGCCACCCAGATAGACATAAGCAACCTGCTCATAGATTTTGCGCGCTGGTTTGTTATCCTTGGCTTTGGTCGTGCGTACGTCAACACGCACATCCTCTTCGAAGATCTCTATTTTTAACATGGTGTGTTCCTATGCTGTTCGAAGCTGAACAACGTTGTCATTTGCAAGTAATTGGCGAGTTAACGGACCGAACTCAGGCTCCAAGTACCAGTCCGGATATTGTTGAGAGAAGTCAACGGTGATTACATCAACCAACGGCACAACCTTATTCATGCCATTGCCTTGTAAGTTCTGTAGTTGAGCCTTGGTAAATCCAGCATCTAGAAGTAAGTTGAAGTTGTTGTAAAACGTTTTGGTCACGGAGAACGAGCGTTTAACTTCGAGGTATCCTTCATTGACCAGACGGCGATAAAACGAGAACGCCCTATCCGCTTTTGCATAACTAATGTTGCCCTTTGGCGTTACTTTCTGGTGTTTAAGTCGCAAGGTATTTTGTACTAATTCATCATCATAGATATTCATGGAGTGACCCCTATATGTATGGTTTATCAGCTCTCCATATGTCATTAGCCATAACTCTTGGATTAACTCTTTGCCTGTTTCTTGGAGCTGCTGTTGGTAGTTAATTAGGTCGTTGATTTTTGTCGGTATATTCAGTTCTTTTAATTTGCGTTTTGTTACGCTTGCCTCAAAGCGGATTAGCCATCTTACAAAGCGGTGCAGTCGTGGGTCTGACATCGCATCAACAATAGATTGAGCGTGTTGATCACCCTTTTCTGCTTTTGCCCGATAATCGTTGTATTGCTTCTCGAACTCGTGTTGTTTTGAGTAACACTTACCACGCCAGTGTGAAGATGCTCTGTTGTGATAACACGTTGTTTCGTATTCACTACGTGACGCTTTAACTTGCCCATGAGACACGTTGGCCATATGAGCGATTGCCTGTTTTGCTTTCTGTTCAGTGCCAACATTTGCCGAGAACGTGCAGTCTAACTGCATCACTTCAGCTAAATCCCATTCAAGCATATCTGCAAGCATCGGATGAGAGAGTTCCAGCGCAGAACACATTTCAGCGTACCCAAGCAGTATGGAGCATGGACCGAAGATGTTGTGGCCTTGAAGGATTTTGGCGGGACTGGCTTTGATTTCGATAGATGGTGGTACGTTAGGAGAACCATTGTTGAACTTGATAGCGACACCAGTAAAGCTAGTTGGTATCGAGTCATAAAGGATGTATTCACCACTCACTGATGAGATGGTCATATCAGCATTGCGCTGTAACGTCCTAACACCTGTAGTTATACCCAGTTCAGAAGAGACTTTTCTAACGTCTAGTTCGAGGTGATACGCCTGATTTGCAGACGAACGGTTCTCAAGCTGGAAGCAATATTCAGCTTTAAAAGGAACCATTACACGCAATAAATCGAGCATTACCAAAAACCTGTCAAGTACGTTTTTTTATAACTTATCTATTATTTTTCATTACCTCAAGCCTTTAGTGTGAAAACATGGTAGTACAATAATAAATAAACGTACCTACAGGGATTTTTTGATGTTAAAAGATGTAATTAAGCAAGCACGCTTGCAACAAGGCTTAACACAAGAACAGATAGCTAAAAAAGTGAAAGTGGCTAAGCAGACATACTTGAAGTGGGAAAACGGAGAGACAGAACCTAAAGCTACTCAGATAAGGTTATTAGCTGAGAACTTGAAGATAACAGCCGATGAGATATGTAATGGAGAGCTCTATACCAAGTACAGTTTGGAGGAATTCATTTATGAACGAGCTAAAGCAACAGTACGTGGAGATTTAGAGACTTTAGCAACATGGAAGCATGTTCCTGATCATAAAAGATTCATTGAAGATCTTGCAGTTAAAAGCGAAGAAGATGTGATGAGAGCAAGGCTCTTGGAAGAAGAAAAAGAGAATGCATACCTAGCTGCAATACATTCAGAGCAAGAGTAATGGGTGTAAATATTACACAAGAGTAGACTATTAAAGGGAGTCTACTCCCTATTTCGGTGACTAACATCACATGATAATGAAACGGTTTCAGATGGGGGGCGCTGTCGCTTGCCTCCCCCCATCTACGACACACCACCCCCCACGTCCCGCGCTCGCGGAGCGGCGCAAAACGCGGTCGCGTTGTGTTGGTAGGTCGAAAAGATAGAGGGTGTGATATTGTTCTGGCGGGTTGCCGTGGCAATACACGCCTTTTTTGTTGATAGGCTCTGCAAGGCTGATTCTAGCAGGAAGGGAGGGTGTTTTGTGGTTTCTTCAAAGGGAGCTACGGGAACAAGTTCCCTGCTTTTCGGGCAATTAAAAAGGCACTCCCCAGAAGTATGAAGAGTGCCCTTATCCCTGCGGGGCTAGATTCGTGAACTTTGAAAGTTCAGCATTATGCGAATTATGTTACGGGCTATCACTTCAAAGCGATTCTCTCTCCTAGACATCACGGCAAGCCGGATTTGGTCAAGTCGCACCGCCCACCCTTTGTTCACTCTAGGCTTACAGCAAACCACTCAACATAATTCATAACCATAATGCGCAGTAAGGAAGGCTAATTTTGAGGGGCTTTTTAGGTTCTCATACAGCGCTTCTGAGTGTTGATTTTACTTAATTTGAGCTGTGCAGCGGCACGATGATTTTTCCATGCTTTTTAAGGTCAACGTTGTTAAGTTATTCACTACATAATATGAACTGTGGAATGTATAAAGCCCAGCTTCGTCAAGCTCGTGACTTTCGTGTAACTGAACTTTGACGTTGGGAATCGACTTTGCAGAAATACTTTGCCATCCTATTCGTATGCTCGTAAATTAGGACTGACGAATCCGTCTCTGCTAAAGATTGATCTTCTGCGCTTGTTTCTTATCAGAGTCAACTCACAACAATCTTTATATATAGAGTCACGAGTTCCTGAATCTTCTTACGTTGCTGTTGGTCTCACTCATTACCAAAATTTTAAATCACCACGCTATTGACGATGATTTTGTACGATCATTTGGCTACTAGATCAATAATATCGCATAACAACCACTGTCCTGATCGATTATCCACCCTTAATAAGTGACAACGCAACATTGTATTACCACACATAATTCTGAGTCTTATTTCTAAGATGCAATCAATCCAACCACTCATTCATCTATTAAGTTAAACTTTATAAATCAATATCTTGCAATGGATTGACATTGCTTTTATCGCCATCTACTTGTTAGAATATATCAAATACTAATAATTGTTTACATAGGCTTAAAATGAAATTCAATACAATCGCCCTGCCGCTTATAACCATATTTGGCATGAACTCATTCGCAATCGCCAGTGATAAAAATGTTAACTCTAAAGATAATGGAAATTTCTATGCTGGTGTTGACGTCGGGTTCTATAACCAAACTGAATTGGAAAATATCAATAGCTCAATTAAAGTGTCATCTGATCTGTTAGATTTTGGGTATAACTTAGCCGGTGGTTACCAATTTAATACTCACGATGTGGTCAAGTTAGGGCTGGAAGCTGAATACCGAAAAATTGGTAAAGTAACGTTACAGTGTATACTCGTTCAACTTGAAGATGCAGGCTTGAGAACTTGAAAGTTATCATTAATTCGAGATGCCAAAGAGCCT
>NZ_CANLBV010000157.1 GCF_947488985.1 uncultured Vibrio sp.
CAGTGTAATTATCATAGTTCGTAGCATGATCCTGATTTTACTAAAAATCAAGCACCTTCAATGATCACGGGTATAGTCGCCTAAAAAGGCAATAGGGCACGCCCTCGCGCGATTGTTTTGATAGTCGTACAAGGCGATATTTTTCACATTCGGTAATGCCGCTTCAGACGAATCAGCACCCGAGCAGTAGAGCCACATATAACACTTCTTCTCTTCCTTGAGCACATTGCCACCTATACACCGATTGCCACTGAAACAATAAGTAGGTTTCCTTTCAGCTTATTTTAGGGCTACTGAGCGACCCTAATTTTGACAATACTAAATGCTTAACGATGCGTCATCGAACGGTTCGCTTTCGCTCATCTTCTTGATTCATAACTGATATCTTATTGATACCTTTCCAAAGTCGCTCACTACCATATCTCTTAAATACAGCAGCACTTGGCGGTTTGAAACCGACCCCTACAGGCAGATTTCGGGAGGCCTTCTCCCATCAGTAGCACAGCTCCAAAAGGACTCAACCTTTTGTGCGTGGCACCCCAATACAACACTTTAATTTTGTCGCGCTGTTTATTGGTGAACAGAAACAGTGCACCACTTCCTAAAGACAAGTCGGTATCACTTTCGATAATCGCTGCGAGGCCGTTGATGGACTTTCTAAAATCGACGCTTTCACGATAAAGATAAATGTCTGGAGCGCTGAGCATACCTTTCATGACAACGCTCCAATGAGTTCAGTAAGATAGGTCGCTGGCGTACCTTGAGGAATGCTCAGCTCCACATCATTGACGAGCAGTGTCATGTTAGCCGTAGCTATTTGCGTCTGATACTTCGTTGTCTTTTCGATGATTTCAGCTTTAACAAATCCGACAGATTCCGATTGGTTTGCTGTTTGGAGTTGACGCCGTTTGGCAAAGAACGTGGATAAACTCAGTCCATGCTCTTCACAAAAAGCTCGTTGGGTAACACTGCTGCTTTCATAATGTTCGAACAGTGATTGCCATTCTAGGTTGGAGCGTCGTTTTGCCATTTCAACTCCCCTTTGGGTTGAAGAGATGATCTTATTCTTCGTGCTGAAAGATTAGAATGCGGGGTTTATGACGCGCTTACGTTTAAATAAGCTGAACGACTTAATAAGTTTTCTGCAGGGTCACTAAAGCCATAGTGACCCTTATTGCTTTCTATTCAGTTCCTTAGTGAGATCTATGCGCTAATGTACAACTAAAACTTAATGGTTTATTCGTCAAGAAAAGAGCCGTATCGCTTGTGATTCGTTCGTTGAATCGCGTCTTCAATATAATCTAAAAAGACTTTGACTCGGGCAGGAATAAATCGCCCAGGAGGACGGACTGCCCAAATGGCCGTTTTAGGCAAAATTTCGTAATCCTTCAGCACCACTTCAACCTTGCCCTGTTTTATGTCAGGAGCCACACGCCATAATGCCGCCAGTCCAACCCCCATTCCAGCCTCGACTAGATCGCTAATGGCGTCTCCCCAGTTTACTGACAGTGGGCCGTGAACAGACACCTTATGCAACGAGCCATTTTGGCTTTTAAACTCCCATTGGTTGTTATTCATGAAGGGTATGCAAACGTGATTTTCTAGATCGTTGGGTGTTTTTAGGCTAGCTGCATTTTCTAAGTACTGAGGAGACGCTACTAGCACCAGTGGGTTATCTGAAACTTTTCGCGCCAGCAAACTGTTGGGCTCTAAATTACCGATTCGAAATGCAACATCATAGCCATGTTCAACAATATCTAATCGGTTGTCCGAAAAATCAATTTCTATGTTTAAGTCGGGATACTGCTTTAAAAAGGCAGGAATAAAAGGGACAACATAAAGCCTGCCATAGGTAGAAGACACCGCGATCCGAATCTTTCCTTGAATGTTTTTATCCCCTTTAAAGACATTGCGCGTCTCTTCAATGTTGTCGATGATACGTTTGGCGTGCTCCAGAAATACAATCCCATCATAGGTCAGTGACACCGTGCGCGTAGTACGGTGAAACAGCTTTACACCGATTTGGCTTTCCAAATGCTGAATACGCTGGCTTGCATTGGTTGCTGAGAAACCAAAATCCAGCCCGGCTTGGCCAATCTTGCCTAGTTCGGCTACCCTAATAAACAATGCCAAGCTTTTAAAATCGAGATCCATATGATGCCCTTATAAATGAACCTACTCACTTTAATCCCAAAAAATGGGATTATCAATCCGGTTATTGGCAGATGATAAAGTTGACCAGAATAATTAATATGTTTTCTAAACCAACACACTCTTAGGAATTTATCTATGCCATTTACACAAATTATCAAATTTACGGTTGCTGCAAACGCTGTCGAATCATTTAAGTCGGCCCTGCTCGTACAGCATACACATATGCAAGCTGAGCAAGGCAGTGTAGCGATGCGCTTTTATCAAGATAACAGCAACCCTAGCGTGTTTTTCGCATATGAGCGTTGGGAAAGTGCTGCTGCCGTCGCTTTTCATCAAGAGCAAAGCTATACGCAAGACTTCATGACAGTAGCAAATCGTGCGCTATTGTCAGAGCCTATAGTCATAACACTGGAAGATACCAATCCAAGCCCAATGGCACCCATTTCAGCGGCTGAAGATGACCCAAGATTTAATATTTTTTTCATTTTCAAAATCAAGCCAGGTACTAAAGAGAAACTGCTAGAACAGTTTAAACACCACATAACTAATACACGCAATGAAGCGGGTTGCTTATTGTTTGATCTTTACACCGTTGAAGGCGACGACGAAACCTTGGTGGTGTATGAACACTGGCGCAAGGAGTCAGACGTTTGGGACATTCACTTCAAACAGCCTTATGCAGTAGAAACCGGTGAGTTAATGGCTGAGTGTGTCATTGGCGAACTTGACCAGTACATGAGCTTCGTTACGCAGTTCGCGTAATCAACACACAATTCAAATTCTTATACATTTAATAGGACACAAATCATGAAATCATTCGTAATCAAGCAATCTGGTGGCATCGAAAACCTACAACTGACTCAAATTGATAAGCCAACAATACAGTCGGGCGAAGTGTTGGTAGAGACTCGTGCGCTCAGTATTAACCCTGCAGACACCAAGGTAAAGTACGCCCAAGAAGCGCTCAACAATCTCTTTGGCAATGCTGACCCAATGATCTTAGGCTGGGACATTGCAGGTACCGTTGTCGCTATTGGCGATGATGTAACGGAATTTAGTGTGGGTGACAAGGTGTTTGGTATGGTGAACTTCCCTGGGCACGGTAAAGCCTATGCCGAATATGTAGCAGCGCCTGCCAATCAGTTAGCGGCAATTCCAAGTAACACCTCATTTAACGCTGCTGCGGCAACCACCCTTGCGGCTTTAACTGCGCTACAAGTGCTTAGTGAAGTGAAAGCTGATGATCGTGTACTGATCCACGCAGGCTCAGGTGGTGTTGGCCACTTTGCTATTCAAATTGCGAAAAGCTTAGGCGCTTATGTTATTTCAACTAGCTCTGCGAAGAATCGTGACTTTATTCTTTCTTTGGGTGCAGACCAGCACATTGACTACCGCACCGAAGCTTTTGAAAAAGTGGCTACCGATGTTGACTTTGTATTCGATACTCTAGGACTAGAAACGGCAATGGCGTCACTACAAACCTTGAAAAAGGATGGCAAGCTAACGTCAATTGCAATGATGGGTGTAGAGCCAGAGCTTGAAACCTTGGCTACCGAGTTGGGTGTGAATGTTAGCACTCACATGGTTCACTCTAATGGCAAAGATATGGCGACACTTAAAGCCATGCTAGAAGATGGCCGAGTGACACCACATGTTTCTCAAACGTTTGACTTTGAAAACCTCCCTCAAGCTCACACGGCTATCGAAAGTGGTAGAACGCTGGGTAAAGTCATCGTCACTTTATAACTTTCGCTCTATTAGGGCGTGTTGATCTTTGCTGTACATTTCGCGTTCAACAATACATCGGTAGCCACATCAACATGAATGCCAGCGATAGCATGCTGGCATAATTCCTTTCTAACTTGTCATATCTACTTGAAATAGCTCGATAATGCTTAATTCTCGCAAAGGCATTTTCAACTAAGTGACGATATTTGTATAGACACCAGTCCATACTGTCTTTGTCTATATCTTGTCCGTAATTGCGTTTAGCAATTACCGTTTCTCCGCCACGTTCCTTAACAAAAGTACGGAAAGGTTCGCTGTCATATCCTTTATCACAAACGATAGTATTAACTTCATCGAGTTGCTCAACCAAGCTTTCGGCATGCATTATATCGTGCCGTTGGCCTTCTGATAAATCAAAACAAATCGGTAGACCACCACTATCCACGGCTAAGTGAATTTTGGTTGAGTTACCCCCGCGACTTTTTCCTATTTGCTCTGAGCTTTCTGTAGCTGCACCTGTACTATGCTGATGCGCTCGAACTATATACCCGTACTCATTGAAGGTGCTTGATTTTCAGTAAAATCAGGATCATGCTACGAACTATGATAATTACACTGACTCCTCAACAGA
>NZ_CANLBV010000158.1 GCF_947488985.1 uncultured Vibrio sp.
AGGCTGTCCATAGCGTCTTTTTTCACGAAGAAGTAACAGCCTCAATTAGATCATATTTTTACTTAGATTGGTATAATTGGTCAGTTCAGTCCCACTTCGGTAGCACATCGATATAACCTTCTCAGTCGACTCACTAAAACGATTCCAAGTTTTGCAAAGTTTACCCTTGATCTCTTCATAATCACGAAAGCAACGGTTAGCTAACTCATTGTCACGTAACCAAGCCCACACCTGTTCTACAGGGTTAAGCTCTGGTGAGTATGATGGCCATTTGATAATAATGACATTATCAAATGGGTTAGCAATATCATCGGTATACCATCCCGCGTCATCCACTATTACCACTGCATGACGGTCTTTTCTGTGACTTTAGATATCTACTCTAGATGGTTTACCATGATGTCTTTGTTAACCTAAGGGACGATCATTGCCTCACCAATCACTCTTGATGGGCACACTGAGCTAAACAAATAAGCGTATTCAAATTGCTGCTGTTTTACTACGGGAGGTATCGTTCCAAGAGTAGCCAAAGACGTGTTGTTTTGTTCTGCTGACCAATCCTAGCTTTGTCTTGAATCCAGACATCAACACTCTCTAGCCCAATATGGCCGAGGATCTTAGGGATCGTTTCGAGTTGGAATTGCTTTGGATTTGTTGTGATTGTTTAGGGGGGGGAGCGATAAGTTATCCAAGAAACCCCATATGGTCGAGGAGATAATAGATGGAGTTAGGGGGAGGACTGCTTATTAAAGTGTTTTGCGATATCGTTATGTATATCGCTTCCTCTAGCTCGAGGTCAGTACAAAAGAGCCAGCAGACGGATAGCCATCTCAAACTGTCTGCTGGCTCTTGAGCACGCTCCTGTTTGTTCTAAGTCTAGAGGTGATGCTCTGCTTGCCCGAATTCGTTTATTGCTGACTAGTTCAACCACGCTTCGCTTAATACAGCTAGTATAAAGCTACGGATTATGCATTTGTCTCGTCGCTAAGATCGACACTATCCCAATACTATAGACTGGTAGATCATGGTGATTTTGTTAAGTAGACAGAGTCAAAAAGCCCAAAAGGTCGAACTATGAAATTAAGTTTTAACTTTGAAGATGCGAGTCAAATCTTTGTTGGATCGTTTGCGTTGGCTGTACCTATTTCTTTTTCTGAAGAGGCATGGAGGTTAGGGGAAACGTTGCCTACGGCTAACTTGCTGCTGTTGTTTATGCTATCTGCCGTATTTCTTGGCTTTTATACTTATGAAAGTGTCTTTCAAAAAGACGTGATTGCGCGAGTTCCGGTGTTTATTTTCAGAATAGTGATTGCTTATGTTATGACTGCCATGGTTGTTGCGCTCGTACTGACGTGTTTGGATAAGTTACCTCTGCTGAGCGACCCTATTGTATCGATCAAGCGAGTTATTGTTATTTCAATGCCAGCGTCCATGGGAGCGATTGTCGTGGATAGTTTTGATAAAGAGTAAACCTAGTGTCATTTGAAATTAAACTGCTCACAGAGCTGTTAGAGAGCCAACCTACCTAGAGCTATTATTTGTCACGCCGACATTTTTATGAGTGATTGTGCTGTGGATAGTGGATAGTGGATAGTCGGGTCGGTATTGCTAACCGTATGCTGATTTAGTACCAATCGTAGTAAATAGTTGCTCACCCTAGCTTGTTAAAAACCTCGATAACGGCGCTAGAATTTTTGATTGTAGAATAACGACTCATCGAAAATTCTTGTTGAAAAGAGCTGCCTTGTTCTTTCGAAGGAAAGTGGCATGGAAGAGTAATATTTGAAGAATTTAGAAGCGTATTAATATCACAGACTTCTGAACGGAATGAAGCATGGCAGAAATTGTGGACGGATTGTTTGGAAAAATTAGGATCTTTAAATGCAAAAAAGCCGCATCAATGATGCGGCTTTTTTAATTTGGCTCCCCTTGCAAGACTTGAACTTGCGACATACGGATTAACAGTCCGCCGTTCTACCAACTGAACTAAAGGGGAATTGATGGTTTTATCTCTCATCAAGAGAATGGTGCCGACTACCGGAATCGAACTGGTGACCTACTGATTACAAGTCAGTTGCTCTACCTACTGAGCTAAGTCGGCATCATAAATCAAAAAGCTTATGCTTGATGATTAATTTGGCTCCCCTTGCAAGACTTGAACTTGCGACATACGGATTAACAGTCCGCCGTTCTACCAACTGAACTAAAGGGGAATTATTCTTAAAGCTTTAAAGAAATGGTGCCGACTACCGGAGTCGAACTGGTGACCTACTGATTACAAGTCAGTTGCTCTACCTACTGAGCTAAGTCGGCACATAATGTTTCTTTGTGCTTTACTGTTGTTGTCTAAGACACCAACAAATAAATTGTGGTGCCCGGAGGCGGAATCGAACCACCGACACGAGGATTTTCAATCCTCTGCTCTACCGACTGAGCTATCCGGGCGACGAGGTGTATTAAACGTGTTTTCGCGTTCTGGGTCAACCCTAAATTGCAAAAAAAGTATTGTTTGCTGATTTTCTATACTTAGTGGGGTGTTTTTGTCCATTTAGGGTGGGAAAGCTAGGTCTAGCACGCCCTAAAAGAGAATAAAAGTACGGTTAACTGTACTGAATAGACGTTGAAATAAAAAAAGCACGTATGAAAACATGCTTTTATATTTAAGATTTCCGCTAGGGTTTAGTGTTTTACTTCAAACCTATTAACCCAAGCTTCTAATTCGTTTAGAGAGAGAAGTGAGAGTTTGGGTACTGTTATGACTTTCTGTCACGACATAGCTCAACTGGTTACCACTTTCTTCGATCATGTTGATACGCTTCGATATATCATCACTTACCTGAGTTTGCTCAGCAGCAGCAGCTGCGATTTGATGACTCATTGAGGAAATAGACTCTAAGGCGTTAACTATCTGTTGTAGTGCCTCTGAGGCGTTTTGAGACTCAGTAACGGTATTCTCACTGGTTGCCGCACACACTTCCATGGTTTGAATGGCGTTGCGAGAGCCTTCTTGAAGGTTATTGATCATCAGCTGAATTTCTTTGGTGCTTGATTGTGTTCGTCCTGCGAGGTTACGGACTTCATCGGCTACGACTGCAAACCCTCGTCCTTGCTCTCCAGCCCGCGCCGCTTCAATCGCCGCGTTTAACGCAAGTAGGTTGGTTTGTTCTGCAATATCACCGATAACATCTAAAACTTTTACAATGTTGTTTACATCGTTATCTAGGTTTGCGACAGCTTCACTTGCTGTACCGAGCTGACCTGCCAGACCTTGAATGTTTCCTACGGTGTTATGAATTAAGTGCTGAGTATGCTGGCTCTGTTTATCCGCTTCATCGGTATTACGTGCCGTATCAACAGCTGAATCTGCAACGTTATTGGCTGAAGAGGCCATCTCAGTCATAGCTGTTGCTATCATTTCTGTTGATTGTCGTTGAGTCTCTGTGAGCTGAGCAATGCTGCCTGCGCGATCTTCCACATGTTGTAATTCACCTCTTAATGCCAGCATTGATGTATTGAGATGAGAGACTAACGTTGCTAACGATTGACTCATTTGTTGTACTGCGTGATAAATACTGCCATGCGGTGCTTGGGTTTCGAAATAGGTTTGAATTTGGCCTTCTGCGACTGTCCGCACAGCTTGCCTTACCTCTTTAGGCTCTCCACCAAGTAGCGTAAGCATACGTTTTATAGATAAAATTAGAGCCGACAGGATAAGCCCGGCAATAACGACACAAAGGAATAACTGCCACTGGGCGGTAGACCAAAAGCGAGCGTTAACTTCATTGAATCCGATACCTGTGCCGACAACCCAACCCCAATGTGGTGTTTTCTCTGCAATAGACAGTTTATCTTCAATCGTTCCGTCTGGAAGTTGTTGAGTCCAGGTGTATTCAACGATCTGGTCAGTACGATTACCAAGTATTCTTTGAATTAATTGACCAACACTATTTCCGTTGCCGTCTTTGAAGTCGTTAAAGCTGGTGCCATGTAGCTGTGGATCTAGAGGCGTTGCGATAAACGTCATGTTTTCATCAGCTACGTACACATATTCATTGTCTTTGTAGATGTTGTTACGCAGTAGGCGAGTAGCAAGCTGTTTGGCTTCTTGCTCTTCTAGAGTGCCATCAAGGGCCATTTTTTCGACTTCTGTGAGAATGCTGTAAGCACTTTTAAATAGCTCTGTTACACGAGCCTTATTGTCCATGTTACTTGCAACTCTTAAGGTCCATAAACCTGAGGCGGTAAGCGCTAGTAGAGCGAACAAAATGATGCCCGATAGCAAGTAAGCTTGCGTTTTTAATTTCATGTTTCCTCACACAGCGTTTTAATAATAAATATTAGGTATGGCTTACCGAATGTTAATCTAATACCAATTTGATTAAATTTCTGATCTAATAGTAACTCTGCTCGGAGGTACTATATGGACATTAATTTCCCTCA
>NZ_CANLBV010000159.1 GCF_947488985.1 uncultured Vibrio sp.
CGAGTTTCTAGGCAGACGTTAGCAACGATCCACTTACAAACCTCAGTGAAGTTATTGCGGCGGTTTTGCTTTTTGAACGTATCGATACCGTGGTACTTACGTAGACGGTTGATAATAGAGGCTTGAGTGAGTGCGCCGTTCTTAGAGAAGTATCTAAAGACATCAGCTTTACCTTTGTGTAGGTAAGGTGAACCACCATCAGCGGCTTTCTTGGCCGCTGCTTTGTTGTATTTGGTGATTTCTTGCTGGTACGGCGTGAGTTCCATGGAAAGGTTAAGCCGCCAGTGAATCTAGTAGAGAATGGCACGTTTTAAAGTGAGCTCTGATTGACTTCATGCTTTCCAAATTGAGATGAAAACATACTACATCGTTCGTATGTGTGGCTTCATCTGAGTTATTGAAACCATTGATATGGACATAGAAGTCGAAGCCGTCAACATGGCCACTGTAGTTTAAAAAGACATCGTGAATAGTCGTTTGGCTGATAGTCATAGAGCGAGAAATAAGATCACACATTAGAGTGCGGATTTCTTCTTGTTGATGTGGGGTTTTACTTTGATTTGACATGGTGTTG
Organism: uncultured Vibrio sp.; assembly: GCF_947488985.1. Lineage (GTDB taxonomy): Bacteria > Pseudomonadota > Gammaproteobacteria > Enterobacterales > Vibrionaceae > Vibrio. The sequence continues at coordinate 575 of NZ_CANLBV010000159.1, forward strand.
ATCCTTTTTTAATAAGTCTGGTCAATACTTAAAGCCTTGGAACATCACTTGTTTTCAGACAGCCCCCGAAGAGCTTGCAATCTACTAAGGGGGCTTAAAGGATGTTCGCAAAGTCTCCCGACTTGACGAGGTTGATTAAAGATCATTTTGAATTTGAATGATAGTCAGTTGTTTATCACCAGTGGCGTAATCTATCCTTAGTTAAGAGGTGAAAACATGATAACTACACTAGAACTGCTCAACCAATTACGTGTTGAAAAACAATTAGATAGCGATAGACAGGTCGCCAAATACTTAGGATTAAGCCAGCCTTCGGTTCAAAGATGGCGTCACGGCGGCACAATGAGCGATGATATAGCGTGTGAAATAGCAGAAACATTAGGTTTAGATGTAGATTTTGTTTTGTTAGCTATTATTGCTGAACGATCAAAAAACGGGCGTGCTATTGAAGCATTAGAGCGTCTAACAGAAGATAAAAAAACAGCCTAATTTTATAGGCAAAAAGTAAAGGTATCTGATTGATTTTGTTATGAATGATACCTTTATTTTTTGTCTATCTCACTGCGTATTATGTACGTTATGTTAAATGTAATTTGGTGTTTATAAGGCAGGTATCTGTGTGTGATGCCCTGCCTTTATTTTTCGCTGATATTCTCTGCATTATACTGTGTATTTAACCATATTGGTTATTTACCATAAAATACCTAATATACAGTGGTAATAATCTTCGATTTTACCTCTGATATTAGTTTCAAATTAACCGCCAGCGAATTTAACTTTATAGCCTTTCTTTTCTAGATGCGCTTTAATCTTGTCGCGGGCGTCACCTTGAATTTCAATGTTTCCGTCTTTTACTGAGCCACCGCAACCGCATACTTTTTTAAGCTCTGCTGCCATTAATTTTAATGGTGCATCATCTAAATCTAAACCGGTTACGACAGAAACACCTTTGCCTTTACGGCCCTTGGTTTCTTTTTGGATTCGAACGATACCATCGCCTTTTGGACGCTGGACTTTCTCTTCTTCAGGTTTGATACGACCTGTTTCCGTTGAATATACTAGGCTCATAATTTAATTCTTTTGTTGCTCTGCTTTTTGTTTCGCGAGTAAGTAAGCCTCTATGTGACGTTGGATTGCAATTTTGCCGCCTTTCATTAAGCGCCCGTTAAACATGCAATACCACGCGTTCGGCTCACCCGTGTCATTCCTAATTTGGTAGCCGTTGAAATTTTCACTTAGGCCACTTGTTACTCTCGACTTACTTAGCACAGTGAACTCTTTAGGATCAATAATAGATGCGGTATCAAGCCACCAATCAATGCTCTTTTTCACGGCAGCTAAACCACCTTGAATAACATTGTTTTTTAACTTAGTTCGCCAAACCGTGTTAGTTGCATCTATCGATTGTATGTGAACCCCTCGGTATATTGAATTAGCCATATCTATCATCTTGTTGTTTTCACCGTACTAATAATAAGTGTACTTTTTATGATATCAAGCATAATATGTCAAAAAAAGGACTTAGGTATAGTCATTTGAGAAAAAAGATTCCTATTTTAACAGACTCAATAATCGCTAATTCATTTATTGATAAATTAAACAAAAACGCCACGGTTGAAATTATAGATGAGTTAACGGGATATCAGTATTCTCGTAACTCATTACTTGCTATTTATAGTGACTGGAATCGTTACTATGCCTTCTGTATTAAAAATCGTATCAATACCCTCCCGGCTTCCGTTACTGCAATCCGCCGTTTCCTAGAGACGGAGTCTAGCGAGAGAAAATACGCATCGTTAAAACGTTACACTGCAACGCTTAGTTTGTTACATACGGTGTTGAACTTTGCTAACCCGATTAAACATAGACAAGTTCGCTTTACCTTGCTTCATTTACAGGCCCAAATGGCGGGGGATGCTAAGCAAACTAATGCGATGACGTCTGCTCACCTTAAACAATTGGATGTATTACTTTCCCATCAACAAGCAAGTTTGAAAGAAATCCGAGATATCGCTATTTATCACGTGATGTTCGAGTGTGCTTTAAAACGTTCAGAGTTAAAGCTGTTATCAATGAATGATATCGAGATGGCTGAAAATGAATATCAAATTACGATTAAAAACTCAGCTTATAGACTGTCAAAAGTCGCGATGACTGCGCTTGAACGTTGGCTTTCATTTGCTGGAACACAAGAAGATCTACCTGTGTTCCGCGCGATAAACAAGCATGACAATATCGGACTTACCTCTTTGGATGACTCGTCTATCTATAGAATATTAAGACGAGCGAGTGATTTGCTTCAACTAGCAGAAAACCACCATTTTTCAGGGAATTCAACTCGCGTTGGTGCTGTACAGGAGTTATCAAAACAAGGGCTAAAAGTACGAGATATTCAGGATTTCGGCCGTTGGTTGAGCCCGGCTATGCCAGCGCAATATGTGGGTTATACGGTTACGGCAGAAGCTGAGAAAATGAAGTATAAAGCGATAGTGCCTTGGCAATAACGCCAACACCATCGCTTTACTTTTAGATTAACTTGTTGTCATTGTTAATGAAAAAAGTGTGCAGACTTCTAATAAACCAATGGCTAAGACAGGCTTGTTCTCACGCAGTTTTCTAAGAATTGACTGAAGTTGTTACCGTCATGCTCAACCATTTTCGGGAACATCGAGATAGGCGTCATACCAGGGAAGGTGTTGACTTCGTTCAAGTATATCTCATTATCTTGAGTCAAAAAGAAGTCAATACGAGACAAATGGCGAAGCTTCATTTGTGTGAAGACTTTACGTGCACTGTCTGCAATCAATTCGCGCTGTTCTGTGGTTAGGTTACTCGCTTCAACTTCGGTAATTGAATGGCTGTCTTCACTGTACTTTTCTTCATAAGAGTAAAATGCGCCATTTGGTGCAATCACCTCGCCCGGCTTGCTGATATGCAGCTTACCGTCAATCTCATAAGCAGCAACTTCTAACTCTCTTGGTACCACTGACTTTTCAATTAGAACTTGGTCTGAAAAGGTAAACGCTTTATTAATCGCTTCGCTTAACTCGTCTAGTTGGTTTACTTGATAACAGCCAACAGAAGATCCCTGACGAGCGGCTTTCACGAACACTTTACCCCAATTTTCAAATGCCTGAGCGGCTTGTGAATGGGCTTGTTCAGTATTGTCTGATAAGAACAGATACGGCGTGTTTGGAATACCAAGTGCGTCATACCAAAGCTTTGAGGTGATCTTATTAAAGCTGTTGTTACTCGCTTCAGAACCACAACCTAGATATGGAATCTTAGCCATCTCAAACAGTGATTGGATATCACCAGTTTCACCAGGAAAACCATGAATGCATGGAACAATAAAATCCACTTTCGATTGTTGATTGTTGCCACGTAGGGTTTGGGCATGAATATCAAGGTAAATGAGTTCACCGGAATCAAGGCACCAACCTTCTTCCTTCATCTCTACCCTGACGACGTTAAAATCCGCAACGCTATTGAGTTGTTGAAAAAGGAAATTGGCTGAAACTAACGACACTTCATGTTCGGAAGATCCACCGCCGCAAAGTAGAAGAATATTGATTGTGCTCATGGGTAAATTCGAACCTTGGAACTAAGAATACTGACTTCAATGATAAACAAAAGTCGGAATAGATACAGCGTTTTACTCACTAAAATTGTAAATGAAATCTCGAGCGACTAGGGCGTGTTGATCTTTCGAGCTGATTTTTGCAGCGAGTTGCTGGGTATTTATACAAGGCAGAGGCGTCG
>NZ_CANLBV010000160.1 GCF_947488985.1 uncultured Vibrio sp.
AACTCAGTGCATTGTTTAAGAATTAGGCAACTATGGACCAGGCATGTCTTCTATCTGAATTAAGCAACAAAACCACTGTAAGGTGGTAAGTAATGAGGCTCGATATTGAGCACTTTGCCGCATTTTTTACCAGTTTTGACTGATGATAGGCAGCGCCATCAAGAACTAAGTGAACTTTTTACTTCAACGGGTAATGCTCCTTTTGAGCTTCCAGAAGAAGCGTACGATGCTCTCGCTGTTTATCGTGTCATACGTGTCTGTCACGGTTGCACCAATATTTTGAAGTGGTAACGCACGGATAATATTAAGACGAGTTCGACTGCCCGTTGTCTTAATCACTTTGTCTTGGCCTTTTCGTAGCGTCTTGTTGTAGTGCTCGATAAAGGCTTGCTGGATCTTTGGATTAAACTTGTGCGGCACACCTTTTGGCTTCTTATATGAGAAGCCATGATGATGTAACCACTTATTCATGCCAGCAACGGTATAGAGAATGCCAAACTCAGCTTGTACATAAGCGACAATTTGGTGGGTATGAAAGTACGTTTTCTCAGCCAGATGCTGATAAGTTGCATAGTTTGCTCAGCAGAAAGTCGGTTTTGGCTACCACCGTTTTCAAGCTTAAGTTTTTCAGAAAGAACACAATCACTGAGGTGGCGAGCAACGGTCGATTCGTGAATACGAAGCGCTTAAGAAATCATTGCCTAACTCCAACCTTCAAACGTTAGTAAAACCGCTTTGGTGCGGTCACGCACTCGACCATCACGAGTTGAGTCGTGCATCTTTTCAAGTAGCTATTTCTGTTGAGGAGTCAGTATTATTTTCATGGTACGTAGCATGATCCTGATTTCATCGACAATCAAGCATCTTCAATGATCACGGGTATAGCAAAGCTTCATCATTAGGTAGGATTTAATTCCATTGAATTACGCAACAAAGCCATGAAGAACCATTAACGATTGAAATGAGTTACTGAAAAATATTTAAGTAGACGAGCTATAAAAGATTAAAACAGTATTCATCACTAGGGGTTATCCTTAATGATGAATACTAAATTATTGATAATAAGACAGGAGTTTAATCGATAATCCCAGCAACTTCACGAACTAAAACCGCAAGCTCTTCCCACTTTTCGTTATCGATCAAATCGTTTGGCACCATCCACGTACCGCCACAAGCCAATACACTTGGAATCGCTAGGTAATAATTCACATTCTTAGGGTTCACGCCACCTGTAGGCATGAAATTAACTGGGTACACAGCTGTTAGCGCTTTCAGCATGTTAACGCCACCAGATGGTTCCGCAGGGAAGAATTTCAATGTGCGTAGGCCCATCTCCATCGCTTGCTCAACAAGACTTGGGTTATTCACACCCGGAACAATCGTTACATTACGTTGCTGACAGTACTTCACGGTTGTTGGGTTAAAGCCCGGACTAACCACAAAATCAACACCCGCTTCAATCGACAGATCAACTTGCTCCTTTGTCAGCACTGTACCTGAACCAATCAGCATTTCAGGGAACGCTTCACGCATTGCTTTGATGGCATCGAATGCTTGCTCAGTGCGAAAAGTGATTTCTGCACATGGCATACCATTCTCAATCAATACTTCAGCTAGCTTAGATGCTTTAGACGCGTCTTTAATTGCAATTACAGGTACTACTTTGATTTCAGATAACCTTTCATTCAATGTTTTCATTTTACTTCTCTTAATTTTTCTAAAATTCATTTAGATAGTTGGCATTGCTTCTGATGGAATAATCGCACCACGATATTGGATGACGGTTCCAGCAACCAGATGCCCTGTGCGTGCAGATTCACTCATATCACCACCAAGAATACGCTTAGCAAGATAGCCAGCACTAAATGAGTCACCCGCCGCTGTGGTATCAACAATCTTGTCAATTTTATTAGCAGCAACCGACTCAAACATGTCCTGATTCACAACAAAACACTCTTCACCACCGCGCTTCACAACAATTTCTTCTACGCCAAGCGCTAACGTACGATCAATGGCTTGTTGTTCCGTCTCATCGCCCCAAAGCAACACTTCATCATCAAATGTTAAAAACGCCATATCAGTGAGTAACAAAATTTCTTTATACACAGAACGAGCAACATCCAAATCACTCCATAGGGCTGGACGGAAGTTGTTATCAAACGCGATCTTCACCCCTTCATTGCGGCAAATCTTCAGTAGTTTAATAAGAGACTCTAAACAATCTTGTGGCAGAATCGCCAAACTGATGCCACTTAAGTAGATCATTTGATGCTGACAAAATTGATTGGCTAATGTTTCGACTGAATGATCACGTAACCAATATTTCGCCGCCGAGTCATTTCGCCAGTAATGGAAACTACGCTCACCATCGTCTGCAGTTTCAATCGCATACATACCCGGCAACTTGTCTTTAGATAAGTAGACCATCTCTGTATTGATCTTCTCTTCTTGCCAAGCAGTTAACATTTCTTGGCTGAACGAGTCTCGCCCTAGCCCGGTCACGTATGACGTGGTCACTCCATGCTGCTCAGTTAATCTTGACAGGTAAACCGCCGTATTTAGTGTATCACCACCAAAGCTCTGTTTTAGCTCACCTTGATTTTTGGTTAATTCAACCATGCATTCGCCGATTATAGCGACACGAGTAACTTGGCTCATAGGAAATCCTCTTAACGTTATTGAACTTATTATTACATAACAGGAAATAAAACAAAACGGTGGTTCATTTATTTTATTTCTTGAGTAGGAATCGAGTAGGAGGAGGCCTCACGGCCTCCGTCCTCTCACACCACCGTACAAGCGTGGGTCGCATACGGCGGTTCCGAATATACTTTCAGTGACTCATACCCATCTCGCAACGAGTATAACCCCAACTCATCGAACCATTTTATTGGCATGCCGTGATTAACCTGTGCCGTTAAAGCTAGATGCCACCAACCCTTATCTGACATCGCTAGCTTCCACGCATTACGCTCCGTTACACCTTGTCACTGTAACCATGTCGCTATGCTGTGTCTGCGTTTGCGCTGCTTTAGTCGGTAGCACCTTAGTCTACGCCGTATCCATTCATCTAAGCGCTGCATTGCACTTTTACGAACAGTAAGCTTGAAGTAGTGTTGCCATCCTCTTAGATATTGAGTTAACTCCGTGATTATCACCTGTAACTCTCGTCCTCGATTTCGCTTCGTTATTTTCCGCACTCGCTTCTTCATTTGAGCTTGTGCCGTCTTCGATATCCCGATTGTTCCATCTATCTGGAAGCGATGGCTTAGGTAAGTTCGCTTTGTCACTCTCGTTGCTGCACTGTTCTTACGGTTTACCGTCAGCTTTAGTTTCTGCTCCAAGAACTCCGTTATCGACTCTTTGACTCGATGAGCGGCTTCCTCACTACGCACGTAGATTTGGCAGTCATCTGCATATCGACAGAACTTATGCCCTCTACGCTCTAGCTCTTTATCCAGTTCATCTAATACAATATTTGATAGTAGCGGAGATAATGGCCCACCCTGTGGTGTGCCTCGTTGTCTCTACTCAACTTGTCCATGTCGCATTATGCCTACCTGTAGGTATGACCTAATTAGCTTTAGCACGCGTTTATCAGCAATATCTTGTGACAGCCTGTGCATTAGCCTATCGTGATTCACTGTATCGAAGTATTTTGCTAGGTCAATATCCACTACATAACCTCGACCCTCTCGGATGTAGCGACTGGCGGCCGCCAATGCATAATGCGCACTGCGGTTGGGTTTAAACCCGTAACTACTGTCGGAGAACTTCGGCTCATAGATACATGACAGCACTGATGTGATTGCCTGTTGGACTACCCTATCAAGGACTGTTGGGATACCTAATTGCCTTACGCCACCACTAGCTTTGGGGATTTTTACACCAAGAACAGGTTGAGGTTGATAGCTTCCATCCAGAAGATTCTGGCGAAGCTCTTGCCCGTTTGATGCCTATCGAAGTCTTGAGATAGTGGCGTTGATGTCGAGCTTGTCGACTCCTGCACACCCTTTGTTCTTCTTCACGCGTCTAAGAGCTTGATTCAAATTGGTTGAAGAGCAGATTTGCTCCATCAACGAAGTTGAGGTCACCAAGACTCGCCCTCCTGTCTACACCGACCATGCTTGTCATTCTTCGTATCCATGAGCTTTACTTGCGGTATTGCCCTTTGGGACGTAGAGATGAGTTTCATCTTGCTATGACTCCACATGATTGAGTGTCTAGGGCGTGTTGATCTTTGCTGTACATTCCGTGTTCAACAATACATCGGTAGCCACATCAACATGAATGCCAGCG
>NZ_CANLBV010000161.1 GCF_947488985.1 uncultured Vibrio sp.
GGGTAACAGGTTTTACCTGTTTTAGAACGTTTTTTTCGTTTCTTTGCCTGCTCAGTTTGATAGGTCTCACTGCTTTGGTTTATAGATAGCCGCACAGTTGGGCCTTGCTTAAACAAGCAATAGTTTTAGTGTCGGTGATTTGATTGCATCGTATTTTATCGTGCAGCTCATCTAAGCTCAGTTCCATGACTTCTATGACTTCATCTTCATCGCATTCAAAGCGAGTGGTGTGGTTGAGACCTTTAGCGACGAACAAATACTGAATCTCATCGCAGAAACCAGCCAAAGGCGTGACTTGCCCCAAACTTTTAAATGAAGTCGCGCTGTATCCGGTTTCTTCTTCTAGCTCTCGCTCTGCACATTGCATCGGTGTTTCATCGGCTTCCACAGTTCCTGCGGGTAGCTCCAACAGCCATTTTTTTAGAGATGGGCGAAATTGGTTAATGAGAATAATCTTTCCAGACGAAGTGATAGGAAGAATAACGGCTGCGCCAGGGTGGTGTATGGTTGTGTGTGTTATGACGACGTTCGTAGGTAGCGTCACGTTCTCTTCGATAAGAGAGATACTTTTCCATCGATGGATAACTTTATTCATGCAGTCTGGACAGTTTCCTTGCCAATTAGTCGTATCTGTGTAAGTGTGCTCCACCTTAACGTCTATGGTATCTAAAATAAAAGAAAATTTGGGGTTAGCAGCAAATTTGATTGCACACAACTTGTGATGGTGCTCTCATATTTGAAAACTATGATTACCACAATATCACGGCTCTAACCTTTTGATATAAAGGCAACTCAACCATAAATACACTTGTAACAAAGTGCTAACAAATGTATAAAAAACATCTAAACTCTCAACTGTTCAAAGATTTTCGGAGTAACGCATGACCCCTTCTATTTCCTCACATGCTGACAAGGCGCTGCGTTCCGAAAGAATTAATAAATTGGCGCAAGCCCTCTCTGATGGTGTCTACGAAAGAGAAGACACGATAAAGCTTTGTTTATTGGCAGCCCTCGCGGGTGAAAGCGTATTTTTATTAGGCCCTCCGGGTATCGCTAAAAGCCTTATTGCAAAGCGCCTGATTCAAGCTTTTGACAACAGCAGCTATTTCGAATATTTGATGACCCGTTTTTCTACGCCTGAAGAGGTGTTCGGCCCATTAAGCATTCAAGAACTAAAAGACAATGGTCGTTATGTCCGACTCACTGAAGGCTACCTGCCCACGGCACAAGTGGTATTCCTTGATGAGATCTGGAAAGCCGGCCCTGCGATCCTCAATACGCTGCTGACCGTGGTGAACGAAAAGACATTCAAAAATGGCAGCGACATTGAACGTGTACCGATGCGTCTATTAGTGTCGGCATCCAACGAACTTCCCGATGAAGACAGTGGCTTAGAAGCCCTTTACGACCGCATGCTAGTTCGCGTGTTCGTTAACCGTATTCAAAACAAACAAAACTTCAAATCGATGCTGATGACGGGAACTTCTCAAGAAGCGGTGATTCCGAAAGGTTTGGCGATCACCGACATTGAATATCACCAATGGCAAAGCGAACTCGATAAGCTTGAGTTGAGCGACAACTCGTTTAATAAGCTATATGAACTAAAAACCATGCTTGAAGATTCGATTAAGGAGCAAGGCTCATCGTCTGAATCTGAGCTCTACGTTTCGGATCGACGTTGGAAGAAAGCCGTTAAACTATTGAAAGCGAGTGCATTCTTTAGTGGTCGTGATAGCGTGAATCCACTTGATATTATGTTATTGCAAGATTGTCTATGGCATAGCCCAGAATCACGTGATGTGGTGAGGCATGTTGTCAAAGATTTTGCGTTGAATCGAGCGTTTGATCAGCAAGAGTCGAAAGCGCAAATCGAAATGGCACGTGAAGAGTTCGGTGAGATCCAAGATGATGTTGAATCAACATTGTCGGTGTCGTTATCGATGGAATCAACAAGCGGTTTATTGCGTAAAGATGTTTATCAACACAACATCAAGAATGCGAAAACCTTCAGTGTGGGTAGTGCATACAACCTTGTTAAATTGGTGATGCTGCAAAGCAATCTGTCGGTTTCAGAAACAGAGAAGGGCGATAGCCGTTGGGTTTATGTGGCCAAGAACGATTTTGATCGAGTACTTAAAGAAGGCCATGGCGAAATTTATGGCTACGTAAACGAAAATAAACACCTATGTCGTTTGAAAATTGACCTCGATGCCTCTAATCAGTTAGTGATTAAAGATATTGCCAATCGCTCAGTACTCGTCAGTGTGGTTACCACTGATGGTTTAGACCAAGAGCTGTATAACAAGTGGTTGAGTGGTGCGGAGAATGCGCTACAGCAACTGTCTGAAGCTGAATTCCAGTTAAAACGAGTTCGCACCGAGTTCCATGATGCCTTGCCTCATAATTTCATTGATCCTGACTTACCGAAAGCGATGGAAGCAAGCTTGCAAGCTGTTGCTCAAGATCTTGAAATGACGAAAGTGAAGAGCAGTAAAATTGCTCAGCGTATTAAGTTTATGAGTCAGTACTTCGAGTAAGGGGAGAGCATATGTTAGGAGCAGACGGCCTAAACCTCGCTTTAATGGTAGCTGATTCAGGCATCATTGACACGGCGATGAATGATCTCATCGCTCGCTCTCAGGTTATGATCACGACTGAAAGCAAAGGTATGAAAGCATCGGTCAAGAATCACTTAGTTAAGTGGCGTGGTAAAGTGAAAAATCGCGTGACCAAAGTCTGTGAAACCGATAGGTTCCAAGAGGAAATTGCACTTTATCAAGAAGTGATTTATTGGAATGAAGAGCAGTTTTTTGATGAGATAGAAGGGGTGATCAAAAAGCTGGAGTGGCACTCCTCCTTCTACCTGCAAGCAAGACGTCTTATGGAACATAACAAGGGCGTTGATAATGTCATGTTCCCGCACTATTTCTGTGGCCAATGGTATCAATCTCTGTCAGATGCGATCAAACAAGCTCAAGTGACCGAACTGGAAGCAAGCAAAGAAAAAGTGTTAGCCGATCTTTACCAGCGCATGGAAACCATGAAAAGCATGGATAAAGTGACAGCGTCGGGGGATGAAAACAGTATCGGTCGTTTGTGGGACATGGCATCTGCCAAGCTGAGTAAAACCGACTTAACCATAATGAAGCGTCATGCAGAGTTCTTGAATAAGCACAAAGGCCTACAAGAGATAGCGGAAAAGCTCGGTCGTATGGCGGGGGAAGAAGACGATCCTTCGTTACATAAAGCCCCCTTAGAAGAACTGCAGATGGTTGAAGAGCAAAGCGATGAAGCCGTGGATGACATTGTTGGGATCCATGAAAGTGATGATCTGAACAAGATGCTGCCTAACGAAACCATGTTCTTAGCGTACCCTGAACTTGAAGTTATCTTTTATAAACATTTAGCTGATAAGCGTTTACTGAATTATCGCTCGCAAGGTAAGTCTCGCACCTTGCGCAAGGTCAAAGCTCAAAAACCGGATAGCAAAACTGTCGATATTGAAAAAGGCCCGTTTATCGTCTGTGTGGATGCATCTGGCTCAATGAGTGGTTTTCCTGAGCAGTCTGCGAAAGCGATGGCGTATGCGTTGATGCAGATCGCTCTTGCGGAAGAGCGGGACTGTTACGTTATTCTGTTCTCTTCTGAGCAGATCACCTATGAATTAACAAGGCAAGATGGCCTACGTGAAGCGAGTGATTTCTTAAGCTACTCGTTCCACGGCGGTACTGATTTAGAACCCGTTCTCATGAAGTCGATAGATTTGATGACCGGTGACAAATACAAGAATGCCGATCTGATCGTACTTTCTGACTTTATTGCTCCCAAGCAGTCTGATGAGATGATAGCTCAAGTGGATAAACTGAAACAGCATAAAAATCGTTTTCACGCAGTTAGCCTTTCTAAATACGGCAACCCGCAACTGATGACGATGTTTGATCACTGTTGGACTTATCACCCAGGCTTGGTTGGCCGTTTTATGAAGAAGTGGTAGCACAAAAGCGACTTCTTGAAACGCATTCGGCTGCGTGTTTTTTGATTGAAAAGATCGAACATGCAGCAATTTGATTTAAATGTCAGCAAATAGAATTTAAATGCACTTTTTTGTTTGACTATCTCCCGGCAATCCGTAAAGTAAGCGCCGAACACAGCAATACCGCTTAGTGAGGTACTGATGTGTTGAGTTAAAAAGGCGCCTTGGCAGAGTGGCTATGCAGCGGATTGCAAATCCGTGGACCTCGGTTCGACTCCGGGAGGCGCCTCCA
>NZ_CANLBV010000162.1 GCF_947488985.1 uncultured Vibrio sp.
TTACTTTTGGCAAAGCAAATTATAACTCTTTACCATGCTATTCAAAAAACACTCACGAAAGATCAACACGCCCTAGTGATATAGACGTTGTTGCTAAGATGGTTCAGTACCGAGGCAATGGATGTGGGTTGTTGTAGAGCTACTAATGGTAAGAATATGCCACTTTTCCATGTATAGGCTAATTCATGGATGACTAAATTAGTAATACCTGCGAAACAACCTATTCCGTGAATTATTTCTGCCCCTTTTCTACTTAGTGCAATTACTCAGTAATGATTTACGCTGCTGAGTTTTTCATACGTGAGTTATGGTAGGAACTGCGTATGAAAGTTGCACGTACGGTTTCTAGAGAGGCAGCACTTCGTCTACTCAACTAAAATTTTGCTTGTGCCGACTGTCTATTTAAATCATATGAGCGGCAATTGACTTACTTTTGGTATTGTCGGTAATATGTCTTTGGGTGTGAGTTACACAGGTACGAAGAGATGTAATGTTACCGGTTGAGTTGCCTACAATAAAACGAGCATCAGGATCTTTTGTGAAACTACGCTTTCACATTTTGAACATTAATGGAGATATAGTTTCATTATGAACTCACGTCGTAGAGCAGTGGTTTTTCCTAGACAGCAACGCATCCTCGATCAACTGGGTGAGAATATTAAGTTGGCGTTGAAGCGACGGCATATATCACAGGAGTTGTTACACCAACGAACGGGGGTATCAAAACCGACATTACGAAGGATTATCAGAGGTGGTTCAACAGTGTCTATTGGGCACTATATGATCGTTTTGTCAGTATTAGGCCTCGAAAATGACCTTGGTATGGTCGCCAGTGATCGTGTGCTTATTGGTAAACTTGAATCGATAGAGAAGCTTAAGAGTAATTCAAATACATGAAACATTGTTGTACTGTTGCCTTTAGGACCGCTATAGTTTTCAGCTACTACTTAGTCGTTATTTGGGACTGGCTAACATCTAAGTAATGATTAATCTTATCAGCAGCAGGAGTTCACAATGAAAGTTTATGGACAAAAAACGATAGAAGTCGTTGTTGATCGACATTGTGATATTTGTGGTGTTAGCGTGATGGTCGATTCAAATGGCGTTCAGTTAGAAGAGGTTGGTTAACTGACTGCCAACTGGGGATTTGGGTCAAAAATGGACGGTATTATTCACCACCTTGATATGTGTGAAAGTTGTTTTCAAGTTGCATTATCTGCTCTAAAGTAGCATTGTGATGTTCGATGTTGAGCAAGACATTCCCGATGAAAAATTTGGTCAACAACCTGTTGGCTAAAATCAGACTCGCTTGTTAGTGAAGCAAGCCGTTTCCCAATTGTGCAACAACCTGTTGCACAAATCAGTCAAAATCAAAAATGTCCCATTTCAATTCAGCCCTTTCACTCACGAGGTTCTTGAGTATCGACGTTTGCCCTAATTTAACTAATACCAGTTCAGATGTATCTGAGTGTAGGTGTAGACAATATGTCTAATGGCTAAATGGCTAAATGGCTAAATGGCTAAATGGCTAAAGGATAATTCAGTAGAGAAACAGAGATTATCTTTCTTCTGGAGAATTCAGGATAAGTTCGTTACATTATTTTTTCATTCGGTATAAGGATTCACTCGAGTATTTATGAAGTTTTGTGACGAAACGTTGGCCCCTCCAATACTGGCATATGCACACAATTATTCTCATGGTGATGTGGAACCACCCCATACTCATCTGTGCGCTCAGTTTTTACATGCTTTAAACGGTGTTATTCGAGTGGATACACAATCAGATTCGTGGGTTGTGACAACGAATCAAGGGCTATGGGTACCTGCTGGTATCTCACACAGTCTCAGAATTACGGGGGACGTTAGAGTTCGTACGCTTTTTGTTGACCCTATGGCTAGGGCAGACCTTCCCAATACTTGTGTGTTATCGAAAGTTTCGTCGTTACTGACCAGTTTAATTGTTGAGGCTGTATCTCTACCTGATATTCGGATAGCGGGAACGCGAGAAGAACGAATATTTGAACTGATACTTGATGAATTACGTTTGCTAAACCCCATTAATTTTTATCTCCCAAATCCAAGAACCGAAGCATTGGTCATGCTCTGCAAAAACGTATCTGAGCGTCTTTCACACCCATGGACATCTTTAGATGCTGCCAAGTATCTGGGCCAAAGTGAAAGAACTGTTTCTCGACGGTTTCAGCAAGAGCTAGGTCTAACGTTCACAGAATGGCTGCGTCAGAAGCGAGTACTACATGCGTCTGAACTTTTAGCCAGCGGGTGCAGTGTGTTAGATGCTGCATTAGCGATTGGATATGACAGCCCTAGCGCATTTAGCGCGATGTTTAAAAGTCGAACGGGGCTGTCTCCGAGGGAATACTGTCCGATGGTTAATCAATTAGAGCAGGGTTAAAGCGCTAAGTTAGTCTGTAGTAAATTAGAGTAGGCATTCAACAATGCTTGTAGAGACGCTTTTGTTGCATCTTCTTCAATTGCAACGCCAAAAAAGCTCACGTTAGAAATCGCAGACTGTAGCTGCACATAACAGGCCGCTTTGCTCTGGGTTCGAGAACCGAGAGTATGCTCGTGATAGTCAACGATATTCACCTGAAAACCATATTGTTCCATTAATCCCTTTAGCAACGCAGACATCAGACCATTCCCAGAACCAACACATTCTATCATTTTGTTGTTGTGATTAATTTTGGCTTCAATCTTTTGGCCAAGATCTGTTGTTTGGCTGTGATAACTCTGCAAGCTTATGGTCGGGTTACTCACTAGGCCATAAGACTGTCTAAATAGTTGCCATAATTCCGAAATGTGAATTTCACATCCCGATCTATCGGTATGACTTTTCACTTTTTTACTCAAATCGGCTTGGAGCATTTTAGGCAGTAACAACCCGTGGTTTTCTTGTAGTAACCATGCGGCACCACTCTTACCTGATTGACTATTTACACGAATCACTTCTTCATAGTTACACCCCAAATCCATAGGGTCTATCGGCAAATAAGGGACATCCCAGAAGGTCTTCAACTTAGAGCTATACGAAGAGAATCCTTTCTTAATGGCATCTTGGTGAGATCCCGAAAAGGCGGTGAAAACGAACCTTCCAGCATAAGGGTGACGAGGGTGAACAGGGATTTCGTTACACTGCTCGACGAGTTCAACCGATTGCCGAATGTCAGGAAAACGCAATTTAGGATCAATACCTTGTGAATAAAGGTTTAGCGCGAGTGTGACCAAGTCAACATTACCTGTACGTTCACCGTTACCAAATAAACAACCCTCTACCCGAGAAGCTCCTGCTAAGATGGCAAGTTCGGCACTGGCAACACCAGTGCCTCGATCATTATGAGGGTGAACACTGATAGTAAGGTGCTCTAATGAACTAAAATTATTTAAGAAGTGTTCAATCTGGTCTGCAAAAACGTTCGGAGTGTTACATTCAACAGTTGTTGGCAGGTTAATGACAAGCTGCCGTGTCTTACTTGGTTGCCACACGGACGCTACTGCTTCACAGATCTTAAGTGCAAACTCGGGTTCTGTAAAATTGAATGTCTCTGGTGAATACTCAAGAGTCCATTCAGTTTCAGGACGTTTTTCACACAAGGCTTTAATCTGTTTAGCCCCATTTACAGCAAGTTCTAGAGTAGACTTTTTATCCTGAGAAAAAACAATATCTCTAAAAGACGGAGCTGTAGCATTGTACAAATGGACGATGGCCTTAGACGCCCCTGTTAGAGAATCAATTGTTCGCTCAATCAAGTCCGATCTGGATTGCGTAATCACCTGAATAGTAACATCATCTGGAATCAACTCGTTCTTGATCAGACTTCGAACAAAGTCAAAATCCGTTTGCGATGCTGATGGAAATGCAACCTCAATCTCCTTGAATCCGCATTCAACTAAGTGGTTAAAGAACTTAAGTTTTTTATCCATATTCATTGGGTTAGATAAAGATTGGTTACCATCTCGTAAATCGGTTGAGCACCAACGAGGGGCTTTTTTTAATATCTTCGAAGGCCATGTTCTTTGTGGAAAGCTGATAACAGGAGCTGCTCGGTATCCCCCTCTGGCAGGATAGTTGTCACTGTTAAAATTTACCCAGCATGGGCGGTAATGAGTGAACCTTGTCTCGT
>NZ_CANLBV010000163.1 GCF_947488985.1 uncultured Vibrio sp.
ATTTTCACATTAAAGTAGCGAACTTTTTATGTGGGAAGCACAGCTATTACCTTACAGCTCTAGCACGTCTCTGGACAGAAACGTTTCAGTGAGATTGCTAAATTAGCATTTCATGGAGTATCTCAAGTAATGTAATACTGATAAAGATGGGCTAAGTCATTACAAAGCTTCTAATTCGTGGCCAAATTAATCATTCCACAATAATTTATGCTCATAGAACGCTCGCTAAGAAACATGTCTGAACAAGCCTTAAATACATTATTCAATTGACCTTTGCACCTTGTTTGTTAAAATTCAAAGAGAAAAAATCTCCAAAAATACGAAGAATAAGGCAAAACATATGCTAAAACGATTTGGTGTGACGAATTTCTCGTCATTTAGAGGCGAGCAAGTCTTTGACATGACGGCAGGGACAACAAAAGTATTAGCGGATCATGCGATAGACTTTGGTGATGTTAAGATATTAAAAAGTGCTGTCATTTATGGTGCAAATGCTTCAGGAAAATCAAATCTTGTAAAAGCAATTGATTTTTCAAAGAGTGTTGTGATCAAAGATTTAAGCAATATTGAAACTTATAAAAAACACTTTAGACTTTGTAATGAGAGTTATAAAAAAGATTCTTCATTTGAGTTTGAAATAAATATCAACGGAAGATTTTTCTCTTATGGCTTTTCTCTTCTATTAAAAGAAAAAACAATTAAAGAAGAATGGTTGGTTGAAATAGGGAAAGGAAAACCTAACATTCTATTTCAAAGGACTGGGAATGACATAACTCTTGGTGCTAAACTTTCATCAGATACAAGTTCAAGAACTAGGCTTGAAATTTATATCGATGATATGAAAAATCAAAAAAGCCGTCTATTTCTTACTGAAATAGCTGAGAAGAAATTAGATCTTGAAATTATCTCTCCAATCAATGATATATTTAACTGGTTTAAAAATAAACTTATAATAATGTACCCTGATTCAAAGTTTGGCGGGGTTCGACTTATAAATAAAAACTTTGCTGAACAACTTTCTCATTACCTTAGTTCATTTGATACAGGCGTAGTATCTGTTAGTTCAATAGAAGAGGATTTTGAAGAAGCTTTTAAAGGTCTACCTGAAGATCTAAAGGCTGGTGTAGAAGAAGAGGTTTCAAAAGCAAAATCAGGGAAAGTAATGGTTCAAGGGATTGGTGCTAATCCTCAGTTTTTAACTGTTTATAAAAATGAAGATGATGAACTAAAAGTAAAGAAACTTGGACTGGTTCATGGCAAAGAAATTAAAGAAACATTCGAGCTACATGAAGAGTCTGATGGGACACTTCGGCTTCTTGATTTCATACCTCTTATTGATAGATTTTCATCAGGGTGTACTATTGTCATAGATGAATTTGACAGAAGCTTACACCCTAAACTTACAAGAGAGTTTATGACTTTATTTCATAAGCTTAGTACTGATAGTTCACAACTAATTGTCACTACTCATGAGTCAACATTACTAGATCTTGACCTGATTAGACGGGATGAAATTTGGTTTGTGGACAAGGGTGATGATGATAGCAGTAACATATTTTCATTGAACAAGTTTCAAGTAAGGTATGATACAAAAATAGAGAAAGCATATTTGTTAGGTCGTTACGGTGCTGTACCTATTTTCAACACATTTAATAATATCTAATTTCGGTTGCGGTGATTTATGGGATTTAAGATAAGGGATTTTGGTAAGCCTGTTTACGATGAATACCAAGAAGATCCTAAAAGAGTTATTATCATATCTTGCGAAGGTAGCGTAACAGAACCAGAGTATTTTAATACAATCAAAGTTAAATTGGCTAAGTATTTAAGTGATATTATTGAAATTGAAGTGGTTAATAAGCAAAACAATGCAAGCGAACCTCAAAATGTAATGGCAAACTTACAACGTTATGTTGAGGCATATGATTATAGAAAAGAACATGACTCTTTATGGCTGGTTTGCGACAGAGAAAAAGTGGATGCAAGAAAGAAACACTTAAAAGAAATCATGCCAATCTGCAAAGAGAACGGTTATAAACTAGCTATAAGCAATCCATTATTTGAACTTTGGTTATTAATGCATATCACTGATATCAGCCAATATGACAAGAAAGTTTTATTTGCTAACGAACCAGTTAATGCTAGTAGGAAGTTTATTGACAAGCAACTTTCAAATATATTAGACAACGGTTATAACAAAAAAGCTGGTCGATTTAATAAAGATATTGTTACATATGAAAATTTGATTCGTGCAATTGAGCAAGAAAAAACACTGGAAAATAATGAAGATCTTCTATTAGATAATTTAGGGTCTAATATTGGAGAGCTAATTAATGACATATTATCATAGAGCACGGTAGGGAAATACGTGATTTTTCTTATACTTAGGAGGTAAGGTACTTTTTATCTACTGCACTTCTAGTATGGCAAAAATAGATGAACAGGTTGTGTATGAGTTTTAGCCCTAACGCATAACGGGGCAAAAGTGAGTCAGAGCTGGGCACTCTGACTCAGGTGATTAGATAAATATTACTTTGTTGATATCATTAGACCTTCATACCAAAGTGATGCCCGTCCGGCATTTCTATATCGATACGTAACCGACCGCCTAACGCTTCAACATAACGTTTTAGTGACAGAAGCTTAACGTCTTTGCCATTTTTCTCTAAACTGGCGACGGTAGGCTGCTTTATCCCCATAGATTCTGCAACCTGAGCTTGAGACATTTGAACACTATGGCGAATCTCTGCAAGATTAAGTTCAAGTAACATCTCTGCAGCTTGTTGTTGTGCCAGGTGCAGTTCATCTGCAGTCATCAGGTCATCAAGTGCGCTTAGTGGCTGACTTTTCATGATTTAGCTCCTCCAGATGCTCCTTAAACTCTCTTTCTGCGATAGGAATCATCTTCTTGTAAAAACGTTTATCACCAGTCTTATCGCCACCACACAAGATGACACACTGGCGCTCAGGGTCAAAAGCGAAGAAAACCCGAATCGGTTTTCCACTACTCTGCACGCGTAGCTCTTTTAAATTACTGACTTTGCTGCCTTCTAAGGTGTCAGCGTATGGCCTAGGTAAAGTTGGGCCTCTTTCTTCTAGCAGAATAAGGGATGCACGTACATTAACCTTATCCCTGCTATTCAATGTTTTAAACCAGTCAATGAAGACTGGCCGATTCAGTATTGTCCACATAGTCGGTGCTTGGCTTCTTTTGGAGTGATTATAGATTAGAATCTATATAGATTGCAATCTATACACACGAACCAGTAGTACTCATAGGGTACACGTTACGCAAACCATATGGTTGCACCTCTCAAATTGGTTCGCAAACCATACCCTAATCAAACTGGTGCCAAGTTAATGTTCATAAGAGCATATCTACGAGCGTCAACCGCTGAACAAGATGCGAAAAGAGCTAAAGAGGAATTAAGCCAGTTCGCAGCTAAAAAGGGTGTTCAGATAGCCAGTTACTATATCGAGAGCCAATCGGGCTCGACGCTAGAAAGAGCTGAACTGGCTAGGTTAATCGATGATTCCCACCAAAATGATATATTGCTTATCGAAAAGGTCGATAGGCTATCAAGACTACCTTATGAACAGTGGAAGCTGTTAAAACAGCGATTAGTTGAAGCTGGATTACATATCGTAGTTGTTGATCAACCGATGACTCATTCAGTTCTCCATGATAACTCTGATGGCTCCATGATCTCGAAAGTGCTAACTGAATTTATGATCGATTTAGCTGCAGCGATGGCTAGGGATGATTATGAGACTCGCCGCAAGCGCCAATCTCAGGGGATTGAAAAGGCGAAGGCGCTGGGGAAGTACCAGGGACGGAAGCCCGATGAACAACTAAGATCCAATATTTCCCTTCTTTTGGGAGAGGGAAAGAGCTGGTCACAGATACAGGGATTGCTTGGGTGTAGTAGATCAACGATCGCTAAAGTACGAAAAAAAGGTCGTAAATTGGTAAACCCGGAAATTTAAAACCCTTTATATACAGTGATTTAGCTAATTTCGTGGAACTTTTCGTAGAAATGGGCGCAATACCCCGTTTTGCTGGCTTCTGAAGGCTGGACTCAGACTATGATTTCACAAGCTCTTCGTATTCATGAATCGACCGTTGCACG
>NZ_CANLBV010000164.1 GCF_947488985.1 uncultured Vibrio sp.
GAGGGAAATTAATGTCCATATAGTACCTCCGAGCAGAGTTACTATTAGATCAGAAATTTAATCAAATTGGTATAACTGGTCACTCTAGCTGGTTAAAATGCTCGATCACTGCTTTTTTCCGGCGCTATTTTTGAGCACGTGTTTACGGTGATTGGTAAAAAGAAGAGATCTTGACTGTGAAAAAACGCATTCCAAGAAAACAAATTAACCACTACTCAAAGTGGAAATACGTGGTGCTTATCGCCACTATCATCATCATGGCTCTGAGTGCTTTACCTTCTTGGTATGGCGAGAATGCATCGGTTCAAATTAACAATCGTTCTGAACAGACCATCGATGCGAGCCAAATTACCCAATACCTTGCGAGCGAAGGCATCCAAGCCAAATCTGCATTTCAAAAAGACAGCCGTTTGGTCGTGACCTTGGAAGACGCAGAACAACAGGCGAAAGCCAAAGAAGTGCTGAATGAACGTCTATTGGATAACGCGACGGTTGCGCTAGCGATGGAGCCAGCAGCACCAAAGTGGTTGACTGATATGGGCTTTGCACCGATTCAGCTAGGCCTTGATTTACGAGGTGGTGTGCAGTTCTTGCTAGAAGTAGACATGGAACCGGTTTACCACGCACAAGCGCAATCTGTGGTCGACGAGATCACCAGCCAAGTGCGTTATGCACGCGGTAAAGTGGTGAACAACCAAGTTGAATTTAACTTCCGTACTGATGCAGATTTCGAGAAAGCACAGAAACTGATTCGTGAAGAGTTCCCACAATGGCAACGTGACCGTTCAGATAAATCGTTAACGTTAACGCAATCTGAAGAAGAACAAAGAACGCTACGCAACCTAACGGTTCAACAAAACCTGCAAATCATGCGCAGCCGTATTGAAGAGCTAGGCATCACTGAAGCATCGATTCAGCGCCAAGGTGAAAGCCGTATCCGTATCGAACTTCCGGGTGTACAAGACCCAGCAGCAGCGAAAGACGTGATTGGTGCAACGGCATCGTTGGCGTTCTACTCTGTGTACGACAACGCAACGCGCAATACTCAAACTCTGAAAGATTCAGATGGCAATCGTGTCGTGGTTGCTCGCAAAGCCGTGCTGAGCGGCGAACACATTATCGATGCTCGTAGCGGGATTGGTGAGATGGGCAGTGCAGAAGTAAACATCACGCTGGATTCAGCGGGTGGTAAGAAAATGTCTGAGTTCTCTCGTCATAACATTGGCAAGCCAATGGCAACCGTGTACAGCGAATATAGCCGTGACAGAGCCGGTAACAGCGAGCAAACCAGTGAAGTGATCAGTGTGGCGAACATCCAATCTCAATTGGGTAGCCGCTTTAGAATTACCGGTGCAGGCAGCATGGCTGAAGCACAAGAATTGGCTCTATTGCTTCGTGCGGGTTCGTTGACTGCGCCTGTGACCATCATTGAAGAGCGTACCATTGGCCCGTCTCTGGGGGCTGAAAACGTCACTAACGGCTTTGCTGCTTTGGCACTTGGCCTTGGTCTAACTCTCACGTTTATGGCGCTATGGTATCGCCGCCTTGGTTGGGTTGCGAACGCTGCATTGGTTGTCAACATGACCACACTATTTGGTTTGATAGCGATGCTTCCGGGGGCGGTATTAACCCTACCAGGCATTGCGGGTTTGGTATTAACGGTCGGTATGGCGGTAGATACCAACGTACTTATCTTCGAACGTATTCGAGACAAAATGAAAGAAGGGCGCAGCTTTGCGAGTGCCATCGACCGTGGCTTTGATAGCGCGTTCTCTTCAATCTTCGATGCCAACGTCACTACCATGATTGTTGCCGTGGCTCTGTACACCATTGGTAATGGACCGATTCAAGGCTTCGCATTGACCCTAGGTTTGGGTCTTCTAACCAGTATGTTTACCGGTATTTTTGCATCGCGCGCGATCATCAATTTGGCTTGGGGGCGTGACCAACGCCACGATGTAAGGATTTAAGTATGAGAACTTCAAAAAAAGTGACTAATTCAGACCGCTATATTTCAGACAGCAATATGACTTGCCTTCGTCAGGTGATGTCTGTGATTTCGATTGTGTTGTTCATGAGCTCAGTGATGCTGGTGGCAGTGAAAGGTTTTAACTGGGGCTTGGATTTTACCGGTGGTGTGGTTGCCGAAGTTCAGCTTTCTGACCAAGTGACCAAAGACGATTTAAAAACAAAACTTGATGCGGCTTTCCAACAAGACGTGCAAGTGGTGGCAATGGCTGAGCAAGATCGCTGGACAATTCGTTACAGCCAGTTGGAAGATGCAGCACTACCCAATCTAGTGGATGCTTTGGCGTCTGCCAGTGATCATGTCAAAGTTCTCAATAGCAGCGTGGTTGGCCCTCAAGTAGGGCAAGATATGGTTGAGCAAGGTGGCTTGGCGGTCTTGGTGTGCTTCCTGATGATCATGCTCTATCTGAGTGTGCGCTTTGAATGGCGCTTGGCGTTGGGGGCGCTGGCTGCTATAAGTTACGACGTCACGCTTATCTTCGGCTTGTTCGCCCTCACGCAGCTTGAGTTTAACCTTACGGTATTAGCGGCGGTGTTGGCGATTTTGGGCTACTCACTCAATGACTCGATCATTATCGCTGATCGCGTTCGTGAAATGCTGCGCGGTAACCCAAAGGGTGAGACGGATAACTTACTCAATGAATCGGTGAAAGCCACCTTCTCACGCACCATTGTGACCTCGGGAACCACCTTGATCACCGTATCAGCGCTTTGGTTGCTTGGTGGTGCGGCGCTGCAAGGATTCGCAATTGCATTGGTTGTCGGCATTGTCAGCGGTACGTGGTCTTCAGTATCAGTTGGTATTACCCTGCCTAAATTGCTTGGCTTACAACCTTGTCACTACCAAGTCAAAGCACCAGTAGAAGTTGAAGGTGAGTACCCTTAAGGTGTTTCTTATCTAACAGCACGATCTGGTGAGTAACTTCAGTAAAGCCCTTCGTTTGTAATAAGACGAAGGGCTTTATTTTTTATAAGAGTCAGACAGTTAGTCAAGAGAGAGGCTATTTCAAAAAACGATAGATTGAGCAGGCAAGCCCTCAAGATATGAAGTATGTTTATATGACGTCAGTAGGAATGAGGCAAGGGAATGGAATATCGACATCAATGTCATGTAGGCGACCACGGTGATGCTCTTAAGCATCCGGTATTGAGTGCTCTGGTTCAGTCATTAATGCAGCAGCATTCACGTCTCAATGTTATCGACACACACTCAGGGACAGGCTGTTACGACCTAACAACCGCACCAAGTAATCATGCCGGCGAGTTTGCCGAAGGGGTCGGGTACTTATGGCGAAACAAGGCTTATCTTCCAGAATCATTCGCGTCTTTTATATCGGTGCTGGAATACTACAATCCGAATCAGCTTATTTCTCTCTATCCAGGCTCAGCAGCCATCACCTACCAACAAGGCCGCAGTCAAGATAGCTTCTACTTCTCAGACATTCAGCAAGATGAAGCCGACCTATTACGAGCCAACATTGAGAAGCTGCAACGCGATCTGGATGTCTCAAGCAAGCTCACCATTACTGCGGGTGATGGGCTTAAAGCGCTACCTGATGATGTCGCTAAACATGATAACCATCACCTGATCGTTATCGACCCACCCTACGAAACGGACTCTGAATATTTCGCAGTAATTGATGCTTTGGTTAAAGCGTATCAACAGTCTGAGAAAGTATCCGCACTGATTTGGTATCCGCTCTACACCGATGACAAAAGCTCACTGATTTTGAACCACTGCGTAACAGCGGTGAAAGATGGCTTGCTACCAAGCCCGATTAAATCGGAATTGCGACTAAGAGATCCCAAGGGCGATGATCGCTTGATCGGCAGTGGTTTATTGCTGTTTAATCCACCACAAGGCATTGCTGGAAAGGTAGCTGATACGCTTGATTACTTACATAGTCAGCTCGCAACCAATGGTGAGGGTTATTGGCAAGTCAGAAGTTTATAAGTTGGGCTTGCAGGGTTGTATACCCGTACTCATTGAAGGTGCTTGATTTTTAGTAAAATCAGGATCATGCTACGAACTATGATAATTACACTGAC
>NZ_CANLBV010000165.1 GCF_947488985.1 uncultured Vibrio sp.
CGCAGGCTCTTTGGCATCTCGAATTAATGATAACTTTCAAGTTCTCAAGCCTGCATCTTCAAGTTGAACGAGTATAGGTCAACCTAAAACTAGACCGAATCAACGAAAAATCACACCTTAATGGATACTTATTAAAAGAACCTCTTAACCATTGCAGCAATGATTAAGAGGTTCTAGCCCATTAGATAAAGCGATAACATACACGCACGGGCAGTGGTCAAAGCTCATTCGTTATATCGACGATGGTCACTTATCTATCGACAATAATCGCGCTGAACGCGCAATTAAACCGCTGGTCATTGGCCGAAAAAATTGGTTATTCTCAAACACACCAAACGGTGCTGATGCGAGCGTAATGCTTTACAGCATCATCGAGACCGCGAAAGCCAACGGTCTTATCCTCTATGACTATATGATCAAGTGCATGAAGGAGCTGGCAAAAACTGAGCCTGATATCAACACACTCCTACCTTGGAACTTCAAACACTGACAAGTCGGCCCGTGGGGTCATGGGGTACATACTTTATATTTACAGCTCTGGTTTAATTAATGTTTTACATACAACTAGAGCTTCCTGGAGTATGGGGCTTTCTGCCCATAATCTTCCAGAAATCATGTCGCCATGATAGTTATGAGCGAAATTTGCCCATCTTTCGTCAATTTCTAAATCACTAAAAGGCCAACCATAATCAACAACATTTTCTCCATTTAAAAGTAAATTTATATATGCATAATCAAGGTCACTTCGTAAATATTGCTCCTCATTTATATAGTCGCAGTATTTATTATTATCTTCCTTTGAGAGTAAGGCATATCCAATTCCAGTAGTTGAATCTATCAACTCTCCTTTTAAAACGATGTCAAGACCTTCATCAATAGCTTTATTTATTGAAGTAGTTGTAGATGGCAAATTTAGTGTTACATCAAACGTTATGTTTGCTAGTGAACCAAATGATATAGTGGAGCATAAAATCATAAAAGTTATTTTTTTCATTTTTATTAATCCTTAATATGTTAATGACTGCGTTGGAGTCGGGGTAATTAAATCTCTACACACGACAAGGGCTGGAAAAGGTACTCCACCCGATGAAACTTGCCCAGTAACTATATCGCCAGCAGAACCATCACTATAATTGGCAAATCGTTCAATAGGAGGTAAACTTTCAAATGGCCACCCATAGTCAATTACAGTTTCCTCACCTTCTCTTAATGTAGAGAAGACAAAGTCACTATCATAACGTGAAACTAATTCCTTATTATAAAAATAACAATATTTTTCACTATTAACAAATGACAGTAATCCATATTCAATACCAGTATGGTCATCTAACTTTGTTCCTTCTAAAGTTATATCAAGGCCTTCACTGATAGCTTGATTGATAGCACCTGATGTTGCTGGTAAGTTTACTGTTAATTTGTAATTAATTTCAGCGTGTGCCCCTAATGAAGATGTTAATATAAAAAATGACACAATAGTTTTATTTAGTTTCATTGTTACTTCCTTGGTTTATTTTAAGCTTGTATTTATTACTAATAACTCTATTAAGAAAGGTGTAAATTCAACCCAAAGACCTAAAAGTTGTTATAAGGTCCTTGGGTTTTTATTTAAGGCAATAATTAATCTTTAAATGATTCTGCTATTTCATTCATCTGCTGTACCTGTGTTGTTGGTACTTCTGCACCACCTGCTCCAACAGCCCAAGACATCACACCACCATATCCCAACTCTTTTTGTCGAAGTGCTTTTGTTTTAATTTCATCCATTGGTTCAACAAAAACACCACCAGGGCTCCATTGAGAGCCTATCGACACACCAAGGATAATATCTTCTCTAGGTATATATTTTGCGATATTCTCTAAAGCAACCTCCCAATCATATTCAATTCCTTGACGACCAGCGTCGTAAGCCATGACTTGGTACTTAGCTAAAGCAACATCATTGTCTTTAATACCTTCAAGAACAAGGGTTAAACTTCCAGCATATGCACTCCCAGCAGGGTAACTACACCCTTCCTCAAAAGATCCACCCTGTTGGCAGCTAGGAGCATCTCCTGCAGTGTGCATTCCTGTTAAGTACATGACTTTGTTTGGATTGTTTTCTGTGAAAGAGTCGATCATAGTTACAATATTTTCTGACCAAATAGGATCTTTCTCTATATCAAGAGCTTCAATATCTAAATCGAGTCCATCAATTTGTACATAACCTACCTTTTGATATCTATTTGACTCAATTTGTTCATAAACAGGGAAAACATCATTAACAATATCATTTAATGAGTTAACATAAGCTGGGACGTTTTCTGTATTTTTCAATAGTTGCCAAGTCTGTGTTTCATGAGCTCCTCCCATAGCAAGAGAAATCTTTGTTTCAGGGTTTAGATACTTCTTAGTTGTCCAGTTCATATAAGTAGGATCAACATTATCAACAAACTCTGGGGAGTCATCACCTCGATATTGTAATAAGCTATTTGTTCCAATTAATTCAAAATCTTCATTCATACCAACAAAAGCTAAATGTATCGTTGTAATTTGATCCGATAGTTCTTCCATTTGTGCACTATCCGTACCCCATGACGTCCAGTATGGGTTAAATTCCTCTTCCCATTGTCCTGGAATATAAATTATAACTGTTGCAATATTGCTGTCTTTAACTTTATCAAGTTCTGTATGAACACGGCTGCTAAAATTATACTGCCCTTCAGGTAGTCCACTTTCTAGAGTAAATCTAAATGGTGATTCACTTGACTCCCCAACAACATCATCATCAATTAAGAACTCCACTTTAGTGATATTATCTTCTGGATTTAAAGTATCAGCAATTGCTTCAAATGTTATAGGGGTATTTTCTAAGATTCTTTCTCCATTACGTGGCGTAATAAGTAAAGTGGCTGGTTCTTCCATATCAATTGAAAGAAGAGTTGATTGGGCGTCATCTGCATAATTACCATCTCGATCAGAGGACCTTACAATAATGTAATGAATTCCAGGTGATAGTTCTGGATATATAGAATTATATGGTGCCTCTGTAATTCGCTCTATAAATGTTTCTTCACCTTCAGTTACGATAAAAAAATCGGCATAATCAATACCGACTTCATTGGGATCTGTAATTGTTACAGATACTTCAAAGCTTTGGTCATGAGGTACAACAGTTGGTGCATCAATACTAATTATTGGTTGCTCTGCAACATCACATTCGCCTAGATGTGTCCACGCATCTTCTCCCCACACGGTCCCTGGCTCATAGTTAATATCTCGGCACCAACCTGATGCAGGAAATGGCTTGCATTCATATAGATGTCCAAGATGTTGAACATTATCTCCTTCTTCAGCTACTGGATAATAATCTTGCCACTGAGGTATATCTGTACAATTATTGGCTAAGGCGTAAGAACTTGAAAGAGTTAGAGTAATGACTGAAGCTAAAATAGACGGTTTCATTTAATTTCCTTATTTATATTTCTCGCATCAATGTATACAAATTCATCTTATTGCATAGTTACAGTACGATATGCAACAATAAGACTCAATGAGTTAAATATGGTGAAGTGTAACTTTTTGTAAAAGTAAGGTGGGGATTGTATTTATATTCACGAGCTGGTCATGACTCCAATCTGTTGTTTCTGTGTTAGAATCTACGCTTTAAGGGGGGATCAACCATAGCAACTATTCAGGTTAATTGTCTCTTTTGCAGTCAGAGCAATGCCCTTCGAAAGCATGGTAAAGGGCTTCGGGCTATCAACGTTTTCGATGCCTCGATTTTCAGCTCGATTATGCTTACGAAGCAAGAAAACCTGGTGTTAAAGATAAAATCCTTGTGAGATCGATGAACAATGGTCGTTTGTCGGTAATAAGAAAAATCAACGTTGGCTTTGGTACAGGGCGGGATCGCACTTTGTTAACAAATATGACCTAATATTGCCAAACCCATAATCACACAGCCACTTTGAACTTAATCGAACACCTATCAGTCGTCCAAGACGACTCGGTCAGACATTAACCAGAAGCATGATCTTATTGATGTTATGTTCCTTATAATTAGCGCCATCGCATCGGGGTG
>NZ_CANLBV010000166.1 GCF_947488985.1 uncultured Vibrio sp.
CGCTGGCATTCATGTTGATGTGGCTACCGATGTATTGTTGAACGCGAAATGTACAGCAAAGATCAACACGCCCTAGACTCAACGAATTGCGGTACTAAAGTATGTGACTCTCTCCAACAGAAAGTCACCGATAGCCAGTATCGCGATTGGTTATCGATAAGTAATAAGTGTTAGGCGTGGTAACATGCCGTTAATATTTAATATACCTATGATCACACTATGATTTTACCTGTCATCTTGGCTGGCGGCTCCGGAAGCCGCCTCTGGCCATTGTCGAGAAAGCTTTACCCTAAGCAATTCCTGAGTATTGCAGGCAAACAATCAATGCTTCAGAAAACCCTTCAGCGCTTGCAAGGTCTAGAGGGACACCTAACAGATAGCAACTGCGATGCACCATTGATCATCTGTAATGAAGAGCACCGCTTCATTACCGCCGAACAAATCCGTGCTGCAAATATCCAACACAGTGGTATTTTATTAGAGCCTGTCGGCAGAAACACTGCACCTGCCATTGCGCTTGCCGCGTTGCAAGCTTTAGCCAAACCGACGAGTCGTAACCGTAATCATCAATACCAACACCAACAAGCCGATCCTGTATTACTAGTACTGCCTGCCGATCATCACATCGCCGACACCTCTGAGTTCCAAAAAGTGGTTAGCCGAGGTATGGATTACGCGAAACAAGGCAAACTGGTGACATTCGGCATCACGCCAAACGCTGCAGAGACGGGCTATGGCTACATCAAGCAGGGAAAACCGCTTCCCCCAATCCAGCGAACAAATGGCAAGACAGTAAAGCAAGGTATTCACTCAGCTTACGCCATTGAGTGCTTCGTTGAAAAGCCTGATAAGTCCACAGCAGAAAGCTATATTCGCTCACAGCAGTACTTGTGGAACAGCGGTATATTCCTGTTCAAGGCCTCAACCTATCTTGCAGAGCTGGCTGAGCATCACCCGGAGATCTTAGCCGCTTGTAAGCTTGCTCTTGCAAAACAAAATAGCGATCTCGATTTTATCCGGATTGATGAACAAGCATTCAAAAACAGCCCAAGCGATTCTATTGACTATGCAGTGATGGAAAAGACTGCTCACGCTGCCGTAATTCCGATGGATGTGGCTGGAATGACATCGGTTCATGGTCTGCCATCTGGGACGTCAGTGACAAAGACGAGCAGAACAACGTCATTGAAGGAGATGTGTTAACCGCCGACTCTCAGCACAACTACATTCATGCTGAAAATAAGCTCGTTGCAACCGTTGGCGTTGAAAATCTCATCATTGTCGAAACTAAGGACGCAATATTGGTCGCAGATAAAGACAAGGTTCAGGGCGTAAAATCGATTGTGAGCCAACTGGATCAAACAGGTCGCACTGAACATCTTTATCACCGTGAAGTCTTTCGCCCTTGGGGTAAATACGATGTGATTGATTTAGGAAAGCGTGACAAAGTAAAGCGCATTACTGTAAACGCTGGACATAAGCTGTCACTACAAAGGCATCATCATAGAGCCGAGCACTGGATTGTGGTGGCCGGCACCGCAAAAGTGACCAATGATGAGCAAACCTACCTTATCAACGAAGATCAATCCACCTACATTCCGCTCGGTCATCTCCACAGCTTAGAAAATCCCGGACATTCCCCTCTAGAGATGATCGAAGTGCAAACGGGTGGGTATTTAAGTGAAGACGATATCGTTCGCTATCAAGACAGCTATGGACAAGATGTTCGCAATAAACCGTATTAAAAAAAACAGTATTAAAAAAAAACTCATGAATTTTCACTCATGAGGGCTTCACAATTGATGTGCTGTCTTTAGATAGCTTGTCTACTTGTTACGACGAGTTTCAACGGCGTCTGCCAGTTGGCGAAGCACTGTTTCAGTATCTTCCCAATTAATACAAGCATCGGTGATCGACTGACCGTATGTCGCAGCTTTGCCGTCGACTAAGTCTTGACGGCCTTCAACTAGGTGAGATTCGATCATCACACCAAAGATTGCTTTTTCACCAGCAGAGATCTGTGCGCTGACGTCATCAGAAACGTTGATTTGGCGCTTAAACTGCTTAGAACTGTTTGCATGGCTGAAATCAATCATCACCTTCTGTGGCAGACCAGAAGCCTCTAGTTCTTGTTTGATCTTAGCAACGTGCTCAGCGCTGTAGTTTGGCTCTTTACCACCGCGTAGGATGATATGACAATCAGGGTTACCCGCTGTTTCAACGATAGCTGAATGGCCGTACTTAGTAACCGACAAGAAATGGTGAGAAGCACTAGCAGAGCGGATTGCATCGGTTGCAATCTTAATGTTGCCATCCGTACCATTTTTAAAGCCAACAGGACAAGATAGACCTGATGCCAGTTCGCGGTGAACTTGTGACTCAGTCGTACGTGCGCCAATTGCACCCCAGCTAATAAGGTCAGCAACGTATTGAGGTGTGATCATATCTAGGAATTCACTCGCTGTTGGCATACCAAGATCGGTTAAATCAAGCAGTAGCTTACGTCCTAGGCGAAGACCATCGTTTAGCTTGAACGTGTCATCCATGTACGGGTCGTTGATTAAACCTTTCCAACCGACGGTTGTACGTGGTTTTTCAAAGTAAACACGCATCACAATTTCAAGCTTATCGCCTAGCTCGTCGCGTAGCACTTTCAAACGTTTTCCGTACTCAAGAGCCGCTTCTGTGTCGTGAATCGAGCATGGACCAACAATAACAAGTAAGCGGTCGTCGCTGTCATCTAAAATATTGTGGATCGCTTTACGGCTTTCAAAGGTTGTCGAAGAAGCAACTTCTGTTGCTGGAAACTTCTCTAAAACAGCAACAGGTGGTAATAGCTCTTTTACTTTGTTAATTCTTACATCATCAGTCTGAAACATCGCTTACTTCTTCCTATTCTCTATCCTTGGACTGAATGGACGTTATCTCGCGCAACTTTCCACCAGCAATTATCTTGTTGTTCCCTGTAACTTAACTAGTAAAAAACCCACTTTCAATCACTAATTTTAAAATAAGACAATTTTTTTGTTGTTTTACATTTAAAACACTCTGTATGGAATTATTTACACACCACTAATTGTACAATTTATGATTAAGTCAGGTTCTCGGCTTCGACACCTCATATACAGGCCAACCGCCATAGCCTGAACGCAAAAAAGCTCACGTGATCAACGTGAGCTTCAATCTAATGACTTTCGTTCTGATCAGCAGCTGGAAACAGCAAGCCGATCATTTCGACTTAATCGCATTAATAGCAATTTAATAGTGACCATCACCAATCACTGGGCGATAAGCACACCATTTACAGTAACTAGGGCGTGTTGATGACTTTGCCAAAGTGTTGCGCGGATTCTAAATAATCATACGCTTTTTCAGATTCACTAAACTTAAATTCTTTATCGATAATTGGGCTGATCTTATGTTGGCTTAGAGCATCATTAAACCTTGCATACATCGCCTTACTGCCAACATGAATACCGTACATTGAGATCATTTTTACCGTGATAGGCACTGTGTTTACCTTCTCATCGAATCCCGTGAGTACACCAATTAAACTGATCACGCCCCTGATCTTAACGGCATTCATCGATTTTTCGAGTGTTCCTGCGCCACCGACCTCAAGGACCATATCGACCCCTTTACCATTCGTTAGCTCTAAAACGGCTGCGTCCCAATCCGGTCTCTCTCGATAGTTTATGGTATGAGTTGCGCCCAATGATCTGGCAACGTTGAGTTTCTCGTTAGAACTGGATGTGACAATCGTCTCAATACCCAAAGCGCTAGCCAATTGAAGTGCAAAGATTGAAACGCCGCCAGTACCTTCGATAAGTACGATTTGTCCAGCTTTTAAAGGTTGCTGATGCTCAAACATTGCATGCCATGCGGTCAGCCCCGCGCATGGTAACGTGGCGGCCTGCTCGTATGTCATGTATTCAGGAAACCTTATATACTCGTTCAACTTGAAGATGCAGGCTTGAGAACTTGAAAGTTATCATTAATTCGAGATGCCAAAGAG
>NZ_CANLBV010000167.1 GCF_947488985.1 uncultured Vibrio sp.
TGAGATGGCTTTTTGTTCGTCACAACTAGGTAAATGGTCTTCGATACATTTCGCGCAATTTTCACACAAACGCATCGGGACTTATCACCCCGCTTTTTCGCATGGCGAGCATATAAACCGCATACGTGTAACGTAAAAGCCAGTGTCGCATTTTTTGTTTTGATTGGTGCATAGAAGACCTCACATTAGGGTGCGCCTAATTCGCTGGCTAACGCCATACGAAATGGCGTTAGCAGCGGTGATCCGCTATTTGATTTTGGTTAGTGTGGTCATTCCCCCTTTGAACTAGCAGGGAGAAATTAACCTAATTTAGAAGCAATCCAAAAAGCAGCGCCAACAAGGGCTGCTACATTTGTAAAGAAAAATCCTAGGATTAAATTAAATTTTAAATCAATCTTAGAATCCAGTGTCTTAAAATTATCATCAATCTTAGAGTTAACATCATCGAAGCGCTTATCGATTTGCTCAAAGCGCTTATCGATTTGCTCGAAGCGCTTATCAACTTGCTCGAAGCGCTTATCAACTTGCTCGAAGCGCTTATCAACTTGCTCGAAGCGAATGTTAACTGTTTCTTTTAAGGCATCAACCGACTCTTGGGTCGCATAATGACTTTCAAGTTGTCTTCCATGAAGAAGGAAATCGATCACTTTATCCGCTGGTACTTCTATTGTTTTTTCTTTATTCATGATTTCTCTCCTGAGAAAAAGAGAAACTACCATAGAGGTAATCCCTCTATGGTTTAATTGGTTAGTGAACCAGATAAACTGATTGTCGCTAAAAATTAGCCCACTACATATAAGATGAAGTAATTCGAGTATTACAGATGTTTAATATGTAATCAAGACTGTGGGGTGAACTACACTCGGACTCTTTACTGGTTAGATAACCAAAATCTCGCAGAACGTGGGGCTTTTTTGCCAGCAGTCAAAACGACTGCTCTACTGAACTAGTGGTCAGAAAATGTTCATGAAAAACCCGTGGTGATACAAGGGGTTCTCGACTTTCTCAATATTTTTAATTAGTCTGGAGCAATCCACGCATTGAGTGGGAGAACTTTAGCTGTAACGCCAAAAGCATAGCTTTCTTGATGGTAATATGCTCCCTGATAAAGAATGAAATCACAGGACTTATCAAGTTCTTTATAAATCTCATTTCCAGTCGCACATCTATAGAGCAAAGCAACTTTAATCTCGTGATTGCCTTTGGATGCATTTACTGAAATGTATTCACCTTCATTTACTGGATCAGTAAATGAGTGGCATTGCCAACCTTTCTCTCGTAAACGAGGAATAAGCTCTTCGTTCATTTTTTCTAATAGTTTTGCAGCCCTACGAAGCCAACCATCATCCGAAGCTGTATCATTGAATGGCAGGTTATTGTCAATTTGTAGTTGCTGAAGGATTTGTTGTTTAAAAAATTGGGTCTTTAAACAAACTAAAACTTCGAGGCGAAAAGACTCATGGCGCTCATCTGGCTCTGGAGGGAAAATACTCACATTACTCCCCTCTACGGCAAAGCATTCAACAAATGCAAGAGCTTGAATTAACCCCATAGCTCTAAAGAAGTTAGAGGTGTTCTGCCAAACGTCTGATTTAGCATGAGCAAAGAAATGACGGTTAAACCCAGAGTGATTATCATAAGCTGATGTTTTGGCGTAAAAGCTATTAATCAACCAGTACCTTATTGTTTCTAAGGTAAAAGAACGTTCATTCATTACCTTCATAACTGAAAGCTCAATGTATTCAGGCGGTACCCAGTCTGCTTTTTCTATATGGTGTTTTGTTACCTTCTCATGCGCCAAATCTATGCATTTATTGACTTTGTTCACTAAATCTAAATCAGAATTTCCTTCTCCAAGGATAGACCCAAGAATATCTTCAATAATAGGTATTAAAGAGGCTATAGCGGCTACTTTCATGCCGCTATAAAAAGCTAAAATGGACTCTTTGATTATAGGTAAATGCTTGGATATTGTTGTTGAATCAGCAAGAGTCTGGACAGTGATAGGGAGAATATTGCCAAGTGTATATATTGAGGTAAGGCAAGGCTCAAAACGACTCTGTAATAGCTGTTTATTCCAGCGACTATGCTCAATTATGTTTATGCCAGCGCTAAGGATTGCATCATTAATAGTTCCTCTAGCTATGTAAAGAGGCATAAACCAATCCACGGAATTCCAAAATTTCTCGTAGTTTTGTTTAAAGGCTATATTGCGATTGTAGATATCAATTTCATTGAGTTTTTGTCGAGGATAGAGGGCTGAGCCTGCATCTGTCTTTATAAAAATACCTTTAATTCGAGGGTTCCAACCAAATTCAATCTCTTCTACACTTTCAACAGTCAATCCACGCTTTTCCGCAAAGCATCTTACTTCGTCAATCGTTACTGTAGACATTTGCCCAGCGCCATTGAACCGATCCCATGTTGCACGGATCTGTTTGTTTGCTCTCACTTTTACACCCATTCAATTCCCTTGGTTAATTGATTAATCAGGAGATATACTTACTAAAAGGTGTTACGACCTGATTCGAGCTTTGAAGCTAGTGTAATTCGTAAGCTCTAACCCATCTTCTCAAGAATTACACTAGCTTCTACAGCATCATGAAACTCTAACGAAGCCTCTCCATTAGACAAAATACTGAGCTTTGCAATCGTGGCTTTTTCATCTTCAGATAACAGAGCAAACCTTGTCATACTGTGCCTTTCGAAACACTCAAAAATTCGACTTTTATCTAGAAACACAAGATTCAATAAGCCTTGCTCTGTAGTTGGAAATGGTGATTCAAAGATGAAATCTTTCATGATGTCTCCTAGTGCTTTGCTTTTAGTGGATATTTTTCAGGGTGTTTGATGCCGTCTAGCGTCAAATCCACATCCAACTCAGGCCAACAAAAACCGCTACGGCCTTGCTTTTCAACATTGAACACCGATTCAACAGTGGCGTTCTTAAACCAAGGGAATTCTTCGAAGCTCAGAAAATGCTCCTCACCCTCAGCCAGTAGCCAAAGACCAAGGGGGTTAACCCCTAAGACTTTAACCAAAGTGTTTTTTCCAAGATCCTCTGATTTCATCTTCGTGCTCTCTTACGCTTTTCTCTAACTTGTTCAAGTCTTTGACTGATAAGTTGTAAGACTTGGCTAATGTGATTTCTGGTTCAATCCAAAACTTCGCTTCACCATTCTCTCCAACCACATGAACATGTAAGCGTTCTTCTTCGTTGGAGTAGAAAAAGAACTTGTAACCTTTTTCTCTGTAAACCGCTGGACTCATTGCCATACCTCGTTCGCCTTTACTTGACGCTAGTAATGCCAAATTATTTTGCACTTTCTTTTTCAATGACCTTTAAATAGCCAAGTACCATCGCATCAAATGCTCTAGGGTTTCTGCCATAAATATTTCGCATTGTCTGAGAGGTATTACCGTAAAACTCGACCACCTCAGATAATTTCTTTACGCCAAGCTCTTTCGCTCGGATACTTGCTGTCATTTACACCTCACGCTTGTTTAATGGCCAAATTATTTTTCATTATAATGCAAAAAACAAATTATTTTGCTAAAACCTTATAAACAGTAGTCCGACTACAGCCTAACTCTTTACTTACTGCATGCTTGCTCATCCCTTGCTCAGTAAGCTCTTGAATGCGTTGGTGAAGCATCTTGTCAGGAAATCGGCCGAGGTGCCTTCCTTCAGAGCGTGCACGCTCCCTGCCCTCATTACAGCGCTGTAATATTCGTTTTCTTTCCATTTCAGCAAACGCCGATATGGTAGTGTAAATAACTCGACCGACATCGCTATTGATGTCTAAATCGCCCAAATCATGAAAGACCAAACCAGCTTTCTTTTTCGCAAGCTGATCAGCAATTTGCAAAGCATCTATGGTATTTCGAGCAATGCGGTCGACTTTGGTAACATGAATAATATCTCCCTC
>NZ_CANLBV010000168.1 GCF_947488985.1 uncultured Vibrio sp.
AGGCACAGTGCTCTTGGGTATGTAAGCCCAGTTAACTTTGAAAAACAATATGTCGCTTAATACGGTGTCCAGTCTGATTGGAACAGATAACACCCCATTTAAAAACCGATCGCATGAAAGCGATCGGTCACTTCTGACTCATTATGGAGCAAATAATTATGAGTTATCTCTATCCACATAGCAGATATGATTAACGTTTGTTAGCATAAAACCATCAGGACTAAATGGCAATCCGTATGTAAATTCAACATTAGGGTTGTCTTCAATCTTAATTAGTTTATAGGCTTGAGAATCACTTTGTATTTCCATTTGATATCCATTCTGGATATCTCCATCACCACTACTCCTTACACGTGTACCATCCCATTGACAGTAGATAATGTCAGGTTTTGATTCAGCAATCATAATACGAGTTAAATCGACATGAAGTGTGCCATTTCCAACTTTATTTTCACCAGTAGTGCACTGGTAAAGGCTTGAAGGACCAACCAAAGTATTCTTTAGTACACAAGTTTGATCTAAAGACTCTATTGACCCACCTTGCTCTTCAGCAAAGGAAAAGTTAGAAATCAAAAGTAGTGAAAGAACGGGTAAATACTGTTTCATTTAACATATCCATTGTAATTAAGCATCAAATAACCAACATAACACTATCAAACTCATCACTTAATGTGAACTCATTTATGGGAATATTTCTTTATATCTAAGACTCGAGCATTTGTCGGAGAGAAAGATTTGGGTGCACCTTGGCATGAATCACAAAAAGGCTTACGCCCCTTCCTGTCCAGCCATTACTTCACTTCGTAGGCAAGCGTAGCTAGAAAGTTTACGTTCTTATCCTCATAACTAGATTCACTCTGTGAATCTAGTACAATCCAAAGAGAACACAATAACGTCATACAGATGACCGTTAATCCATTTTTGGGAAGATTGACCTTTAGAACTTTCATGTCTACCTGCATGTTCACTCCTCAGTAAATGATACTGTTTAAACACACAGTTATTTTTTAAGTTTTTCAACTGAACCGCTCGGCGCAATCCCGTAGCTGGCGTAGCCAGTCGGAGGGTGAGCAAGCGGAATATCTACTTAAATTGAACCTTGGCACGGTCACTAAAAATTCACTTTTACATAGATCGATCAAGTTAACCATACGTATAGAACTGACGCGCTACGCTTGTCGGATTTGGGCGATGGATAACTATTCGCTCGTTCCTCACGAAAGTTACCCACACTCAAATCAGAATGACGGCTCTTTTGTTCATTAATTCTTATGTCTATTGATTCTCTTGTTTTGCTTGCCTGCTTATCTGTAGGGATTCCTCTCTATAAATCTGTAGGGATTCATATACTAATATCTTTAGGGGGTAGGAAAACTATGAGCTTTTGGAGATTGTGATAGGAGTTTCAGGTGAATTTTTACGTAATGAGAGTCTTTATGAGGTTTTTTTTGTGATGGGGATCACTATGTGTTTGTTTTAGGTGTGATGAGTCCTACCGAACTAATGGCATAAGTGAAATTTAAAGGGGTTATTCAGGCGGAGTGTAATCTTCCCATTCTGGTATGTCAGATGTCTGGGCTTCATCGAGAAGCTGATTGATCTGATCAACTCTAGAAGAAGCTGCTTGTTGAGTGGTTTTGTTTTCTTTGCTCTTCTTTCTCAAGTTGCGATTGAGCATTGCTTTTGCTTTGCTGTAGAACAGCCCAAACTTCTCAAGGACAAATTCGTACTTGTTAGCAATTTGTCGTGGTGCAGATTCACCTTCAATCAGAACGAATTGAGCGGTTGATATGAGTCGACCGGACTCTTTTGCTTTGCTGATTAATTCTGTGACGTAATTGACGCAACGCCCCATCCTTGCTGCAATTTGCTTTCGGCTTGGGAACGCGCATTGATTAGAAAGGTTGTAAAAAGTGGATAT
Source organism: uncultured Vibrio sp. (assembly GCF_947488985.1). GTDB lineage: Bacteria > Pseudomonadota > Gammaproteobacteria > Enterobacterales > Vibrionaceae > Vibrio. The sequence continues at coordinate 1,922 of NZ_CANLBV010000168.1, forward strand.
AGCAATCAGTAAGGATTTCTCATCTGCTGGAATGCTTTCATCGCAAGCAACTGCATTAGTCAGTTGATTGTGGTGTTCGAGAAACTTGAGGGATTGATTAGATGCTGTCATGACACAAACCTTCTACACTCGACCATAAATGTGTTTGAACACTGGTTGAATGTGAATGCTTACTGTGTCTGTTTTGAGTGAGTTGCTGGATGCAACTATAGGTTAATTTTTTCATTTTTTATTCCGCAAGGTTTTTAGGGTTGTTTGGTTTCTCACATCAAACAATAAAGTATTAATCTATAGAAGATCTCTTTAAAGATCAAATGGTAAATTTTAGACACAAAAAAGCCGTCTACTTGCGGGAAGACGGCTCTATGCAAATGCTATTTAGTCAGATTGAGAGTCTAACACATTCTTATTCTCGAAAAATACACTACATAGGAAACTATGTAGTAGCGTGCTATGTAATGCACTTTTAACTTCGAGAACTAAGTACATTATATAGTGTATTCTCTAAAAAAAACAGTTTAACAGCAAAGTATACAAAAGGAGTTAAGGTTAGTATTTTTGTATTTGAGCTATTACTCGCCCAATTATTATAATAGATGAGTTACTAGTATTAGCGTCTTCTACAGGGTAGCAATGGTTATAGCTTCTTAATCTATATCCGAAAGGTGTGTTTTCAAGGATTTTCATTCTCAGCATGTCGTCGTGAATGAATACGTAAACGTCCCCATCTTTGACTGATTTTTGATCCTGGTCTATAAAAATTATTGATTCATCAGTAAACACGGGAGCCATTGAATCGCCATTGATTTTTATAGCTATCGTGTTTTTGTGATTGCTAATAAATGACTTATCAACGGTGTATAAATCTGACTCTTCATTATCACAAAGAACTCCCCCTCCCGCAGCCGCTTTAACTTTCGAGAAATACGGTATAGATACTTGCTCTCTGAGTCTCTTTATCGGAGTCACGTGATTGACTAACACATCAATAGGTACATTAAAAAGATGTGATAGTAGAATGAGGCTCTCTCCTTTTGGTTTTGATGTATCGAGCTCCCACTTTGAGACAGTTACTGGTTTTACGTTTGCTTTTTTTGCCAATTCAGCTTGTGTGAGCCTCATTCCTTTTCGTAAATGCAGTATTTTTTGACCTACAGAAAGCATTGTGCACCTTAAACGTTATATGTTTAAGGAAATCATTGCAGGATTTTTGTATATTTTTGTATTTCGAAACTATACGTTTGTATTGAATTGTTTTTGGATTATCTTTATCATCCATCAAATTGATCAAATAAACAGGCATGCAATTGAGGTTTTATGACTTCTGAAACTAAAAAGTGCACCAACGTGACGGCGACTCTCGACTACGAGACGAACCAACACCTTACGCGCTCTGCATCGGCTCACGGCCGAAGCAAGCGAGTTGAAGCGTTGTTTGTGCTGCGAGCGTTTTATCGCTTACCCGTAAACCAACAAAAAGAAATTTTGTCTCCAGAGTAAATTTGATTTTTTTATCTGTTCCCTGTGTGGAATTGGATTCTGAACACCGTTCTTTAACAATGTGTGCCATGAACGACTTAACACAAAACTTGTTTTGTATGAGTCACTCCGAGCAATCCAGTGACGGAGGACAGTAATTCACTGAAATAGACCTTATTTACCGCTGCGGCGACCGGGTGCGTAACCTATAGATAATGGAAGCGCATAAGCTGGTATGGCTGAACTGTGAGAATGACCTGAAATGTAAATAAGCTCCGCCATGTCTCGGCGGTGAGGTAGAGACAATCTCCAAAGCCTATTTTTTAAGTGTGCTTTGGAGAAATTTTAGTGTGATAAGGAGAAAGTATGAATCGTCTACCCAAACCCCCTAGTAAAAAAGAGTCGGAGCATGTGAAGCGGCAAGCCG
>NZ_CANLBV010000169.1 GCF_947488985.1 uncultured Vibrio sp.
CTACTTCCCCCTCGCCGCGATTAAAACGCTTTTATCTCGAACAAAATTTAACCACGAAAGATCAACACGCCCTAGTAACTCGACTCAGTTCTTAAACTCTCAGCTCAACTCTGCAACATCAGAAATCACGAAGCTTAAGAGCCAGCTTGTCGAAGTACAAAAAGACGCGCTGTTTGATAGCACCACGACACTTTATAACCGCCGCGCTTTCGACCAAGATTTAGAGACATTGTGTAAAGCCAATCAATCTCTGTGCTTGATCCTGCTCGACATCGACCACTTTAAAAATTTCAACGACACCTATGGACACCTATTTGGCGACATGGTTCTAAAAGGCATTGCTCGTAAGCTGAAATTAAGTTGCCGCGAAGGGATTTCCGCCTATCGATTTGGTGGGGAAGAGTTTGCGCTCATCGTACCGAATAAATCCGTACGCATCGCCCGTCAACTTGCTGATACTAATCGACGCTCTTTAGAAAAGATGTCGATTAAAGATCGTCGTAGCGGAGAGCAAGTAAGCAACATTACAGCGTCGTTTGGTGTCGCTCAGCTAGAGCCTAACGAATCCCCTCAATCACTTATTGAACGTGCGGATAAATTGCTTTACGAAGCTAAGTCACTGGGCCGCAACCGAGTAATGCCTCTCTAGGAGTTGGAGTCCATCCCCGCGCATCCTTGCACGAAAGAGAGAAACTGCTCGTCAGCGAAATCTAGTACTTAATCATCAGCGAGTACGTAAGCAAAAACGAGCACGTAAACGAGGTCTAAACACTCAATTTCTGCTGATTATATCAATCAACTCAAGCCCCAAGTACCAAGTACCAACAACTACGTTGATCTTTGGGGCTTTTGTTATCTCTAGTGTATTCATTAAATCAGCGGTTACTCTCAGAGCGTATACACCTATCTACTCATTCAACTATCTACTAGGATAAGATTTACAACTGGTAGCAGTAATTCAGACAGTAATCTTCACCACTTTTCGCTTTGAATTCTTTATCTTCACTGCAAGCTTTTGGTTTGCCTTTCTCGTCACCTTTAACCAAGCTTATCCAGTGGCGCATTGCAGCAGTGCTTGGTTGGTTTTCATTCATTGAGGTTGCTTCCATTGGCGACAAACCAAAAGTGGTGCATGTCTCCAACTGAATATCATCGATCGCCACCAACTCAATACACCCCGTCCCTTTATGACAACCAAATATCACCTCTAAGTGACTTCCACTGCCATCTCGGAACAAGATCGAATCGGGATCGCTCTTCTCCCCCATGTAAGCGACAAACTGCTTAGGGTGCTTCAAGCCACTGTGCTGACCATCTTTAAAGTAGGCCATGATATGACGATAATCGACTACATAGCTAGTTACGTCTTGATGGGATCCGCTCTCTAGTGGAAACAGACGATCAAGCAGCTGTTTTGCTTTCACTTGCTTTTCTGTTTGTTGGTTTGCACTGATTGTCTCCACGGCAAAGACAGCTTCAGCGATAAATGGCTTTGATTGTTTTTGGATTTCTGTTTTATCGAATGTAAGCATATTCATAGTCTTTCCCTCTTGACCAGTCCGGCGAAAACCACCGATTTATAAAGCAAAAATGTGTACTAGAGCAATTATTCCAAACTAACGTTTAATTTATTTGTCATTTTGTGAATTGCTTAGTTTGTAGATTAGCGCTTTTTTACATACAATTTCACAACAAAAATTTTACAATGTGAATTTTACAAATATGGCCTTGTCTAAAAGTTTAGTTCGTCAGTCACATTTTCTCGGTACGAAAATACGTAACCTCAGGAAACGTAACCATTTAACCATGGAAGATTTGTCAGCGCGTTGCATCAGAATCAATCCAGAATATGCGCCTTCTGTTTCTTATCTTTCAATGATTGAACGTGGAAAGCGGGTGCCAAGTATCGATATGCTAGAGGTGATCGCACAGGTTTTTCAGAAAAATCCGGAGTGGTTTCTCGACGATGAATCAGAACAACAAGCCATCGCCCCTGATAAAGGAAATCGCGGGGGAATAAGTGGTATGGCCCTTGAGCCAAGTTTTCTTTTTTCCAACGATATCCTGCAAATTGCGATCCCTGAGATGCTGTCACAAACAGGGATCTCCGGCCGCCAATTTGCCCATCTCTTGATCCGTGCTCATCAAGAGAGTAACCAGAACCACTTCCCAGATCTTGAACGTGCCGCTGAAGAAGTTGGCTTAAAACGCCTTAACCTAAGCGTTGAAGACCTTATCGATATTGCTAGGAACCTTGGCATAAACATTCGCTGGGTAACCCGTACGCCCAAAGATGTCGTCGATGAGCTAGGTATCAATGCCAAACAGTTAGTGACCTCATTCTTTGAGCCACCCGGTACTATTTTCTTAAACGAGATCCTTAAAGAATACCCCACTAGACTGAAGTACGACTTGTCGGTCTACATTGGTCATTGCATCTTGCATAGCAAGGAGGGACTGAAGAGCGTTCTGTCTGTTGGTAACAACAATACTTGGGACGACAGCCAAGTGTCTGGCTCTTCACCACTCAATTCTCAAGACATTTTACAAGCATGGCGTGATTTTGAATCCAGCTTCTTTGCTGGCGCGTTACTGTGCCCAAAAGTTCCGTTTAGACAGCTACTTGACCGCACAGGCTATGAGATAGACGTTCATAAAAGAGCAGGGGTTTCCCCCTCTGTAGCGATGCGTCGAATGACGGTCGTATCGCCCTACCCTCATTGGCACTATTTCGATGCTTATGGACCAGGAAAACTCAAAGCGGTCTACCGTGGTAACGGGATCCCATTACCTTGGGGAAATATGAGAACAGTCGCCGACCCATGCCAACACTGGGCTGTATTCCGCCGATTATCAGAGCCTCGGGCGGGGAGTTCAGCCCAGATATCCATTTTAAATGTCGGAGATGAGCCAAGAATATACTGTTGTGAATCGATCAATATGACGGATCCTGCGGGTAACAACCGCGTACTGTGTGCAGGGATAGACCTCAATCCTGCGATTGATGCTCAAGGTGGAGACTCTCGATCGATTGCCGAAGAGTTGAAAGCCTCTTGCGTCAGTAATGGCGGCTCCGTCGCGATCCCGAATAGCATCAAGAAAGATCTGACAACGGTAGCCAAAATCCTCAATATAAACTGGATTGAACGTGGGATAGAAACGAAAGCAAGACTCATCTGCTCTAGAGGTGGTGAGTGTCCACGTCAGCCTAGTTGCTACTCTAGATGTGATGAAAGTTAAAAGTGGTCACGATACAGGCATGATAAAAGTTCAGGCAAAAAAAAACCAATCACAAAAAGGGTGATTGGTCATATATTTTGTGTGAACAATAAAGGTTCACTAACAACGTCAGTTGGCTAGGTGACCCTCGGCTTAAGAAGGGTCGCAATAAGTAATGCACTATGCATGCCAACTTTAAAAGTACGTATTTACTACGCATCTGGACACTTATCGACTGTTAAACCTTGTTTGTTTTGCAAACTGACATTGCAAATTGCAAAATTCGATAAAAATGCTAATGATTACGTTGTTATTAATAAATCATTAAACTTCTATTTCTCTGAGAAAATTGCAGCATTGAATTGAGTGAACCGCTATAGCGTTGAGCAGATTGTTACTATCTAGTCGATTGCTCCTAAATTGATACCCCTCCTCCCCACTCAAAAAAAACGAAGCCAAATGACGCGCATAAAAAACGCGAATATATGCTTTTCACTAAGGCGTGTTGATCTTTCGTGAGTATTTTTTAAACAGCATGGTAAAGAGTTATAATTTGCTTCGCCAAAAGTAA
>NZ_CANLBV010000170.1 GCF_947488985.1 uncultured Vibrio sp.
AGTTCAAAGTGGCTGTGTGATTATGGATTTGGCAATATTAGATCATATTTGTTAACAAAGTGCGATCCCGCCCTGCTGACAATACAGTGTTGATCACCACACACGACTACACCATAGAAATTGTCACTGATATGGTGTTAACTAGCCTGAGTTCTCTCTCCCTAAAGAAATAGCTCGCTCACTACGTAAAATTAGATAATTGACATAAGTGGTTTCAAAACGATCTTGTTCCCACAAAGATAAAATACGTTTGGCCGCAAAATAGTAATCTTTGTTTTTTAATAAGACTCCGACCGTACGACTGAGCTTTTCAAAGCGTACCTTATCGCTCGCAGAAATATAGTGCTCTTCACTTTGAATAATGGGTGCTAAACCATCAGCAAACCAATTGTTTAAGATTTCTCGCATCTCCAATTCAGATTCAGGCACATCCACACTCGACAACTCACGATGTTGCGGCGGCGGTGCTATATATCTAGATGCTTGCGGTGAACTGACATATCGATACATGTCATCCCTCCTTTTCAACAGACTCTTCAATATTTAAGGATTACTTTTATCCGTTCTCAAGTTTTTAATCAAACGAATGAATAAAAAATACCAAAGAAAAAGCCATGTAAAGATGACTCTACATGGCTTAATGGAGGGCAACATTACGCTACCCTATCTACTTGTTGGTTCAGACTAAAACTAAGTCCTTTCTATTAAATAGAGCTTTGATCGAAGTCGTTGCCATGGTCTGTTCCAGTTTGAGAATCAGAATCGAAGCTTCCTGAATCATCTGTGAAGTCAACACCTTGGTCTTGACCGCCCGCAGTTGTCCAGTCGCTGCCACCCGATTCCATACCGGCCATGTCTGGTTGCTGATCTTGCGTAGAACCTTGCATGGTGTATTGATCATCGACCTCAACTTCAACAGAGCCACTTGCGCCTTCTATCGAAGTACCCAATTCGTCGTAACCTTGGAATTGGATATCGCTAGTACCTTCGTAACCCTCCGGAAGCTCAACCGATACAGGCTGTTCCAAGTTACCACTGATTGTGAAACTACCATCACCGTTATCGAGTGCGTTACTTACACTTGAACCTTCAGGTAAGCCTGACATTTCAGCATAATCAACTGACTCGTTATCACTCACCTCATCAGGAATCGAGATAGAAATAGTGTCACCCGGTGCTGCTGTTACATCGGCAACACTATCTCCACTTTCAACTTCAGCATCTTGAGCTTGATCATCAGCAGGTTGCGCCACTTCCACTTGCTGCTCTTCTGTTGCTTGAGCAGCTTGTACTTGTGGTTCATCACTTTGCACTGAATCATCTTCCACTTGAATACTTAGGCTATGACTCGAAACCTCACCGCCATCGTTGACATCGACATTCATCGCTAAGTTGCCATCGAAGTCTTCATTTGGCCAGTAAGTCCATTCTCCTTCGCCAGATTCAGCGAAGAAGCCAGCATCGTTAGCATCTGAAACATCAACAACTTCAGCTGTATCACTCAGTCCTAATTCATCCACCAACTGTGAACCTGTAATCGTCAGTGAGCCATCATCGGATAACGCATAGCCTTCGTTCGCAGCGGCTTCATCGCCGCCTTGAACATCCACGTTGAAGAAGCTTTCGATGCGATTCTCACCATCGGTTGCTATAAATCCAACTTGAACATCACCTGTGTGTTCTGCAGCAGGAGTGAACTGATAGTTACCTTGATTATCACTTTCTATCACACCCTGACCTTCCATCAAGCTCACTGACTCGATGCTCAAGCTATCGCCATCTGCATCACTCAGGTTCGCTAACATGTCTTCATCGGTGAATGATAGGCTTGAATCAGCAGCCATTTCTGTCGTCGTGATGGTGTCTACTTCAGGGGCTGTATTCTCTTGTGAGTCGCCTTCTTTGACAACCACGCCAGTTTGCTCATCATGAAGCACACCATCTTTGTCAACTACGTAAGCAATGTCCGCTTCACCAGTAAAGCCTGGAGCTGGTGTAAACGTCCAAGTGCCATCTCCATTATCGACAATCTCACCTTGGCTGCGGTCTGCAAGATGAACCAGTTTCACTTCATCATCACTGTCTGCATCCACATTCTCAGCTAAACCGATTAAGTCATCCGCCGTTAGGATAATGGAATCACCCGCTACGGTTTCGAAATCACCAGAATCGATGCCATCATCAAACGCTTCAGGCTCATCTCCGTAATCAACCGTTGTTGCACTGACAGTGACGAAAAACTCACCATGGAAGTCTTCAGGAGGCGTCATTTGAATGTTTGAGATATCCCAGTCGAACAGGTCGATGTATTGACCCGGCTCGGTGATCATCACTGTATTCACACCATCGGTTACCTCGAACCCAACAGGGAAGCCTGTCATCACCAAATTACTTAGCGTTTCTGAATCATCGACTAGGCCAACGTTCAATCCTAAGTGACCCGTTTCATCTTCACCGAAGACTAATGGGCCGTCATGGTCGGTTGAAATTACTGCACCATCCGCGACAGGACGTACGAATACTGGAACATCGAGAACCGTTTCAAACTCACCGTCACTCACCACAACTTGTAGGTCAGAAACGCCAGCAAAGTCACCCGTTGGAGTGAATGTCCAAGTACCATCACCGTTGTCTGTTATTTCGCCACCATCTTCTCCCTCAGTAGTGATAATGCGTGAAACAACAAGGTCAGCGGTGTCAATATCACCGAACAGATTCATCAAGTCGCCAGCATCGAAGGTGAACGCGCCATCTTCGTCAGTGGTCATCATTGCATTACCGACATTAAATGGTGCGTCGTTTACTGGAACGATATCCACATTCAGCGAGCCATCAACTACCTCTTCACCATCGGTTACTTGATATCCTAGTTCTACCAAGCCATTGAAGTCTTGAGTAGTCACCAAGTGATACATACCATCTGGTTGCTGAGTTAAGGTCGCATTCGCTGGTGCACGGACAGTGATGCTCTCAACACTTATCTCGTCACCATCAAGATCCGTTACCTGATCTGCAATGTAAGCTGGGTCAATCACCATGACCACATCTTCTTCGCCTTGCATCTGAACGGTTGGTGCGTCAGGTGCATCATTGACTGGCGTTACATCAATATTGCCTTCAACGGAAATAGTTGCCTCGCCATCACTAACGTCAAACGTCATTGGCACATCGCCATTGAAGTTTTCGTTTGGTGTGAATGACCAGCTGCCATCTTCGTTGTCAATCAGATCACCTAAGCTTGGGTCAATCTGAAGACCTGAAGCTTCAAGTTCGTCTGAAGTATTATCAATGTCAGTCGCTTGCGCTAACAACATGTCTTGTGTGATCAGGATAGTACTATCTTCGGCTGTGGTAAGTTCCACATCCTCAGATTCAGGTCCATCGTTCACTGCCTGAACATCGATAGCTGCCGTTGTTGTTGCTGTCGCACCGTCATCATCGGTGACGACCACATCAAGGCTGATATCACCATTGAAGTTCTCGTTTGGCGTGAAGGTCACTGACCCGTTGTCGTTCTGAACTAACGTACCGTCAGCGCCTGAGTAGCTCACGCTATCGAGTGACACCTCACCGTCCACATCCGAGCTGTTGGCAATCAACTGCTCTGGGCTCAAGGTGATGGTGCCGTCTTCGTTCATTTGGTAAGACGTCGAACCCGCCACTGGCGCGTCGTTGACGTCGGTGACCGTCACATCAATGTGGGCGTTCACCGTCTCTGTGCCGTCCGACACCGTGAAGCCTAGGTCAACCTCGCCATTGAA
>NZ_CANLBV010000171.1 GCF_947488985.1 uncultured Vibrio sp.
CAGTGTAATTATCATAGTTCGTAGCATGATCCTGATTTTACTAAAAATCAAGCACCTTCAATGATCACGGGTATAACCGTATTCGAAAATGTGGCATTTGGCCTTCGCGCCAGAAAACAGACCAAAGATTTAACTAAGCAAGTATCGAATGCGTTGGAGCAAGTACAGCTTGGTCAATTTGCCCAGCGTTTTCCAAATCAGCTATCTGGTGGTCAGCAACAACGCGTTTCTATCGCACGCGCCCTTGTTATGCAGCCTCAGTTGATTTTATTAGACGAGCCTCTCTCTGCGCTCGATGCTGTATTAAAAGACCAAATTCAACAGCTATTGGTTAGCCTGCTTAAAGAGCATCAGCTGACCGCAGTGTATGTCACCCATGACCAATCGGAAGCTATGTCGATGGCAGATAAAGTCATGATATTGAATCAAGGTAGAGTTGAGCAGTTTGACCGACCAGAGACGATTTATCACGATCCAGCCACAGAATTTGTGGCGAACTTTATTGGCAAAAACAATCGCCTACCAAACAGTGATGGTCGAACCTTTATTCGAATGGAAGCACTTAAGTTTCAGCAAGCAGCGAGTGATAGTGATGTCCGCTTTGAAGCCTCAATCAGACATGTTCGCTTTCAAGGGCAGCATTATCTTGTTGAAGCCGATGTTGATGGAGAGCAGTGGTATTTCTGCGCTCCACAACGCTTAGAAGCTGGTCAAAGCATTTCACTTTACTGCGCCCCAGAACATATAAATCAAATTCAGTTACAAGGATAGCAAAATGAAATATTTCACTCTTCTCGCCATCTCACTCGGGCTACTCTCTGCTCCGTTGGCAGCGGCGGATCTTACTGTTTATACGGCAGGCCCAAAAGACTTAGCGAATAAGCTGATTAAAGATTACGAAACAGTTTCAGGTAATAAAGTGGTGACCTATCAAGCCACTACGGGGCGTATTCTTGGGCGTCTAAAAGCAGAAGAAGCTCGCCCAGTTGCCGACGTGGTGGTTTTGGCTTCTTGGCCTGCTGCGATGGGGTTGCAGAGTGAAGGACTTCTACACTCTTTTACACCAAAAAATGCCAAAAAATTGCACGAAGGATGGAGCAATCAAGATCAGTTATTTGCGTACTCTGCCTCGGCCCTTGGTATCACTTACAACACTCGACTAGTTAAAGAAGCGCCTGCCTCTTTAACAGCATACACAGAGAATGACTGGAAAGGTCAAGTTGTGATTCCTGCTCCCTCGGAGTCTGGTTCTGCACTTGATTTTGTCTCTGGTTTTATAGCGAATGACTCCAAAGCCGCTTGGGACCTTTTCTCTGCGTGGCATGAGAACGAAGTTGATGTGAACGGTGCAAACCGCCCAGCTCTCAATCAGGTAGTGAATGGCTCTAAATCGGTTGTTATTGCGGGCGTGGATTACATGGGTTACGACGAAAAGAAAAAGGGTAACCCAATCGAGGTTATCTACCCAGAAGAAGGTACAGTAATTGCGCCAAGACCTGCAATGGTGCTTGAGTCGAGCAAAAATAAAGAGACCGCAGAAGACTTCGTCGCTTACCTACTGAGTGACCGCGCGCAAAACATCGTTGCGGATGCACTTTTACTACCAGGCCGAAGCGACGTGTCTGCGCACCCATCTCGCCCTAACTACGCAGATATCAAACAGCTAGATTATGATTGGAATTGGATGTTCGAAAACCAAGCAACCGTGACAACAAAATTTGGTGACATGTTCCGCTAGACCATGCCGAGTATGGATGGGGTGACCTCCCCATATTTTAACCTAATCTATACACTACAGACTCTTTATGACCACTCTCTCAGCATCTATATTGAACGCCAAGTACCTCATACTGGCCCTTACTAGCCTCACTATTCTTACCTTAATGCCCATGAGTACCATACTTGCTAACAGTGTTTACCAAGATGGCGAATGGTATTTTATCTCCCTGTTCAAGCAACTGGTTGATGGTTATACCATAGGCGTGCTTTGGAATTCGATTCAGCTTGCCTTCTTGGTGACGATTATTGCGACTTTGCTTGCTTCGCCTCTCGCATGGATAACAGCCAAAACTACGTTAGGTCGACACAAATGGCTCGATATCGTGATTCTCATTCCTTTCATGACACCCCCTTTTATCGACTCTATGGGCTGGATGACTTTTATGAGGCCAAGAGGCTACTTGGAGCAGCTCTTCCCAAGTGTATCTGGACTTCAATCGGGCTTTTTTTCACTAGCAGGTATGGTGTTTATCATGAGCCTGTCACTGTTTCCATTCATGTACTTAGTGATAAAAAATGGTTTATTACGCGTGAGTGCCAGCATAGAAGAAGCCGCCATTATCTACGGCGCTTCGTCACGCAGAATACTTTTTAAGATCATCACGCCGTTAGTGTTTTCAGGCTATCTAATGGGTGCGCTTTTGGTGTTTGTCAAAACCATCTCTGAATTCGGCACACCGGCCACTCTCGGTAAACAGATTGGTTACTATGTTCTCACTACAGAGATCCACCGCTTTACCTCGACATGGCCAATAGATTTCGCCAAGGCTTCGATCTTATCGCTAGTACTATTAACCACCAGCATGCTGATGTGGATGGGCCAACTCTACATCTCGAATCGCTATCAATATCAACTCATTTCAGGCAAAGGGAGTCAGTCTCGAATTATTACCCTAAGTCGGTGGCAGAAACTGCTGTGTTGGGCAACCATAACGACCATATTAGGGCTTTCGATTGGAGTGCCCTATTTTTCGATAATGGCAACAGCTCTGATTGATTTAGCAGGTTTGGGATTAAGTTGGGACAACCTAACGTTTAAACATTTCCTTCAGATATTTGATTCCGATGGCTATGCGTTTGAAGCCCTGCTAAACAGTATTCAACTGAGCTTAATTTCAGCTACAATCTGCGCCGTGCTTGGCATCTGGTATGGATTGTTGATTGTTAAAGGCCAATCGAAGCTCACTAGAGTCATCGATTTTGCGAGTCTACTATCCAACACGATCCCTGGAATTGTAGTGGTTTTTGGTTTGATTCTGTTTTGGAACTCCCCTAATAACCCTGCGCCGTTTTACAACACCAAAGGCATGTTGGTCATCACCTACGTTGTGCTGTTTTTGCCTTACACAGTGCAATACGTGAAGTCAGCCGCCGAGCAATTAAGCCACAGCTTAGAAGACGCAGCCCTAGTATGTGGCGCTTCTACCTTCTATCACTTTACTAAAGTGACCTTACCATTAATTCTTCCCGGAGTGATTGCTGGGTGGACGATGAGTTTTATTATCGGGCAGCGTGAATTAGTGGGTTCGTTAATGGTGAAACCACCCGGCGTTGAAACCACCGCTACCTTCATTTTCAGTGAGTTTGATCAAGGTAACACAAGCATAGCAATGGCAATGGCGCTGGTTGTTGTCACCGTCACGGTATCAATTTTGGTGTTACTGAAAATAATAGAGTCGAGGCGTTCGCACCAAAGTTAGCAAGCACATAATAGCTATGACTTACGCATAGGAAGTACCCTTATCTATCGTACAGATATAAGGGTATTTATACCCGTGATCATTGAAGGTGCTTGATTTTTAGTAAAATCAGGATCATGCTACGAACTATGATAATTACACTGA
>NZ_CANLBV010000172.1 GCF_947488985.1 uncultured Vibrio sp.
CCAATAATAAAACCCACTTCGAGAAACCCCAAACACCTTAGCCATACGGGCAATCCTATATTGCATCAGGTGTTCGATCATAAACTCATAGCAATCTACTTTAGATTTTTCGCGATGTATGGAATCCACTCATTCTCTGCCAAACTTAAGCATCGGCAGGAACAGTAAAATGAGGTGTCATCATGCTAAGAACTAACGTAATCGGCATAGATTTAGCGAAAAATGTATTTCAGGTTTGCAGTATAAGCCGCCAGGGAGAGTTGCTCAGTAACAAAGCTATAAGCAGGCAGAAGCTTAAGGAACTCCTTGCTAGAGCCAAACCATCCCTTGTTGCTCTAGAAGGCTGCGCTACTTGTCACTACTGGGGTAGATACGCTGAGTCCTTCGGTCACGAAGTGCGTATAATTAATCCTAAAAAAGTGAAGGCCTATGTTGAGGGTCATAAAACTGATGCCAATGATGCGCTTGCTATCGCTAATGCAGCACTTCAAATAGGAATCAAATACAGCAAACCCAAATCGATGGAACAACAAACTTTGATGTCTCTTGAAGCAAATCGCCAGTTTCTTTCGAAAACTATCGTGTCATTGGGGCTGCACATTCGAAGCATCATTAACGAATACGGTATCGTTAAGGCCAAAGGTACTAAAGGGCTAGCTGCATTAGTGACTTCAACGATCGATGAAAGGGGCGTTCTACCTGCAAGTTTAATTACTACTTTATCAATGCTCTGGCAACAATACCTCAACCTGAAAGAAGAGTTAAACCACCTTCAAAAATCCATGAATGCGACAACTCGCCAAATAGAACCCTGTAAAAGGCTCATGGCTCTTGAAGGTGTTGGTGAGATAACCGCATCAATGCTTTATGCTAATTTGGGTGATGGGTCACAATTTACTAACGGTCGACAAGCATCAGCGTTTATCGGACTAACACCTAAGCAATACAGTTCAGGTGGTAAAGTGACGATGATGGGCATTAATAAATTTGGCGGAGTTAAAGATCTTCGTTCGATGCTGTACCTTGGTGCTATGGCATACATATATCGACTGCCTGACTCACCTACAAACCAGAAACAGGCGTGGCTTATCAAGTTAGTCAATAGGGTCGGTTTCAAAAGAGCTTGTATCGCATTAGCAAACAAAACTGTCAGAACAGCTTGGGCAATGCTTCGCTATGAAACAAAATATCAGTCAAAGGCATTATTTTGCTAGCAATATGAATTAACAGATTACAAATAATGATGTTCAATGGTTAGACCAGCCTACTGAGACCCTGACTACTTCGCAATGCTATAAAAAGCTTTTTTCGCGGTAAGGACAGTAGGTGCGCATGCATCAAAGGTTAGAAGGTAGCTCCTTCAATGAGAAACCGAATATACGACCGCATCTTATCCATTGCACATTCTTATCTTGTAAAACCCGTGGATTCCATATACGAAGTAGGTGGCAGCCTTTTTTACGATATCTAGCTCTTCAACTTGCTCTGCCAATAATCGTTTGAGCTTGGCATTTTCAGTGGCGAGTTCTCTTTCTCTATCGCTGATTTTCGCGTCTTTTTTGACGGCTTTACGCCATCCATAGATCTGAGATTCATATAACGATAGCTGTCGTGCAGCAGCAGCGACACCGACTTTCTCTGCTAGCTTAAGTGCTTCGGCTTTAAATTAAGAAGCATGTTTGATTCGTGTTTTCTTAGTTGTCATTGTTCACCTCGTTAGTGGTTGTACTCACTTAACTCTGTGTCCAAACTTCTGGTGCGGATCATACTTCCCTATTTTTTTCTCGGTAAAGAGTTGATAGGAAGAGAAGCTTACTCAATTAGCGTGAAGGATCTGGCCTTAGCCGTAGGAGGCCTCAAAGCGATAAGAGCGGGAGAGTTCCGGTGAAAAGAAGTGGGGCCCCCTCAGGATTTAGGTGGACTTCACCAACTAGTTCACAGTTCCTTATATTGCCAGGGCAGCGCTCTGGGTTTTACTAGGAGATCAACGAGTGTTTGGTGGGGCTGTCTAATTAATAATCGCGCTATAAGGAAAGACTTCTGAATCCCTTCCGGCTCTCTACTAACTTGTTAGGTCAAGTAGATAGCAAACCGACCTAATAAGCAGATACGACCAAATTTTTAGATATTGACCTCGATCTAACTTTATTTGTATTACTGTATAATAAAGTTATGCTGCATCACATTTGCTCCACCTGTCGATTGTTCTTGCCTTTGATAAACAGTTAGTTTGATTTCCTGTTTAGCATTCATTCAATAACATAAGAACAAAAGAGCACCTCTATGAAGAAGTCGATCCTAACCACTACGATTCTATCTATGCTTGTTTTTCCTGCATTGGCCTCTGTTAAAGCCCCTTCTGATACCCTAGACCTGTCCTGTTGGAAAATATCGGTTCCTGTAGATTCAGGAAATGGGTTTGCCTCAACTATTGAAGAGCAAGAGCTCATTGACGGTTACCATCATACTGATCACTTCTACGTCAACGAAGCAGGCGATGGCGTTGTTTTTAGCTCACCAGTCAAGGCCGTAACGACCTCCAAAAATACAACCTACACTCGAACGGAATTGCATGAGATGGGGCGTTGTAATGACTCGAGTATCAGCCCTTACGGTGTTGATGAAAGTGGTAAACGTGCTCTTAACAAAAATAACTGGGTCTTTGGTTCATCACCACAAGCAGCTCAAGAGTTGGCATCGGGCGTCAATGGAACCATGGATGCGGTGCTGTCTGTTGACCAAGTGGTTGAAGGTGGCGAAATTTGGCAACAAGGTCGCGTGATCGTTGGCCAAATCCACGCCAATGATGACGAGCCTGCAAAGCTGTACTATCGCAAACTGCCAAATCATGAACTTGGCTCTGTTTGGCTAGTTCACGAGACAAATGGTGGTGTTGAAACGACCTATCCATTACTGGGTAACAACATTCCAGACTATTACAATCAAGATGGTGAAGTTATTGAACCAAAAGATGGTATTGCGTTAGGCGAGAAATGGGGCTACCAAATTAAGGCAGTAGACAACGAGCTAACGGTTACTATCCGTCGTGAAGGCAAAGAAGACATTACTCAAGTTGTTGATATGTCGAAAAGCGGTTATGACGATGGTGAGCAATATATGTATTTCAAAGCGGGTTTGTATCACGTTAACCGCTCTGGTAGCCCAAATGATATAGCGGCAGTGACTTTCTACGATCTGAAAGTATCACACGACTAGAATCATCAATGATTTACAAGTTAATATAGATTCACGCGCCAGAGCAGCTCTGGCGCGTTTATTTAAGGGCTTGTTGCAAAAAAACTTAAAAGAAGACTTCGGTGATTCTAGTACTCACTTTTAGCTGAAAATTACGGTCATGACTCCAATCTGTTGATTAATAGTAAAACTCTCGTTCAATAAAGGCACCGATGACCTTATCGTGCATTTCTTCTGATCTGGAGAAACTGATAGTTTTTCGAACGAGTCGCTTTAAACGAGTTCTCAGGGGGAGGCTGGTTCGTTCTATCCTTTGCGTATACCGCTTACCGATGATGTGTGTTTCTCTCGGTAAGTTCGCTGAATAAACGCGG
>NZ_CANLBV010000173.1 GCF_947488985.1 uncultured Vibrio sp.
TAAGCCACACTATCAATGGCTACTTCACCTTCGATGTCCGAAGAATTCGCTAGCAACTGTTCGTTACTGATGGTGATAGAGTTGTCTTCATGAACTGTGTAAGACGTCGAACCCGCCACTGGCGCGTCGTTGACGTCGGTGACCGTCACATCAATGTGGGCGTTCACCGTCTCTGTGCCGTCCGACACCGTGAAGCCTAGGTCAACCTCGCCATTGAAGTTCTCGTTCGGTGCAAAGGTGTACGTGCCATCGCCATTGTCGGTGAACACACCCTCGGCGCCCGAGTAAGAGACATCGGTCACGGACAGGTCATCGCCATCAATATCTGACGCCCCCGCCAGTAACTGCTCATCGGTAAAGGTCAGTGAGCCGTCTTCTTCAATGGTGTACGCCACGTCTTCCACAACGGCCACGTCATTGACTGGATTCACGGTCAACGTCATATCATTAGACGTACTCAGCTCGCCATCGCTGACTTCATAAGTGAATGCGATATCACCATTGAAATCTTCTGAAGGCGTCACTGTGTAGGTGCCATCACCATTATCTACAATGCTGGCGTTTGGATCGTTGGTTTCAAGCCCAGTAGCAAGCAGCTCATCACCATCTTGATCGCTTGCGTTCTCCAATAGCATTTCTTGTGTAACTAGGATTGAGCCATCTTCGTCGACATCCGCCACTATTGGCGTCGCTTCTGGCGCATCGTTGACGAATTCAACTTTGAGATCGATGTTTGCAGCAACCACATCGGTGCCATCACTGACATCAAACGCCAAATCAACATTGCCGAAGAAGCCCTGCTCTGGTGTTAATGTGTACGTGCCATCACCATTATCTGTTACTTCTACCGTGTCGCTTGTGCTCGTTACATTAACAACTGACAGTTCATCGCCTTCAATGTCTGTCGCTTGTGCCAGTAACTCTGCTTCAGTAATAGTAATCGCTTGACCATCTTCCGTAGTGAAAGACATGTCAGGCACATCTGGTGCGTCATTGATTGGATTGACGGTTAGATTAAGGTCAGCAGCAACTGTCTCAATCGCGTCCGTAATATCATAAGTGAATTCAATTTCACCAAAGAAGTCTTCACTTGGTGTAATCGTGTAGCTACCGTCTGAGTTTTCAACAATAACCGCATTTGGATCGTTGGTTGCAAAGTTAACCGCTTCAAGATTGTCGCCATCGACGTCGGTTGCATTCGCTAACAGATCCTCTTGTGTAATGGTTATTGAACCATCTTCATCCACATTGGCTTCGATTGGACCACTGACTTCTGGTCCTTCGTTAACAAGCTCAACATCGACTTGGGCTGTACTTGGCGCACTTGCTTGACCGTCACTTATATCGAAAGTCAGATTCACTTCACCGTAGAAGTTTTCTGCAGGTTCAAAGGTAAAGGTATTGTCACCGTTATCCGTTAGAGTACCTTGCGTTTGGTCTGCAAGTAATAAGTTTTCAACATGAAGAATGTCGCCATCAACATCGCTCGCGCCAGATAATAGGTCTTTCGCTTCAATAACAATAGAACCATTTTCTAACATTTGAGTATGCAACGGTTCACCTGGTACTGGGATGTCGTTAACAGGTACAACCATTAGATCAAGGTGAGTATCAACTTCATCAGTACCATCAAACACTTTGTAGTCGATGTCGACTTCGCCGTTGAAGTTCTCATTCGGCATGAATGTATAAGTACCGTCGCCGTTATCGACCAGTTCCCCATTATCACCGCTGTACGAGATGTCAGAAATAGACAACTCATCACCTTCGATATCCGTAGTATTCGCCAGTAAGTCATCCGCACTGAACGTAATACCTTCATCTTCATCTGTCGATAGAACAATCGGGCCAGAAACGATTGGTGCATCATTCACCGATTCGAAGTTAATATTGATAATGTTGCTATCAGTTAACTCTCCATCGGTAACTTGGTAGCCCAGCTCGATTTCACCGTGGAAATTTTCATCCGGCGTTACCGTCCAAGTACCATCACCATTATCGGTAAGTGTTGCATGCTCTGAGTTTTCACCCACCAACTCAAGATTTTCAATATCGAGGTCATCGCCATCGATATCTGACGCTTGGGCCAGTAGTTGCTCTTCAGTAATCACGACCGAAGCAAACTGAGCGGATCCTTCTGTATCAATATTGATATTAGGAAGATCGGCGGTTAACTCGATTTCGTTATCACCAGCATGAATATTCAGCTCAACCGTTTCGGTGATCTCTGATCCATCCACACCGATTGATGTAAACACCGCTTCATCATTGAAGGTTTGTGACACTGTCATGTTTTGAACAACATACGTACCATTGCCTTCGACAGTTCCCAGTTCGAAGTAAGATACAGGTTGATCAACCGTTAGCGTGTAATCAGTCTCAAACGAATTACGATCTTCTTTGTGGTAAGTCATCGAATCGATTAACTCGCCATCATCGTTGAAGGCTCGAATTTCGACTTCAGTAAAGTGACGAGACTCTTCCATGAACCAGCCACCCAAACCATCAAGGTGGAAGCTGATTTCATTGATGTCTTGACCTTCAACTGAAACTGTCAATTTCTCATCACCACTTAGACCTTGACGGTCTGTATCACCAATGCCGTGACCAATGTGGGTGTTACCATTCCAGGCACCAAGAGGATCATCGTTACTTTGAACGGTTACTGTTAAGTCGCCATCCGAGAACTCACGAGTGTAAGGGTCGACTTCTGTACCCCAATCGTCCACGCTAGCGTTATCATCGAAGGTACCAATTTGTGTGGTGTGTGTACCGTTAGCCAATGCTTCATCATCTGGAATAAAGCGTACTTCAGTATCCGCTGGTACTTCTTGCCCTACTTCAAGGATCACCCACTCATCATTGACATTCGCTTCAATGATGCCATTTTCTGGTGCTTGGTCTAGACGCAGTGCTGGTTCTTCACGAAGTGTTACACCAACCGTTTGGTCTTCTTGTGCTTGAATGAAGATTTCATCGCCCGCTTCCGGCGCATCGTTGACAGGGTTAACCGTCAAATCAAGCGTTGTCAGAACTTCACTGTCGCCATCACTGATGCTGTACGTGAAGTCTAATTCACCATTGAAGTTTTCGGTATGCGTGATGGTGAATGAGCCATCGTCATTAGTAACGATGGTTGCATCTGGATCATTGGTCTGTAGGTTGGAAGCAACCAGTTCATCACCCTCAACATCGGTTGCATTAGCAAGCAACTGCTCTTGAGTAATGGTAATAGAGTTGTCTTCGTCTACTTCCGCTTGGATTCCGGATGTGTCAGGCGCATCGTTGACCGCTATCACCTCAATGCCTGCCGTCGTCGTTGCTGTCGCACCGTCATCATCGGTGACAACCAC
>NZ_CANLBV010000174.1 GCF_947488985.1 uncultured Vibrio sp.
TCCCTAGAGTCGTGAAGAAAAAGCCAAGCCGATATCCTAGAAAAAACAATGCCGCTCACCTTAAGTGAACGGTATTAAGGCATAGTGCCTTCCTTTTTTGTTCTTAATAGAAGCTTGCTTAGCAGTGTTATTGTGCCTTAGGTAACACAACCACCTCCGTCTTCGCCCATATATCATGAAAACCACGTTTTTCAGGATCAAATGGCACGCATAGGTTTGCTAATCCAAAACCTGAAGTACCTAAGCGAATCAGTGCTTGAGTGACAGTAATTGCAGAGCCGCCTTTGTTTTGAACGCGAAGTTTCCAAGCTCTCATTCCTAATGTTTGTCCAGCTCTAGTCCAGAAGAACACAAAGAAATACACCCAAACGACGACTAAGTAAAAAGTGTAGGTAGGGCTCCAAATCGGATGGTTGGCTAAGAAGTCACTGACATCGGCATATCCGCTATGGTTAAAAATACCAAGAGCCATCAGTGCGTGCAGTAAAGCGATAATGACGCCAGCTGCCATCATTTCAATCGCGATGACGATAAGAGCGTCATAGAACAAGGCACCAAATCGGCGCATGACTCCTGCTGGTGGCAGTGTGTTGGTTGATGTCATGTGGGATTACTTCTTAAAAAATTGAGGGGTCAGAATATAGCTTAAGGCTAAGCGTGAAAAGAGACATGACGCACAGCTTATGACTTGGTGGCTAAATTATCGGCAAACACACGTGAATTCAAGTTTTTATACTTGCTACATCTGCTCGCATACGTATAATACCAAACATCGAAAGGGCAAAGCCCCAAGATAATGCCGGTATGGTGAAATTGGTATACACGACGGATTCAAAATCCGTTGCCTTCGGGCGTGGCGGTTCAAGTCCGCCTACCGGTACCATATTTAAACAACAAAGCCTCGACTATGTCGGGACTTTGTTGTATCTGAGGAAATAGAAACGTTGTCTTTACGGTAGCGGTTACTACTGTTTCTAATCAGGCGTATCTTGATGTTTCGTTCCTAAATCCAATAATTTCCTTCTGCAACTCAAATTATTCACAAATTAATCATGATGTTACCTGTCATTCTATCTTCTATTGTCTATGTTTAAAGGAGCAACAGAGGAGAGATATATGCTGACAGTAACCCCTTACTTATTTTTTGATGGTCGTTGTAGTGAAGCGTTGGATTTTTACTACAAGTGTTTTGGCGGTGTGGTGTTATCGAAACAGCTTTTTAGTGATGCGCCCCAAGTCATTGAAGGAGCTCAGCCTGAGTGGATTATGCACGCTGAGTTCGAAGCATTTGGGATGAAACTCATGATGTCTGATGGTGTAAAGGCCAAAGAGCTTGAAGGGAATAACCTCGCTCTGTCTCTGGTTACTGAGGATACGGCGACTCAAGAACAAATCTTTGAAAAGCTTGAGCAGGGTGGACGCATAATGACACCGTTATCTGATACTTTTTGGGGGGCTCGGTTCGGTAAAGTAGAGGATAAGTTCGGTATTCGCTGGATGGTACATTGTGATTCTTTAAGTTAAACCTGTGAAGTGAGATAGTGGAATTACTGTGTGGATTGACTAAAATCAGAATCAGATTTTATTAATCAATACTATAAATAAAGATGGGCAGCATAAAGATCACCGTAGACCGGATTCAGCCCGGTCTACATATACGACTCCCCGTAAAATGGAATGAACACCCATTTTTATTCAACAGCTTTAAAATCAAAGATGACGTTCAAGTAAAGGTTATTCGACACCTTGGGATTAAACACGTCTATATAAATTTCAACCAAAGTGATACTTCGCCGTTACCTGTTAACCATGTGGTTGAACAAGAGGCTGATACAGATTTACAGGTAAGTCTTGAAACGGAAAAAATGTGGAAAGATAAGCATGAACGTATCGAAACTTTGAACTCTTACCGCCGCAGAGTGAACCATTGCGAGAAAGAGTTCGAGCGTTCACTTGCTAGAATGCGCTCCGTAATGACGAAAATTCGCAACCGGCCTTTAGATGCCGTGGGGGAGGTTAAGGGTCTAATTGATGATATTGTCGAAACGTTAGTCAGTGATGATAGCGTCACCTTGCACCTCATGAATACACAAGCTAAGTTTGAAGACGTCTACTTTCATACGTTAAATGTGTCAGTTGTTGCTCTTATGATAGGTAAAGCTAAAGGCTATAGTATGCAACAATTGAAAGACCTTTCCTTTGCTGCGTTGTTTCATGATGTCGGGAAGATCAAAATACCTGTAGCAATTCTAAGAAAGCAGAGCGCGCTTACGGTACCGGAAGAGAACTACCTAAAGCTTCATACTAAGTATGGTGCGGATATAATAGCGACAATTGATGAATTCCCTGAAAGTGTCAAAAAGGTCATTACTCAACATCATGAGATGAATGATGGTTCTGGTTACCCAGAGGGCTTAAAAGAAGATGAAATTGATGAGTTTGCTAAAATAGTCGCAGTGGCGAATACATTCGACAATCTTTGCCATAGTAAAAACCAACCTCAGCAAATGATCCCGCATTTGGCATTGTCCCATTTATATAAAAATTGCAACCATCTCTATAGCCAAGATAACTTGAGCCTGTTGGTTAAGTTCATGGGGGTCTACCCGCCCGGAACGATAGTCCAGCTTTCAAATGACTCCATTGGAATTGTGATTTCTGTTGACGCTAAGCATATGCTGTACCCGAATGTACTTATCTATGATCCTAGCGTGCCAAGAACACAAGCGCCGATAATCGACTTACTGACTAAAGGCATAAAAATCGTTAATGCCGTTCATCCAAGCAAGTTACCTGAACAAGTTCGAGAGTATCTAAACCCTAGGGCTCGTTTATCTTACTTTTTTGATACTAGAGAGTAGTTATCCACAGGTGGTTGTGGGTAGTTTGTTTGAAACTTGGGATGAAAGTGGTATAAATAAGCCCTTGGTTGAAATATCTTCGTTTAACCTCTTTTTTCAATAAAAAACGTATTTATTGCTTGCCAATGCGAGTGGCATCTCTATAATGCCGCCTCACTGACACGGCAGGCGCCACAAGGCTTCAGCGAAGAAATGTTAGTAAGGCAACTAGCTTTAAGCGATAATTCGCTTCTACTTTTAGAAAGTAGGAATTAATTCCAAATAAGTGTTTGACACGGGGAATTAAATCGCTAGAATGGCCGCCTCTTCCGCAGTGATATGAGTCACAACGAAGAGAAGCTCTTTAACAATTTAAACCTATCAATCTGTGTGGGCACTCGTTGATGAATATCAAAAATTGATACTTAGGTATCACATTGATTTCAATGAACTGAGTGACCAATTCAAATTGGGTGCAGCCTTGAGCTGTTTTGTTTTACTTTTTCAAAAGTG
>NZ_CANLBV010000175.1 GCF_947488985.1 uncultured Vibrio sp.
TGGTCGGTGGCTGATGCGCGTCGCTCTGTCCAAAACATCTTGAATCCAAACAGAGTGCAGGAGTACTTGAAGTGCTTACGTGATATGGCTATCATGAAAGGACTTACCCAGTGGCTAAACTAGTAAGTACTCCGACCAAAACCAGCTTCCTACGGCTGGTTTTGTCACATCTGGGAAATAGATTAATCCCAAAAGCGATTGATCTCAATGATCCTTTTAACCGGTCATAGCTTTCCCAAACAAAAAAGGCTCCCATTGGGAGCCGTTCTTGTGTTTGAATCTCGATGCGCACTAAGTGCCATTATGGTAAATCACCCCTAAGAAAACCTCTAAATATCGATATGACTTTAGGATGTTTAATATTTATACCTAATTTTATTTATTCTGCGGTATATTAAATTTAAAGGATTAAATGAAACTTTACCTCTCCTTGCATTTGCTATGCTTTTCAGTTCATTTTTCGGAGCCCTTATCGCAATACCAATATTGCTTAAGAATCCAGAGACACCGGATAATTTATAAATTGACATCCACTTATCTACTGGCTGAACCATACCGGTCATATCCATATGCTCCAATAAAGTCCTAGCCGTTTCTGGTGTGATTCCATAACAACGTATAGGGAATGCTTTCTTTAGCTTAAGATCATCAAACAAAACCGGTTTATTTTTGGGGCGTACAACGTTATGGTCATAGTCAGTAAAAGAAATTAAGCCGTTATTTATAATTTGATTATAGACATCATCACTAAAAAGTACTGATGCATCTTTAACAAAATCAGCACTATCTTCTATAATTATTCCCATTTCATTTGATTCATCAACTAACTTCCATGCCATAGAGTGGGTGCTAAAAGCTCCAAACTCACCAAGCATAATTGCTTTTTTCCTGAATTTTAAAGACTCTTTAGCGAACTTATTTTCTATTCTTTTAAGCTCATCAACACTCAATGAATCAACAAAATTAAATTCAACTCCATCAAGTAGGCGTTCCATCCTATGAACTCTATCTTTATCTCTAGTTGTTAAAACATAAATTTTTATTTTTTTCATAGTAAACGCACTCCAAAAATCGAAAAGACATTTTAATTGAAATTAGGATAGATGTGATACACGTTATAAGTGAGACGCATTATGGGGTTTTGCGCCCATTTCAGCAGAAAGTCCAGACTTAGCTCAGAGGCTATGTCCTGTAAGGTCTAGCGAAATTATGATTTCTAATATCAACGATACTTTTGAGTGATTTTTGCACAAAAAACGTTATGACGTTGGAGTGCACTTCTAGATCACTGGCAGTAGCGATGTCTGCTTTGATTCGAAAATCCATCGGCATTAATTGATTATTCTGTGGAAGCTGATTTGCTGTAACGCTTTTACGGATGAGGGGTGAAGCCGTCACATTGGACTTATCGCTGAAATGGGCGCAAAACCCCTAAAACCAAGGTTAATTGGTTTAAACACATTGTAAATTTGATAATGGATAACTTTTTATTATCCATTATTATCGTGGGCTTGGGGAGTTGTGGATTGGGTGCCTTATTGGGAGTCGTTCCACTATTCAATGCTCTTTCCCAGTAAAGTTGAGTATCAGAAAACGAGGAGTATAGGCTGATTTTTAGGTGTTCATTATTCCTATTATGGTAAATGCGTGAGTTTGCCATCAGAAACAGCCCCCAGACCGCCTCAAACGCTCTTAGCGAAGATTTAGGACACTTACTTAAGGCAATGTACTTCCATAACGCCTTGTAAGTTTGTGACGCATTCAGGCCGAATCTCAGCTCGAATTAACATCTTTTGAACTCACCCAAATATCACACCGTAACGCCCATAACCGAAAGTTTGCGATTTGAGAGCGTGCTTAGTCGTGAAATGAACGAAGTTCTTTCATGACTAAGTACGATCCGACAAGCGAACGGAGTGAGAGCGTCAGCTTTTCGTTTCCTAAATCAATCGCGTTCAGCGTCCCCCTCCGAGGGGGTTTAATTGTTATGTGGAAATGAAAGTGCTCTATAAGCGTTAAGAAATTCAATCACTGAAAGTGCCGAACTGGAGAGGGGAATTGCTAATTTTAGTGCATGCTCTGGGGTGCGTTGAGCAGGGCGAGACTAAGATAGTTTACTAGCAGAAAGGAAGGGGACGAAGAGCACGACCATTTCGCACTTGAAAAGTAGCTTAGTCTCGCGTAGCGATACGCACCCTAGGTCTTAGGAACATGTTCCTAAGCTGCTCTTTTATTTAGTTTTTTAAGCTAATGTCAAGCAAGCAATACTTATAACCGTTCTCGGAGCCAACAAGTGCCGAGAACGGTTATAAGCGTAAATGAATGCTTAAGAAGCTCTTTTAAAGCGATAACGGATCATATCTTCCAACACCAGAATGCTGACCATTGCCTCATGACATTCAAATGGTTGGCGAGATTCATCAAAGGCAATGTATTTAATGTGATTAAAACGATTCTGTAGGAGATGTTTACAACCTTCATTCTCGACAACAAACACAACATGACTCCAAGCCCCTTGTCGTTTCGCGATGATATGCTCTTTAATCATCGCTCGATAGATTGAGACTGTTTTCAACGTTAAAACCACTTCAACCGCAAACACCCCATCATCTAGCCGAGAATGAACAAGAGCATCAGGATAATGCTTCAATTTAAGTTGTTCTTTGAACGCTTGGTGATGAGTAAAGGTCTGAAAGTCAGCCCAAGATAACTGTGAAAAAGCCATTCGAGTACGCTGTGTCATCAACTTATGGTCTAACCGTTGAAGACTAAAGCGCAATCCATTGAAGCAACGAACAGAGAAGCCAACATCCCCTAAACTCTCCACCCCTAGAGCAGTAATCCCCCACAAATTCAGGTCACGGCCTCGATAAGTCACAGAACGCTTAATCAAAAGCCCACGAGTAACCATTCTTTTCAGTAAAGATGATGTATTCGATTTAGCAGATTGAAGAAGAAAACAAAGATGTTCAAAATTCGTATACGTTTCAAAAGCGAGGAACCTCAAAACAAGAAGCTCCTTTTCTTGACCGCGAACGAGCGCTTTAGAGATAGGCATCAAATGAGCCATAAACAATAAACCTCTTTTTGAAAGCCCAAAAAGGACTGTTATCTGATAAACCTTTCCAACAGCCTTCCATCTAAAAGAAGTCCTTAGGCTAATGCCAAGATCTACCCAAGGCTTGAGTGTTCTGACGGGACTAGCAATAGACGGTGACATAAGAAGAACAGCAGCCCTTTCGGCTGCGCCGACCCCTACCCATTTCGACTCAATTTTATGAGTGATTTGGGTATCTTTATGGTCGCTT
>NZ_CANLBV010000176.1 GCF_947488985.1 uncultured Vibrio sp.
ACATCCGAGCTGTTGGCAATCAACTGCTCTGGGCTCAAGGTGATGGTGCCGTCTTCGTTCATTTGGTAAGACGTCGACCCCGCCACTGGCGCGTCGTTGACGTCGGTGACCGTCACATCAATGTTGGCTTGAACTGTATCCGTTCCATCTGATACATCAAAGCTGAAGTTCACATCACCATTGAAGTTCTCGTTTGGTGCAAAGCTGTAGCTGCCATCCCCGTTATCAGTAAGAACACCATCAGCCCCCGTATACGTAACACCTTCAACAGACAGGTCATCACCATCAATGTCGGTCGCACCGGTAAGCAAGTCTTCATCAGTGAAGTTCAAGATACCGTCTTCACCAATACTGAAGGTTTGATCTTGTGGTTGTGGTAAATCATTAACTGGATTGACCGTTAGATCTGCAGTCGCGACAAGCGTATCGGTACCGTCACTGATATCAAACGTTAGATCGATATCACCGTTAAAGTTCGCATCCGGCGTAATGGTAAAGCTACCATCGTCGTTAGCCGTAACCGTTGCATCCCCATCAACCAGCAAGTTAGATGCAGTAAGGTCGTCGCCCTCTACATCGTCAGCTTGAGAGAGAAGTTGCTCTTGACTCAAGGTAATCGAGCCGTCTTCCTCAATACTGTAAGCTAGCTCGCCAGAGACTGGAACATCGTTAATAGGCAAGACATCAACCGTAATGTAGGTATCAACCTGAGTACCGTCTTCATCTTGAATAGTCACATCCAACTGCACTTGGCCGTTGAAGTTTTCATTCGGAGCGAAACTGCATGTACCGTCACCATTGATAGAGAAGATACCATCAGGGCCGTCGTAGTTGATCTCTACAAGTTCAACATCGCCTTCAATATCTGATGCGTTGAGTAGAACTTGAGACTCATTGAAAGTCAGCACAGAATCTTCGTCAATAGTGTATGACGTTGGACCAGCAACCGGTGGATCGTTCACCTCAAGAACGGTAATACCAGCGGTAGTCGATTCAGCGACATTGTCTTCATCGACAACAACTACATCTAGGCTAACTTCGCCGTTGAAGTTCTCATTTGGAGAGAAGGTATATGTGCCGTCGCCATTGATTTCAAGGACACCGTCACTGCCACTGTAAGTTACGCTATCAATCGCTACTTCACCTTCAATATCTGAAGAGTTCGCTAGTAATTGTTCGTTACTGATAGTGATCGAGTTGTCTTCATGAACTGTGTAAGACGTGCTCCCCGCAACTGGTGGATCGTTCTCTGGTGTCACGTTGACATCAATGTTAGCAGTAACCGTGTCGGTACCATCTGAAACATCAAACGTAAAGTTAACATCACCATTGAAGTTTTCATTTGGTGCAAAGCTGTATGTACCATCACCATTGTCGGTTAGGACACCATCAGTACCGGTATAAATGACACCGTCAACACTTAGGTCGTCCCCTTCAATGTCCGTTGCACCCGTTAATAGGTCTTGGTCATTGAACGTGAGTACGCCATCCTCAGCAACGGTAAACGCTTGGTCTTGCGCTTCTGGTCCATCATTGACCGGTGAAACCGTTAGCTCTAGGTTGGTAGATACAACATCATCACCATCAGATACATCAAACGTAAAGGTAACATCACCATTGAAGTCAGCGTCTGGCGTTAATGTGTATGTACCATCACCGTTATCGGAGATGCTTACGCTATCATCATCGGTAGCTAGGTTCAGAGCCGTAAGTTGATCACCATCCAAATCGCGAGCATTCGCCAATAGGTCTTCTTGCGTAATGATGATTGAACCATCTTCTTCAACTGTCGCTGATACAGGTAGAGCCTCAGGGACATGTTCAATATGCGAACCAGTCGCATTAATGTGAATAGTTTGAGAAACCGTTTCAGAGTCGTCATTCGATAACTCCGTTGCGGTTGCACTCACGTTGACTTCAAATTCCTCGTTAAAGTCTTCTGGTAACTGGATTTGCAGTTGGTTTTCGATCGCTGTTGTTGGCAGGTTGACCGTGCCATCAGGCCCAACAGTGACTTCACCGCTATAGATTTGGCTGTTGACCTCACCGACATCAATAGTGAAATTGAAATCAGAGTAGTCAGCATCACCGCCGCCATACAAATCTTCAAAACCGTAAACCAACTCACCATCTTCGTTGACAGTAGTACGAGTATGCTCAATACCATCTTGATTCAAGTCAGTGCTTGAGCCGCCATGGAACACGGCATCACCAAACTGACTTTGAACCACAGTTTCTGAGCCATTGGCATCAACAAATACCAATTGCGGATCAACAGTATCCATAGTCGCAGGGGAACCATCTGCGTCACGGAACTCGTATTGACCTTCCTGCATGGCATCAAAATCATTGAAGTTATTACCATTCGGAATCAAGAACAGATTGAAGCTTTCACCTTCCTCGACTTGGAAAGTAAATTGATCTTGCCCAGGCACGAGGTCACCGCCACCACCAACTTCTGAGGCATTTTCGTAAACAACTTCAACCCCGGTGATATTACCGTCTTCGTCGACCTTGTAGTAACCCGCTGCATTTTGGTAGCCAGCCGTCTCACCCTCAAACGTTACTGTGATTTCTGTATCGTTATAACTGGTAATACCGTTATCTTGGTCATTCAGAACACCTTCATTATCGTATTGAATGACTGAGCCTTCAGGCACACCATCTACCGTAACGGTTAATGTTTCTGACAAATCTTGGTCAACCAACGCTGCTGCGATGTTCAACTCAACAATGCCGCCGGGCTCAACCAAAAGGACTTGGTCGTCAACGTTGACGCCATCACCGTCAGTGATTACAAGATCCGGAGCATCCGCTACAGCCTCAATGTGGACACTGATATCTTGCTCAACCTCAGCGGTACCATCCGTAGCGGTGAAGCTAAGCTGTAAGTCACCACTGAAATTTTCTTCAGGAACAAAGCTGAACGTACCATCGCCGTTATCTGTTACTGTGCCTTCATCACCGGAGTAATTGACACTCGTAACCGTTAGGTCATCACCATCAATATCAGTAGCACCACTTAACAGGTCTTCTTGAGTAAAGAGGATGCTACCATCCTCTTCGATGTGGTACATACTTGGAGCAACAACTAGAATGTCATTCACCGGATTTACGGTTAAATCCACGCCCGCTTGCACGGTCTCTGTGCCATCGGATACATCGAAGCTTAGGTCGATGTCGCCATTGAAGTCTGCATCTGGCGTGATGGTAAACGAGCCATCCTCGTTTGCGGT
>NZ_CANLBV010000177.1 GCF_947488985.1 uncultured Vibrio sp.
AGAACGCGAGCCGGTTGACGCGCTGAAACGGTCGCCCATGCTTGCAGTTGAACCTTAGGCGCGTTGGCTTGTTCAGTTGACGCGATTTCCACTTCTAGCGTGATGTTGTCACCCATTTCTGTCACCAGACCTGTGTAACTTACGCCGTTTTTCGTTTTGGCTGTGATGTCAGCCAGCGGGATAGTGAAGAAACCATCCGTTTGAGTCAGACCTTTGTACGCTTCTAGCTTCTTGATCAACTCACCATCTAAGACGATGATTTCATCAGCGTTCAACGTGATCGTGACGCGGCGCAGTTGTGCGGCTGCAAGGTTGGTTTCAAGAAAGATTTCTTCGTATGTAGGACCAATAGGCAGCGTGAGCGTTGCTTTCTCGCCGTAATCAGCACCTGTGAACGAGTTCAGTTTGGTTGAAGTAGTCATTGATTAATTACTCCCTTAACCAATGGTATCTTCAACAGCGTCAACGTTGTTTGATGCCCAAACAACGCCAGCCGCCACTAACGCAGCGATGCCTGCGATAATACCTATGTTTTTTGCATTCAATTTCATGCTTCGATTTACTCCAATAAAAAACCGTCCGGTAGTGGACGGTCTTATTGGTACTGCTTTATGTGCCTTCGATGCCTAATGGTTATGTACCTTAGATATACATTAAGTGTGATTTATTTCACACTTACCAACGGATACGGCCTTTTTCAACGACCACTCCGTATTGCTTGAAGTAGTCAAATTTAACTAACTTTGACTGTTCATTGGCACATATTCCGGTTAGGTCTTCTAAGTATCGGCGGCTCTTGGGTGTCTTCGTTAACATGATGTAGCCATATTCACAGTTATCAATGATCGTCTTTGGTACTTCTTGGCCACGTTGGAATAGGTTGATGGTGTGGATGTTGTAAGAGCGACCAAGGCGAAGCAGCTTGCCATGGTAACCGGTGGCTTTGCCGGCACTGGTTGAGTTCTCCGCGACTTCTTCACAAATAACCTTGAGTGGCTTCTTGTGCTTCCCATCGCCACAACTCCACACTACACGGCAAAAGAGGTCGAAGTCTTTAGCCGAAGGCTCTGAGGGGCGATAAGCGATCTTAAAGCCTTGCTTGGTTTCTCTTCCTGCCATTAACGCACTGGCGAACGAGCGTAAGTTGCCATAAACGCGGATTTTACGACCTACGATAAGGCCATCATATTCACGTTTCGGGTCGTAAATGGCGACTTGGTCAGTCGATGAGATAAGCAGTTTTTTTGCTAAGGACGATTTACCCGAACCCGACATGCCGACAATGTAGGCATGGTGGTTATCAAGTGCGTTGTTATTGTTGATTGGTTCCATATCTAACCCTAAAAAAAAGACCGCCCGAAAGTGGGCGGCCTTAGTGTTACTGCTTTATATGCCTTAGATGCCTAACACCAAGTGGGTTAGATATGTATTAAGTGTGACTTGCATCACGATGCCGTTTGCTCTGATTCCGGTTGTGCGTTTTGCTGTGCTTCTTGAGCAGCAAGGCGATCGGCTTTCTTAAGGCTGCGGTGTTGCAGGAATAAGGAAGCGGAGATACTGAGTGCTACCAAACCCAAGCCAATCTCTTCTTTGTATTTCACCGCCCACGGCGGGGGCGCAACGTTGTATTTTAAAATGACCGGCGCGGCGGCTTTTGCCAATGCGTGGGCGTTGTCTTCACCAATCTCTAGACGTTCATCGAGCATTTCTTTTACGGCGAAGTCAGCCATGCCAACACCGACAAGAACGGTTTGCTCTGTGGCTTCGAGTGCCATTTTCTGAGCGTTCACGGCTTCGGCTTTTTCGTCTGCTTTGTCCAACGCGGCTTGCGGGTCGAACTCGTTTTCCAGTTCTTCTAGGAACTCGCTTTTGTCTTGCTCGGTGTGCGTTTCAATTTCTTCAGCATCGATGACTGGTTGATCGAGTTCTACATTATTTTGTTTGTCCATGGGATAGGGTGTCCTTATACAGATCGTAAAACAGTGACGGCTTTACCAAGGGTTAAGCCAATGAATGCACCGATGCCAGCACACAACAACCCTGAAACCCCGTCTGATTTAGGCACATTATTAGGGTAGGGTTGCACTTCATTTGGTACTTCCGATTGCACTTGTTGTACTTCCGATTGCACTTGTTGTACTTCGGGTTGCACTTGTTGTACTTCGGGTTGCACATGTAAGGGTTCTTGTTGCGCTTCAGTAGCCGCGGTTAGCTCTTCTAAAGGCATATATTGCTTTAGGTAGTCTTGGGTATTGGCATTGCTGCGCTGCTCCGTACACTGACAAACGTGACAACGTCCCTTTAAGTAGGCCGAACGTTTACCGCTGCATTGGCTGACTTCCATCGCTTCACCGCAATTAGGGGCGGTGCATTTCACATAACCTAGAATCATTGTTCTTCTCCTTGAACTTTTTTGAGTTGATCGCGTAGCTCATCGACTTGTTGTTGTAGGTTCTCGAGCGCGGCCACTTTGCTGTCGAAGATATCGCGGGCAGCTTCGAAGTTTGTTATCGCGTATTCCTTGACGGTACCGACCAATTTTAGAGGGGAGACTTTCGGCCAATCTGGGGACGCATCCTCGAGAACGCGGCGCGATTCTTTGATGCCGTTTATGATTTGGGTGAATTTGGTTCTTAGAGTCATAGCCACCCCAAAGCCCAAAGTATAATTATCAATAAGAGTAAAGAAAAAAATAACTCCATCACTGCACCGCCTTTCTTTGTGCTTCGATTTCTAATTCAAGGCGATTTTGTAGGCATTTTGCAAAGATGGTGAGTATCAATGCCATCTCGGCAATTCCTTCCGCAATTAAACCAAGCTTTAGCAGGACACTAACGGGCACTTGCGCCTGTCCCGTTTCCCAACGAGAAAAGGTAGCTTGAGTGATTTCAAGGTTGTTTTGAGAAATGAAGTCTTTCTGTTGTAGGCCAGAACGTAAACGTGCATCACGTATCAGTTTAGCCGTAATAGGGTACTTATATTTGGATGGTTCCATAGCTCGTTGCCTTAACTGACGTTAAAAGAAACAAGCCGGAGGTTTTACGAACGATTGATATTATACATGTT
>NZ_CANLBV010000178.1 GCF_947488985.1 uncultured Vibrio sp.
AACTCAGTGCATTGTTTAAGAATTAGGCAACTATGGACCAGGCATGTCTTCTATCTGAATTAAGCAACAAAACCAATTTTGTTTTCAATTTTCACTTCCACTCCCGTTTAGATATCTCAGCCCTGAACTTAACAGTATCTTTTACACAACTGACCACATATTCAGTTATTAGAAAAAATAGGTCAAATGATGACAAAGGAACTGTGGCCTTAGTCTTAGGTTAACCAACAATGGGGCAGAGATTAGCCAGGCAGAGAATCGCTAAGGTTCCAACCTGCATAGAAAATGCGTTGAAACCTTAGTTTCTATGAAACACCAACTAGATTGAAAATAAACAAACTAAAACCAATCATCCTCAAAGGAAAATAACTCGGATGGATCCATGTTTAAAAGCTGATTTTCAAAGCGCGATGCTTTAACTCTCTCCTTTAAATGCACCTGCAACTGCTTAACAGTTTTTACATCTTGGCATTTTTCATGTAACTCTATCGTTTCTCTTTCTAACGTAGCCCGATACTGTCTTAGGCCTTTTTCGCGTCTGGCCTTGTTACCACCACCAAACTTTTGCCAAATAATACTTTTTAAATCATGACCATGTTGGAGCTCTTGATACGCAATATTCAAATGCCTAAGTTTTTCTTCGAGCGTCGCTTGTAAACGCTCAATCATTTCACTATCCATTATCATCTCGTGATCAGGTAAGTAT
The DNA here is from genome assembly GCF_947488985.1 of uncultured Vibrio sp. Classification (GTDB taxonomy): domain Bacteria; phylum Pseudomonadota; class Gammaproteobacteria; order Enterobacterales; family Vibrionaceae; genus Vibrio. The sequence continues at coordinate 707 of NZ_CANLBV010000178.1, forward strand.
TGCTGAGCCATTAACAATAACGCTACGACATCTTTATCTTTCTTCGCCTGTGATAACTGCTGCATTAAAGCGCTTTTTTCAATCTTCTTTTTCTCGTCCGTTTCCCTATCTGGATGCAACTGCTTTGCCAACTGGCGATAGAGTTTTGTCATTTGCTTATCACTGTAAAGCGCTTGACTTTTTTCGTTATATGGCGATTTAGAGTTTACTGGCTCATTGTCCTGAGAAAAAAAGTTATCAGCTCCCCAATCAATATCATCGTCCGCTTCTGACTGCTCTTTTTCGACTTTTTCAGCCATCAGTGCTTGTAGATAGTCGTGAAACTTACGAGGGTCCTCAACCATCTCCAACAGCTGTTCATTACTGATGTTGATATCCTCACCAAGCATCATAGAGATCTCTTCTCGGAGCTCATTAAGCTGCTCTCCAGTCATCGAGCCCGTACCAGGTTGACTGGTAACATCGGACATCAACGCTTCATCAAAGGCGTGGCGCAGTTCATCGGTATTGATAGGGTTAAATGGGTTGGCTTCTAAAATACTCAATTCTTCTAGTATCCAGTCATACAGCGCTTCACGTTGTGCACCTTTAATCGTTTTACGTTGAGTAAAGGAAATTAAATGATGAATCCACTTTTCTGTCGCTAAACAAACCGCTTGCTCTTGTGGTTCAGCATACGTTTTGAATTCGAGATGAAAACTGTCTAACTTGGCTTGATATCGCTCGTTACGACGTTGTTTTTTTTCGACCTCCTCCCACAGTTGATTGAGTTTGCTCTTCTTCTTTTTCGAGGCAGGGAGGGTTGTTAAGGAAGATATAGTCACAGCATTCATAGTCATAAAATATTTAAGAGTGTTGGTAGCAGTCTACCTTTAACAAGTCGAAATAAGTAGCGTGTAGGGTTTTCAACCAACATTATGATGGTTTTACCGCACTCTGACACTTTAATTAAGCTCACCCTATAGAAATGAATCAAGACGACCAATTGAAAATAGGTCAATGAACGAGTAAAAGCTCTATCCAACAATGGGGCAAAAACGTGCTAGCACGTCTCTGGACAGAAGTTTGCTAGCGACTTTCCTAAATTAGCGATTCATGAATAACTTCAGGTATTGCAAACCTCCAATCAAGTGGCCAAATTCACTCAGCCACTACACACCCCGTTAACCAAAGTTGAATATTCATTGCATCAAGAGCTGCATAGAGTGCAGGCTAAAAAAGGTTTATGTCCCCACCTACGGTTCGCACATTTTCTTCCATATTCCAATGCCAAAATCGTGGTCACAAAAGAAAAGAGAACGCATGGATGACAAGCCTCACAAACAAAGGCCGGACAAAAATAATCTGGGAAAAGCACTGCTTGATACGATATATTCAGAGGATTGTATGGTTTGGGATTCAAGAGTCACCAAGCTTTGGGCTTTTGTTGGAAAAATTGAGGTTGTTTAGTGACTATTTGGTTTTTGATTTGCGTTTTGTTTTATCTCTGGCCTGCGGTGATTATTTCACTATATGCAGGTGAAAAAGGAAGAAGTAGCGCGGCTTACTTCTTCCTTTCTGTGCTATTTACACCTGTAGTCTCATCTTTGATGTTAATTGCTGGCGGTGAAAAAAGAGAGATTAAAAATAATGCTCTTTAATTTTGTAAGGCGCGTTACTTTTGTTTCTGTGCTAGCTATATCAACTCTTGGCTGTCAATCAACGACATCGACAGTAGAGATTGAAAATGCTCTTGAGGATGGCACACACTGCGCCAGTGCATGGCTGTATGGCTGTATGGTTATGCTAGTGCCGTTGAGTTCGGGGATTTAAAAAAAGGCGGATACCAGTCGTTTTTTAATGGTGAAACAGTATCATTTACTGACCACAACCACGTAATAGAAGTTCCGATTAATAGTGAAGGTGAGAGTGAGTACATGGCGGCAACTCCTGACGGCCTTTTATTGTTCGGGTGGCAGATGAGCGAGGATGGAAAGCGGTATATAATCCAAGAAAACGTGCCTGCTAGTAGTTACAGCCTTAAGCACGGATGTCTATCTGGAGAGCCCATTAAAGATATAGAGAAAATCAAAGATTACAGTAAGAATAATTTGAGGCTTTAGCTGTAAAAAGCCCGCGAGCCTGTAATTTAAATTCAGCGCTTTATATTAACTTGAATTTCTACTCCTGACACACGATGTACGAAAGTAAAATGCTCTTGGCTTCTAGTGCTAATAATACCAATTTGATTATTTAATTGGTCAGCTTAGTCCAACTTCGGTAGCACATAGATATAACCTTCTCAGTCGA
>NZ_CANLBV010000179.1 GCF_947488985.1 uncultured Vibrio sp.
CTGCACAGTATTTAAGCTAATTTAGACGAAAAAAGTGCTCAAAAAGTCAGGTGATATTGGTTGAAAAAAGAGAAATTCTACAGCCTCAACGCCCAATTAAGGTGTGAGTAACGCTACCACGAAACTCAAAAATACAACCGTAAACACTGTGTTCAAATTTTAAACCAACAGTCCCAAGCGTTAGGAATCACTCTTAAATTGTTTGTTATGTAACAATTCTATTTATTAAGCCAATTTTTCCTATCGTACTCAGCTCCATTTTTCATACAGAAATCACCTTCCAAATAGAATTGTTCTTTTCCATTTACCATTCTTTTTACTAATTCATTTCCCGTTCTCTCTAGAGGGTCATTATTCTTTAACCACATTTCATAACCATGAATAGACGGTCCACCGACATTTATCGTGAACTGCACACCATATAAATTGAAAGATACATATGTCTCAGGAGTCGGTGTAATGATAATATCATGCCCAAACCCTACTTGAACCCATTCACCTGTTTCTGGGTGCCTCATCAATGTATCCATTGGAAACAAAACTTGGCGGTGAAATGGCCATTCCTTTACTCCCTTACCATAACGAGCATAATCTCTGATTAAGTCAAAACTTGGCTCATCAATTATGAGGTCCTGATCCCCAGCATAAGAAAAGCGCAAAGCTAAAGCTTCCAAAGCGAGCATGGCTAAAAACCGAGACATTTCTTGCTGAGGTGGATTTATGTCAACTGGAAAAATAAAAGGTGGAAACTCTCCTGTGGTCTGCATATCTTTTAGGTATTCATCAACAATTGCTTGTTCTGACGCTTTTTCAGCTTTTATTTGAAGCTTTTTGTTTTTACCTAGCTTCATATTGACCTGTATTTCAGTTCCAGCTATATGGCCTAATACACTGGGCATTTTCCCTTTTTTATTGGGTACTTGATACCAACCCCTAACGTTTCTCATAGAAGGGTGTGACATTACAGGCCTCTCAACCTTCCTAGCAAAATAGTTATTGCATTTATCACAAACCAACCCTTTGGGTAGTATTAGCTTTTTGCTGCCAAAAGACTCTGGGATAAGATGCTCTACACCCTTGGTGTCATTACTAGATTCTTTACAAAATAAACAACGCACAATTACCCCTTGTTACATAACGCCGCGTTCTTGCGAATCCCCTCATAATCAGGCGTAAAAACAATGAGGTAGACGCGCATCGCCGTCTTTGATCTAATGAATATCGCTGAACACACATTTCGAACAAGTGAACTAACGATGCGCGATATTCAGATTCTACAACAAACCATACAAAACCAATGCCCCTCCATTCACAAAAAACGCGTTAGTTCTCTGATGCTTGCTACAAAAAGTGTACTTGACGGCTCAGACTTAACGCTGACTAAACTAGGTCGCAAACTGGAAACTAATACCACGGTAAAACATGCGATCAAACGCGTTGATAGACTGCTTGGAAATCATCAACTACATCGTGAAAAAGACCTTATTTATAAATGGCATGCCTACTTAATAACGGGCGCCAACTCATGCCCTGTGATCCTTGTTGATTGGTCTGATGTGCGTGAACAACTTCGTTATATGACGTTAAGAGCATCCGTTGCACTTGATGGTCGAGCCATCACAATCTTTGAGCAAGTTTTTGAGTATGGCCAATACAATTCACCGAAAAGTCACCAAACATTCCTCGATAAATTGCAGAGTATTTTGCCGAATAAAATCAGTCCGATCATCGTTTCTGATGCGGGTTTTAGAAATACTTGGTTTCGCCAAGTTCAGGATAAAGGTTGGTTTTGGTTAGGTCGTGTCCGAGGTGAAGTATCAATCAAACAACCCCAAAAACCTTGGGTCTCAAATAAAACCTTTTATCCAAACGCTGTCCATAAACCCAAATATCTTGGCCACTGCTTATTAGCAAAGAGATCACCGATATCTTGTGAAGCCTATGTTTATAAGGGATTAGAAAAAGGCAGAAAAGCCCAGCGCCATAGTAGAACCAGCCAAAAACACTCCGCTACACATCTCTATCAACGCAGTGCAAAGGAGCCGTGGTTACTCGCGACCAATGTCCCTAGACACATCTTAAATGAAGTACAAATTACCAACCTGTACGCCAAGCGCATGCAAATAGAAGAAGCCTTCCGCGATCTAAAGAGTACCGCCTATGGGATCGCACTTCGCCACAACAGAACTCGTTGTACTAAGCGATTGGATATCCTGCTTCTTATTGCATTGCTCGCTGAAATCTTGATGTGGTGGAATGGCCTCATTGCAGTACAAGCCAAGTGGCATTTTGACTTCCAAGCCAACAGCATTAAACACCGCCGAGTTCTATCCATACCTCGTCTAGGAAGAGAGGTACGAAATCATCGGCGATATCAAATTAACGAATCCCAATATCAATGGGGAATGTTCGAATATCAAAGACTCACACACAATGCAGGACTAGGGAAAATATGAGGGGATCCGTCAGCGCCGCGTTAAGCAGTGAGCAACACCACCACGAACCTAACCCATTGTGCCGTATACACTAAAGCTGATTCAAACTAAAAATGCCGAGCGTTGCGAATCTGTCTTAAACGCTTGTAGTTGTATACCACCACCAGGGCGCGAGCATACTTTGATTGATTTATAACCCAAAGAAGATTCGAGCCCGATAATCATCGTTCCAACCCGCTTTCTTTAACTTCACTTTTTGGCTTGGCGCACCACAATCACATTGCTTCAGCATGTTCATTACAAAGCGTCTAAACAACGCTATATTTTCTACTGCACCATCTAACGT
>NZ_CANLBV010000180.1 GCF_947488985.1 uncultured Vibrio sp.
AGTGTAATTATCATAGTTCGTAGCATGATCCTGATTTTACTAAAAATCAAGCACCTTCAATGATCACGGGTATAGTATTAGCTGTAAAATCAGCGTATTAGTATTTTATTCCTGTTAATTCTTCAGATAGCGCCCAAAGTTTTTTCGCCACATCGACATCGTGTGACAGCTTGCTTGACTCGATATTAATTGGTGCACCATGCGGTTAAAAAATCCCTTAGGACCCAATTATTCTTCCCGGCCAAGAGCTGATCGCCAGCGGTATAATCGTTGACTCCGTTGCTCGCATCATCTGCTTTCACCCCGATTATATCCGTGGTCACAAGTTGCAAGATGAACTTAAGCAATATCAATTTTTCAGTTAACGAGGCTCTACACCTTTCACCAAAAGAAGATCAACATATGGTCGCGATGTTTGATGCGCTTGAGGCAGAAAACAACGGAGCTTAGATGCCTTTAGTAAAGAGCTCATTTTATCGCAAATCAGTACCTTATTGATGTACGCCAATCGCTATTACCACCGCCAATTTATGATGCGCAAAGAGGCTACACCTCAATATACGATCGGTTTTTAAAGCTTTTAGAGGTCCGCTTAGACGCTGTCATTCAAGAATCTGCCGCAATCCCTGAAGTAGAAGAGTTGGCACAAAGTATGAGGTTCTTTACCTTAAATATTTTGCCAAGTCGTTGAGTTGTCATGTGCAAGCCTTTTTCATCTAATTATTCGAGTTATTAATGGAGCAACTTTATTTGCAAGCTGCTATTTGAGCGAGTATTGTTAAGAAGAGTTGACTATATAGATCAATTACCATTTTATATAGGTCAATTAACCTTTAAAAGATGCCTATTTGTATCGGTGTGGTTAATGGAGCACAAAGTGAAACAGAGAATTAAACAAATTGTAGAGAGTCGTATTGCTGAAGACGGCATGATCGAAACGGGTATTAAAGGTGTCAGTTTGTTCCGAGTGACGCACTCGATACCTTGTGCGCCGGCAGTATATGAACCGGCGGTAGTTGTCATTTTGAGTGGTAAGAAAGAAGCGATTCTTGACGGTGAACATTACATTTATGACAACAGTCAATATATGTGTTGTACAGTATCTCTGCCTGTCGAAGCTGGGACCCCAGACGCATGTGAAGAAGAACCTTTGCTCGGTGTCTATATTTCTCTCGATACCAAGGTGATGACCGAATTGGCAATTGAAATGGAAAGTGCCGCCGGCGCGATAAAACTACCCAAAAGTAGCTCACAACCACCCGGTATGTCATTGGCTAACTGGAATGAGACCTTTTGTGATGGGTTACTAAGGTTACTTCAACTTAGTGAAAATAGTACCGATGCTGCTATCTTGGGGGAAAGCCGCCTGCGCGAATTTTACTACGCAGTCCTGAAGGGCGATGCTGGTATCTCTGCGAGAAGAGCGTTTGGTGTTGGAAACGAAATCGCTAAGTCAATCGAGTACCTATCACTTGACCTTAGTAAGAGCATCACCATTGATGAGCTTGCTTCTTTCGTCGGGATGAGTCGTGCGGTTTTTCATCGAAAATTCAAACAAGCAACACGAATGTCCCCTATTCAGTTTATGAAGTCTATGCGACTAAATAAAGCCGCTATGAAGATAGCAGCAGGGATGACCGTTAATGAGGCTGCGATGGAGGTAGGGTATGTGAGCTCCTCTCAATTCAGTCGTGAGTTTAAACGTATGTATGGTCAATCGCCTAAGCAGTGGAGTCAAGCTAAGGGCATGATTGAGAATATTGCGTAGTGAGTTAATTGCTCTTTAAAAAATGCCTATTTGATACAAATAGGCATTTTTTAAAGAGTAATTCGCCTTTTTTTGATTCAGGATGATAGATATAGTAATTCCACAGCGTCAATGAAAGGTGATTTGCCGTGAAAAAAGTTATTTTATCTATAGGAGCCAGTATGGTCTTTGCTTCTACAACCTCTGCTAATGACATTAATAAAGACTTTTATCAACTGGAAGGTACGGTTCAGGACATGGAAGGTAATGCCTATCGAACGGTGACCATCGGTGAGCAGGTTTGGTTAGCTGAAGGGTTGAGAAGTACCAAGTTTCAAGACGGTTCTGCAGTTAGCTCAGGTGTTATTCCAAAAGATGACGAAGCGAACTTGTTGAAATATGGTCGACTATACAACTGGCATGATGTCGCTGATGAGCGAAATTTATGTCCGGAAGGTTGGAGAGTCGCGACAGATGAGGACTGGAAAGCGCTTGAACGAAGCATTGGTATGCCTGAAGAGGAACTTCATCAAGAAGGCTGGCGAGGTAGTGACCAACAGCTCGGCTTACAACTAAAAGAGGCACAAGCTGATGGACCATTTGAAAAAGTGGATCAGTCTCTAGTTAATAAACATAACTTCTTTGCAAGACCTGCTGGCGTTAAGTGGAACGGCTTTTACATTACTCAGGGTGCTTATACTGAATTTTGGACCGCAGATAGCGCGTCTGACTCCAAAGGTATTATTCGAACACTGGCTTACTCTTGGTGGAATGCGCACAAAGGCGAAATTCGTCGTGCTACTAGCTCAAAAAATTATATGTTCAGTGTTCGCTGCGTAAAACTTTAAATTTGAGCCAGTAATTTTTTTAACAATATATACCCGTGATCATTGAAGGTGCTTGATTTTTAGTAAAATCAGGATCATGCTACGAACTATGATAATTACACTG
>NZ_CANLBV010000181.1 GCF_947488985.1 uncultured Vibrio sp.
GAATACGAGACAAGGTTCACTCATTACCGCCCATGCTGGGTAAATTTTAACAGTGACAACTATCCTGCCAGAGGGGGTTTATCCGCTTCTTTCAAACGAATTTTCATAGACTCCTCCCTTCTTAAACCGAAAGCAGCTTGTAATCGAAATGAAGCCTGTAAGTAAGGGTTACTAATCAAGTTCAATTGCTCTTCTTTTAGTTCTATAGATTTATCTTGGTTTGTCACATGTACACGCTTAGGAATACCTAGGCTTGTATTACTAGAAGGAAGAACTCCCGGCTTATCTATTTTCTCCAGTAACCAACGAAGGTGAGCAACTCGATTTTTAATAGTTCCAGTACTTAGGCCATTGCTCATCCACATACCAATCACCGCGTTCAAATGTTTTGAACCTAAGTTATGTAGTTGAAGCTTGTTATAGCCGAGCTCTTTCAAGTTTCGATCTACAAGCTTTAGAACCTTCTTGCGTTCAGCTTGTGTTGCGTATGAGCCATTAGGGTTTCTCTTTAATACTAGAGTGACTTTGAACATGAAGTTAGTAGCCATGGTTCTGCTTCCTTATAAAACGTTAAGGCCAAAAAAAGCCGACACTAAGTCGGCTTTATACGGCTATATCAATTGTTCTAATTTCAGAGTGCAGTAACAGAGTTCATTGCGATTTTTGGTTAGTGTTATTGCTCCCACTTTATTCGTTAAAAGTGCCACATCCAATAGATATGATAATAGAGCGGTGCTACTGCGTGAGAAGTTCCCGAACAACTGAACTGGCCGTAAGCCATTATCAATTGGTACTTTGTATAGCCCGAGTGGGCCAGAAATTAGAATGCGCTAAAAGTATTGGGTTTTATTGCAATCATCCGGACAGCGATTGCTGTATTGAAGTGATTCAACCTGATTATTGTATGTAAGGTAGTAACAAGCAAGAAAGGAGGCGCTGAGAGCGTCTATAGCTCCGTGGTCATTCGATTAGCATTCGTAGATAAGGCTTATCAGCTTAGTATTCGCGGGCGTTGTAAGCCCTGTCACTCTTGAAGAGTGACAGGGCTTACTATTTAATAACCGAAGTTAGTACTTACCATTTTCCATACCATGAGTTATGGATGTGATTACAAATTCGCCACTAGCCTTCACACTATGCGGCTTACTTCGTTTATATTCCGAGTATATGCAGCTAACGCCTTGAAAGCTCAAGCCTGCAATAACTGAAGCCAACAAATGTGGCTTTGGACCGAACTGCACTATGGAGACATTGTATTTACTGACTACGGGCCTGATAAGCTGACACAAATTTTCAAATGTTTGAGCCACACTAAAGATAGGAGAACCAACTAAATTCTCACCATTTTTTAACTGGTGCTGTATGAACTGTGAGTTAATACTGCGAGCTTTATCTTCATAATCAGGCAATGAGCCGGGCGAAGATATCACCCCGTAAGCAATATCTGGTTCCAAAAGGTTATAGAAGCTAAGAGGGCCGATTCTATCGAAGCCTAACATAAAGATACCGGCTTTCTTCTTCTTCGTAATAGACGAGCCTTGGCAACCAGGTAAAACTTTAACGTCCCCTAATTCAAAGTCTAAAAAGCCGCTATTTAATGGATATTCAGCGCAAGAATAAACCATTGTGATTTCAATAGGTTTATCGAAGTAATTCAAAAGATAATTTAGTATCGCTGAATACCAGTTCCTAGACATTGAAGAATAATCGATTAGTACTTTGTGTATATCGTTGTCACTTTCAATACCATCCATCACTTGGATAAGACTACGATAAGCTAATTTAATCTCACAATGCTTCAAAGTTACGAAGTTTTTGTACCCTTTCGATCTGAAGAAATTTTCATTTTCCTTGTGAACATCATTTTGTGCACTTTCTTCATATGATAAGACTAAAGACTCTTTGATGTTTTCACTATTAAGTAGGTTAGCTAAGTGAGTACACCTTGGCTCATAACCTGTAGAAAATATCCCTAAGTCAAACTGTGATTGCATGATTTCAGATCGTGATAAATCTTTAATGCGGACATTATTCATTTTCAAATAACTCCATTTGCTCAATCAATCTTGAGCTATTCATTACAGTTGAAATGCTAACAGCCCTTCCCACTCGAGGGAATAAATTGAAATGAGGCGCTAAACAGTTAGCTAAACTGAACACCCCTTCCTTTTCGGGAAATAAGCTTCGCTCATTGCTATCTTTTTTTACAACGGGGTATAACAATCCCAAATCTACAGCAGATTTAATTGCAGCCCAAACACGTTCATCGACCGAATGCTGAATAGTGATAGCTTGAGGCAAGTCAGAACCAAGCTTTTCTTCTAATGTTTTTTCTTTGAAAAAAGAGCCTATCGCTTTCATTAATTCAAATGAACTTTTACCACCTTTTTCAAACTTAATTACTTCCAGCTCACTATGAGAGAAGCTCTTAATCCTCTTACTTTGAACCGTAGCAAGGATCGAGCTCAGTTCTCCACTAGAACCATTCAGTAAGTGGTTAAATAAACGAAATAAACGTCGAGGGTTACCATCCGAACAACGAGAGATGATAGCTACACCACTATAAAGTGATGAATTTGAACTACCAATTCGGTTATGGCCCCCTCTGGCAGGATAGTTGTCACTGTTAAAATTTACCCAGCATGGGCGGTAATGAGTGAACCTTGTCTCGTATT
>NZ_CANLBV010000182.1 GCF_947488985.1 uncultured Vibrio sp.
CGATTAAACCCGCAACCAACACGACCGCCAATATCAAGCCGTAGTCGGAAACGCCGTTACGCACCGTAAAACCTATCCCCACGTCCGTATCTAACGTTTCAAGCATCTTATCGGCAATATAAACACCGTAGACCCCCATCGACAGAGACAAGAAGAAAGGAAAAGCGAGGGCTTTGACCAGTTGCGCAATGATGTTTTCCCCACCATCCAACTGTTCAATCGCGGTACTTAACCCTAATGTACGCTGCCCTGCGGTTTCAGCGGCGCGAATGGAGGCCAATACCGTGCTAGGTAGCCAGCCTTCCAGTACATCGACAAAGCGTTGACCCTGACTGGGCGCATTTAACCCCAATTGACCAATTTTCTTTTGGGCGCTTGTGCCGTTTTCCACCAAAGAGCGACAAAACTCCTCCGTGGTCAACTGGTACTTATCGGCTTTTCGCCATTGCGATAATAAAGAGATTTGGTCTTTCGACGAAAATAGCCGCTGCTCTAGCGTCTTTCCTGCCATAGTGCCCCCTGCAACGCTTGGTAAATGTCGGTCACGGGAAGAGGCACAAGGTTATCAACTTGCTCAGAGGCGGATAAAATATCCACTTGGCCGTGCAAAATACGCGATTTACAGTGCGCTTTAATGTCGGGGTAGCCCTGCTTAATCAGATGATTTTTCCAACCCAGATCATCTTCATTAATAATGAACTGACGATCGGTATCATCAAGGGCTATCAGCTCCATGAGCATGGTGCGCCCTCTTTCTCCTTTCATTGATTTGTCTTGGCAGCGCTCACACCCTTGTGGATTCACAATGCGCACCCCTTTCAACTCACTTTCATCGAACAACTGAGTTAATTGCGCTACCTTCAACGCCAACTTATCTTGTTCTCCGGTCTGACGGTACGCATGAAGCACGTCTTCACTTTCATGCTCATCAAACTTAAAGGCGCAATCGCAGAGCTTGCGCACCAATTTAACGTGCACAAACATGGCCATGAGGTCGGGCGCGCCGACAATCGCTGACGGAATGTTTAATTGCTGAATAAAGGTTTGCGCCACACCCAACGCGCTATTGGTGTGCAAGGTGGCGAGTGCCAAGCCTCCGGTTTCTGCTTTTCGACAAAATTCAGCGGCGGTCGGGTGATCACGAATTTCACCGATGTTGGAAATATCCACATCGTGACGCAGCGTTTCTTTGCAGTAGAAAGCGTAATCGAGCATCACCCCCGACCCTTCGACGGTTTCCACCGTCGGTTGCACTTGAGTTTTACTCACAAAACCTTGTGAAAACTCAACAGGGTCTTCCAGTGAATGAACATTACGAGCAACGCGATCGATTTTTTCAAGAAGCGCATACACCAACGAACTTTTCCCTGAGCCCATCGCCCCTGTGATAACAATTGCCCCTTGGCGCTTATTCATCATCGAGACCAGTGTCGATAAATACGGCGTCGGTAAGTCCATATCTTCCAGTGTCAGGGCTTTATTTTTCGGGGTTAAACTACGTAACGTCAGTTTCGCGCCATCGCTGAGTGGGATAAGCGCGGCTCGCCACTCAAAATCTCGTGATTGCCCATCCACTTTCAGCGTGAGGCTAAATCGATCATTGGCAGGTCGAGTGATCTTGACATCTTGCCCACCCAGTGACGAAAACACGTAGTTAATCAACGCCAACCCCATATCACGAGGCTGATTTTGTGCGCTTTTTCCATTATGAAAACGACGAATGAGGCGACGTGTCCCATTCGTTCGCAGTAAAAACAGCGTACTGTCTCGCATCACCATCATGTGAATATCAGAGCTGTCTTCATCGACGGCGGTTTGACACAAGGCGCGAAGCTGCTTATCAACGCTGTTTCGTTTTTCGCTCTCATCCTCAACGGGTTCATTATGAAGCGCATGACCACCCAGCTTAGAGAGCCAATCATTGATCGTTTTTTGAGGGACTTCCTCAAAGTTCACGTCTCGCCCCATCATGGCTTTGCAGCCTTGCAATACATCTAAAATCGCCCCCAAATTGGGGGCGCTCATATTGGCGGTTTGCACTCTTAAATCTTGAGTCACAATGGTGTAGCCATCATCACGACACAGACTGAGCAAGGTCTGATTCTCTTGCTCCGTTAATTGTGGGTAAATCATTACAGCCCTCCAGCGAGCGAGCGCACGGCCTTGCCGTGGCGCAGTTCGACGCCGTGCTCATCCACACGAACCACGGTGATACCTTTAAAGGTATCACCCGTTTTGACGCGCACCGCGCTTTGCCCTGTCAGACTCAAATACGCAACCGCTTCCTTCTCATCAACAAACAATCCCGATAACACCACTTGCTCAATCATGGGTAAATGAACCGTAGGGGCGGATTGGGACGGGTTGGATGTCGGTGTCAGAACATTCACTGAAGGGACAAAGCTGTCCGAGGGTGAAGACGTTGGATTGTCCTTTGCTTGGCGCTCTCGCTCTCGCACCTGCGCAATACTCGCGTCCAATTTTGCGACGGCTAATGCTTCTGAGCGGTCAACCATCACCTGAGCGTGTTTATCGAGCGTTAAGGTCGGCTCAACAGAGTGAGGTTTCACTTCTTTCGGGGAGCTTA
>NZ_CANLBV010000183.1 GCF_947488985.1 uncultured Vibrio sp.
TACGAGACAAGGTTCACTCATTACCGCCCATGCTGGGTAAATTTTAACAGTGACAACTATCCTGCCAGAGGGGGGTATTCTCAATACGGAATTCTCCCCAATGAGTTTTTGCAGTGTTCATTGGTGTACCAATGCGTAAAGAGGTTTTTAGAGTGCTGGTTTCGATATCACCGTCAGTATAGGTATATTCAGGGTGTACCATTACGTAGGTGCCATCGCTACCCGTCTTAAGTGTAAAGTACCCCGCTGCCATTCCACCCACGGTTGCGTTGTCACTCACACCGAATTGACGCGTCATTGCATCACTGTATTCTCCGCCTAAAACACCACCCCTTAGATACATAGAAAACTGTTCGACGGGTGTGATCGCTACAACAGCACCCAGCGCAGCAGTAGTCATTGAAGCGTTATCGATAAGGTCGAGAGATGCTGCAACTTTTGGTACTGTAGGGTCATCGAAGTTGAATACATGGAAGTATTGAGCACGAGCATTTGAGTACTTTCCTTCTACAGCCACCATGCCTTGTTGAGTGTCGTTAACGGGAAATGCATACGTTAGATATCCTTTTACATCGCCGTTATTGGTTGCGCCGACAGTGAAAGAGGTCGACGCTCTTACAATATCTGAAGGGTCGTGGTCTTCTTCAGCCATCACTAGAGTGCTAGAAAGAGTGAGTGCAGCAAGAGCCGTTAGTGCAAACTTTTCATTCAGTTTCATTTTAGTTTCCTAAGTAATTAATCAGTTAACGTGATAATGATACAAAGAATTACCCTGATCCCTAACTAACGTTTGTAGGATGAAACTGGACAAACAAAATCTCGTATATAATATTGGGAAACGAATAAACGAAACTCAATGTGCTGTTATAAATTTTCTTGATTGCAAAACAATTGCTTAATGCAGGTTTGCCAGCGTAATAGAAAAATGGATGGAGATAAGATGAACTTTAGCCTTGAGCAGCTGGCAACTTTTGTTGCTGTATACGAACAAAAATCTTTAAGTAAAGCCGCAGTCAAACTGAATAAACATCGCAGTACGATCGGTCAGGTCGTGACTAATCTAGAAGATACTTTGCAGGTGACTTTGTTTGTTAAATTTGGCCGTTCGGTGGAGCCAACAGAAGAAGCTACATCGTTGTATCGATATGCAAAGCAAGCAGTAGAGCAATTAAAAACATTTGATAAGTTAGCGATGAATCTCGCTTCTGGTGATTTAGAATCAATTAACATCGGGTATTGTAGCTTCGTCCCACAAATTGGAATTGCTGATATTAGAATGCAGTTAGCCAAAGACTTTCCGAACCTCAGGGTTAATTTATTTGTCTGCGGGAAAGATAAAATCAAGCAAGGAATTGAATCGAATAATTTACATTTTGGGATAGTGAACGTTTATGACAGTACAGCGATTAATAGCTTTCACTCAACATATTTAGAAACACTATCTCTGATACCATTTGGGGCAAGAAACAGTAAGCTTTCACGCACCCCTCCAGAGGAGATGCTTGTTGAGCTAAAAAGCACGAAACAATTAGTATTGCAATCTTTGATTGAAGAGGGGATGTCGGATCAAGTCATACTTTCACCAAACTATGAAGCAATAGACCAACTTTCTGTCGTAATTCGACTGGTTGAGCTTGGTCACGGTTGGGCTTTACTTCCTAGATCAGTTATAAAATCAGAATACGTTAACCAAAATTTAATTCAGTTAGAAGTTAGTGAGTGGAAAAAAAGTTTAGAGGTCCCAATCTCACTTTTGAGTCCATATTCAATCAAATTGGAAAAAATCAGAGAATCGATTCTCAGTGCATTACAAGAATATATCGACTACGTGCTAGAGGAGCTAAATAGTTGAACGTATATGTATCGTTTCAATTGAACTATACCTGTTCAACTTGGAAATACAGGTTTCAAAACTTGAAAATTACCCGTAATTCTGGATACGAGTGAGCCTGCAACTTCTGGTAGCGTTACATCGAAAAAGTCTTTGATGGCTGAAGTAAATTCAGGCTTGGAGGAGAAGTAAATATTATTCCTCACATGTATTAGTTCCGATTAGATCTGACACTTCAATTTGAAAAGAAGAGAGTTACCCACTTTGATTAAAGGTGCTGAATCCGTAATCAAAAACAATAAGAGGTAACTCTCATACTGTAAGCGCGTCATAAACCCCACATTCTAATCGTCAAGCACGGATATTAAGATCAAGTCTCTAACCAAGAGGAGATTTTGAAATGGCAAAGCGACGCTCTAACCAGGGGTCATGACTCCAATCTGTAGTTTCTGTGTTAGAATCTAAGCTTTAGGGGAGATCAACCATGGCAACTATTCAGGTTAATTGTCTCTTTTGCAGTCAGAGCAATGCCGTTCGAAAGCATGGTGTTAAAGATAAAATCCTTGGTATGGCAATGAATAGCTCTGGCGTAAGAGGTACTGCCCGTGTGTTGAAAGTTGCTTACAACACCGTTTTACGCACTTTAAAAAACTCTCACCTAGGCAAGTAACGAC
>NZ_CANLBV010000184.1 GCF_947488985.1 uncultured Vibrio sp.
CTGGCATTCATGTTGATGTGGCTACCGATGTATTGTTGAACGCGAAATGTACAGCAAAGATCAACACGCCCTAGCTTCGACCATTGATTGAGACTGTAGCTAATCGCCTCTCCCAGTTTACTTTTGGGGGGCACCTGAGTGACCGATTTATCTAACCACACCTTTGATCCCCCCCACGTAATGGCGCGGTATTTTGGGAGAAAGGACACCCTAGGAACCTAGCTGTAGGCTGTTAGAAACTCTACGGTTCAAACAAGAAATGGAAGCAGAAATACGGCTACCACAAACGCTTGCTGTCAGAGACAGCTATGCACCGAGTGAAGCAACTTTTAGGCGCCTCATTAAGCTTGCGAAACTACAATGCTCAAGTTGGAGAGACTTACGCCATGATCAAGGCGTTGAACAAACTCACTAGGCTAGGGGCTCTTCTCCGCTCAGATGAGTCTATAAATCAACAATAAAACCGCTAACACATTGATTTATAATCGCTTACCACCTTATGTGTCAGTATTGTAGTTTGTCGTTATTATCTTCCGCTCTATTTAACTTTAAAGGCCAATCCGTACAGTCTGTAACGCTTGAAGAAAGCTCTCATTCAGTACTCGTCAAGTGCAAGCGAGATAGACGCTGTAAAGTTGTTGATCCTGAGACTGGAGCTCCGCGCACCGTCGACCACTATGTTCACCGTCGCCTGTCGGATTTACCTGTCAGTGGTCGCCCTTGCGCCCTTGCGTTATAGAAATTGAATTGGCTCAGACAAGGGATAGGCTCGGCCGAAGGTTGATTGAAGAGGCTGATTTTGTTGATAAGGGGAGTCGTTATACAAAGAGGTTCTGTCACTTTATTAGTGGACTGTGCCGCTATATGAGCATCCACGCAGTGTCGAAGCATTTAGACATACGCTGGGAAACCGTGAAAAATATCGATAAAGCATTCCTTCTCTCTACCTTGCCTGCTTTAGAGCCTAAGAAGTTGACCAACCTTGTTCATATTGGCGTTGATGAAGTCGCCAGGGCTAAAGGCCATGACTATATGACCGTCGTTTATGATCTCGTTTCAGGACAACTTATTTGGGTTGACCATGGGCGGACTTCAAACGTACTCATCAACTTTTTTGAACAATTATCACCGCAAACGAGAGACGGCATCCAAGCGGTATCAATGGATATGGGGTAATCTTACCAATCAGCAGTGAGAAACGCTCTTCCGAATGCAGACATCGTTTTTGACCGGTTTCACGTTATGCAGAACTACTCTCTTCTGATAAGGAAAGAGCGTAATAAAGCGTTTAGGAAAGGAACACATGACGAGAAGAAAATGCTTAAAGGGACGCTATTTTTACTCCTCAAAAATGCGCCGAAATTAAGTGATAAGCAGTCAGATAGGCTAGATGATTTACTGGAAAGCAATAAGACTCTTTGTACGATTTACATGCTCAAAGAGCAGCTTCAAGCCTTATGGGATGAACGTAATTTTGACTTGATGATCGCAGCGCTTGGTGCGTGGTGCCAGCTTGCTAAAAAGACGAGGATCTTATCTCTCATCAACTTTGCAGACGCGCTTTGGGAGAGAAGAGTTGGGGTCTGCAACTATGCAAAATATAAGCTGACGAATGCCCGAGTGGAAGCAGGGAATGTATCGATAGGTCTTCTTAGACGGAGAGCCCGAGGAGTAAGGGATACTGATTACTTTAAATTGAAGATTAGACAAACCTCAATCCTAGAAACTCACTCTACCATTTATCCGGAAATCAAGCTCATCTAAGCGGAGAAGAGCCGGCTAGGTATGCCTGAAACTCAGTATATTGTTTGAAAATCAGTTGTTTTATAAGGGTTGCGCCTTGAATTCGATTTATGCAACAGAGCCATAACACAGTTCAAATAGATAACTTTGGAGAGCGGAAAGTTGCTTAGTGAAGTGTCCAGCTTGACTGGAGCAGAACAGGCATAACTGCCCTAGTAAAACTAGATAAAATAATGATTTCATGTCAACTGAATAACCCTTCCATTTTAATAAATAGTTAACATAAGTGTAATGGTGTTTTAATGAATAAAAGTCAAGATAGCCAGATTACTTAATTTTAGTGACTCCTATGAGCCTGATAATTCGAAAGATCAACAAAAAATTTGGGGACGCAACAGCCCTTTCCGATGTAGATTTAACACTTAAACAAGGAGAACTGGCGGCGCTTGTTGGCCCTTCTGGTTGTGGTAAAACCACCCTTCTAAGAAGTATCGCAGGCCTTGAACAACCATGCTCCGGAACAATCACCATCCATGATCATATCGTTTATAAAAATGATATGCCTGATAACAGCCCTTCGGGGAAAAGTAAACCGCTGTCATTGCCAATTCAGCAACGCAATCTCGGCATGGTTTTTCAAGATTTCGCACTCTGGCCTCATCTATACTCGTTCAACTTGAAGATGCAGGCTTGAGAGCTTGAAAGTTATCATTAATTCGAGATGCCAAAGAGCCTGCGA
>NZ_CANLBV010000185.1 GCF_947488985.1 uncultured Vibrio sp.
AGCCTGTTGTCAAGGTTCACTTCCTTGTAACTAAACTACGTTAAAAATCAAATAACTTGTTCAGATAAAAGCATTTAGCGCTTTTACTGAAACGTCCAACCATACGGGAAATTACTCCCGTATGGGGGTAGTTTTTCTCATAGAGTGAGAAAAATCATGACGAAATCTACTAAGAAAACAGTAAACAAAACACCACGCGATTTTCATCAAGAGGTGACTAATCAAATTATCGAAGCGCTAGAGGTGGGTGTGAAACCTTGGGCTTGTCCTTGGGATGTAACTCAGTCCGACGGTCTGCCTTATAATTTCTCAACAGGTAACACGTATTCAGGAATGAATGTGATGTTGCTTTGGATGAGTGCTCAAATGAATCAATTTAGCTCGAATCAATGGCTAACTTTCAAGCAAGCATTAGATCTTGGGGGGAACGTTATTAAAGGTGAAAAGGGAACGCATATTACTTTTTACAAATCTTTGGAAAAAGAAAAGACAGTGAATGGTAAAGAGAAAATCGAAACGATTCCTATGTTGAAAACGTTTGTTGTTTTCAATCTTGATCAGATTGAGGGGATCACCAAACCAGAGCCTAAAACGGATCTGAGAGGTGAGCTTGATTTGAGGGAGGATGTGGAGGATTTCTTTAAAGCGACGGGAGCAACCATCACCTACGTCGGTCAGAAAGCTTTCTTTCGACCATCGACGGATGAGATTGTTATCCCTGAGCGTGAACGCTTTGAATCAACCGCGAACCTTTACGCTACCGTGATGCACGAATTGACGCATTGGACGGGACACAAATCTCGACTTAATCGTACTAAGGGAGGCAAATTCGGTGATAAAGACTATGCATTTGAAGAACTCGTTGCAGAACTCGGATCGGCATTTTTAATGGCTGATTTTGGTGTTGTAGGCGAAGTTCAACATGAATCCTACATTGCTAGTTGGCTAGAGGTTTTAAAAAATGATAAGCGATTCATTTTTAAGGCAGCAAGTCAGGCATCAAAAGCGTTTACTCATTTAAAAGAGTTCGTTCACGATGAAAACCAATTAAAAGCAGCATAATGAAAAGAATAGTTAATCAACTGAATGACACATAAATTTTAAACATATTAATCAAACCATCATTAAATTGCCCAATAACGTTTTTACGCTATTGGGTTTTTTTTGCTACTTACTCTTTTTGATTCATAAAGAGTGCTTGTGGTGCGAATGGTTGATGGTATGGATTGTCTCGGAGTGTCTTTGATTGCTTTTGAGTGTGAGTGTGATATTGTTGTGACTCTTAAAGATTGTTTAACACTCGGTGGAAAAATGAAAATTTCAATTGATGATGGTTCGAATTTTACAAAATGGGCTTTTTCAGACGACAACGGCGTTCAAAAAGGAGCTTTTCCTTCTCGTGTGATCCGCTCTGCTTTACCTTCAAGTTCAGGTGATGGGTTCAGCAACTCAAGCTATGAAATTGATGGTCAGCGTTATGCTGTAGCGTTAAGTGCAAACGATGTGATCCCTACGACAAACAAACAATTCCAAGTTAGCGACGCAAATCGTGTTCTTATTCAACACGCATTACGACAAGCGCCGCCACAGAAAAGTGCTGAAATCGTTCTAACATTACCAGTAGGCCAATTTTTTAACCAAGATGGCTCTAAAAATGAAGCACTTATTAAGCAAAAAATTGAAAATGCTAAAGGTTCGATTTTATGCCTAGATGGAAAAACTGCTGTAGAAGTCGAAGCATGTTATGTATTGCCTGAAGGTTTAGCTGCATTTAACCATGTAAAGAACGAGTTAAACCTTAGGGAGGGTGAATATTTAATTGCTGATATTGGCGGTACAACAACTGATCTGATTGTTTTTGATGAATCCAATCAAATTCAAAGCTTTAAGTCAGTCAATGTTGGTGCAATACAAATGCTAGATAGCTTTGGTGCTCTCGTTATGGGTGAGCTTTCAATCAACCAACTGAGTGATAAGCATAAACTGAATGGACTTTTATCAGGAACTATCGCTGGCGAGGACGTAAGTAAACATGCGACTCAGGCGTTAAAAAGCTTTACGGATAAAGTATTTGATCAGGTTCATTTAATGGGTGACTTAAATCTGTTTAATGGGGTTGTTTTTTCAGGAGGTGGAGCGAATCTGTTGAACTCAGACTTTGTGAAAATTTTAAAGACGGCCAACCCTCAGCTTGATAATGCACTTGGCGCATTAGATATCATTGGAGGATAAATATAATGAGTAAAAAACTTCAAATAATGCTACGTGATAGTGTGGAAATAGAGAAAGAAATGTTGGAAGTTTTGGAGAGTGCAGGTCGCAATTCTGGTTTGGTGAGACAATGGCTCATAGAAGGATTTAAATCACAAAATAATACTCAGATTGTTGATAAACCTAAAAAAAACAATAATCCTTTTTCAGGACACCTTTCCGGCGGTTAACATTGCAGAACAGACCCTGATAACGCGCTTAGT
>NZ_CANLBV010000186.1 GCF_947488985.1 uncultured Vibrio sp.
GCAGGCTCTTTGGCATCTCGAATTAATGATAACTTTCAAGTTCTCAAGCCTGCATCTTCAAGTTGAACGAGTATAAACAGATCTTTCATTACAGCTCTTCTATCTCTGACACTAGGTATTCGATATGACTTATTCTTCAATTTTAATTACCGGCGCAAACTCAGGACTTGGTTTCGAGGCTGCTAAACAGTTCGCTCAAAGAAAAGGCATTTCCAAAATCATTTTGGCATGCCGCAGTGAAGCGCGAGCGCAAGAGGCGCTTCAGAAATTAGAAGATCTCACAGGCAAGAATATTTTCGAAACATTGATTGTCGATGTAAGTGATTTAGAGTCTTGTCGAAATGCGGCAGAAAACCTTAATACCCAAGTCGATGGCATTGTATTGAATGCGGGCGGTGCTGGTGGCTCTGAGCCCACAAAACTGACAAAAGATGGTGTTATTTTTACCTTCGTAGTTAATGTGTTAGGTAATATCCATTTAGCCGAGCGCTTAATGGGGAACGGCAAGCTAAATACAGGCGGTTCGGTGATGTATGTCGCGAGCTTTGCAGCAAGAGGTGCACCTGAGCTTGGCGCGGCGAAACCACCAATTACAGATGGTTCTATTGAAGAGTGGACATCGGTTGTAAATGGAGAAAAATTTGCCAATAACAAGGCTTATACTGACCATTATGGTTCCGTAAAACTTATGGGTGCTCTATGGACGATGAGTATGGCACGTAAACATACGGACTTTAGGTTCGTTACTATTGATCCAGGAATGGCAGCGGGTACGTCTGGTGCTGATGCTTTCCCTTGGTATCAAAAGTGGGCGACCAATGCCACAATGCGAGTTATGCAGCTCTTTGGTAGAGCGCACTCTGTTGAAGTAGGGGCTAAACGTTATATTGACGTAATGCTAAATACAGAGGATTTTGACTCTGGTATTTGGTGGGGAAGTGAAAAAGGACTAACAGGTAAATTGGCAAACCAAGAGACACTCTGGCCTGAGATTATTGGTAATGAGTCAGTCCAAGACAATGCAAATACCGTTATTCATGACTATATAAAGTAGAAGTAATGGCCTGAAAAAATAGCGATACTTCTCATTTTTCAGACGCTGAAATTAGAAAAACCTGAAGGATTTCTAACATAAGCAGCAAGATGCCGATATTGCTCATGACCACTGTAGTCGTGACTGACGACATGAAAAGTAAATTTACCTAAATCGGTCCCAATAAATTTGATTACCAACAGGATGGCACCTCCCAATATTCAGCGACATAGCTGAGTGTAGTGCATGTGTGGGGCATACCATCTTATTAACGTGTCAGCGGCCTTACTCAATTAGTGTTTAACGGATTAATTAGGGTATTGAAAAACTTCTGTTCGAGAGGCGAAGCTCGATTATTCATTACACTCAAGTTTTATCGAACTACTCGAAGTGCTACTTTTAATTTAGGGATCATGAAATCGGTAAAGTAACCCACTAGTGGGTTCTTTACCTTGTTATCCACCCATACAAAATACATACCGGCAGCCTTGGCCTTCCAGTTGGGCAGCACCTCAACTAAGCTGCCGTTATCAAGTTCTTCCTGAATCAGGAACCGCGGCCCCATCGCCAATCCAAAATTGGTCTGCACAATATCTTTAAACGCATTGGCGCCCTTGATAATGATCCCTTTTTTAACAGTGAATTTTTCAGCCTTATTAAGGGCCGTATTGGTCAGTTCGACCGAAGAAAATAACATCTCAGTTCTAACCCAACGGTGGGACTCAAGATCTTTGGGTGTATTGATCGCTGAGTTATTGGCAAGGTAGTGCTGGGTGGCACAGATCACTCGATACACATCCATTACTTTTTTAGCTTTGAGGTTAGAGTCCTCAAGCCAGCCTATCCGCAGTGCTAAATCAATCCCTTCTTCAATTATGTTATGTCTTTGATTATCAAAATTAACTGTTAACTCAATGTGCGGGTACTCAGTGCAGAACTCAGCCAATAGTTTGGGAAACGCCGTATCGATAAGTACTGCGGGTAGGGTGATACAGAGCTTACCGACAATTTCGCCCTCATCTAGGTTAAAGCAATTTAGCCCGGTTTCAGCCCAGTACATCATCTGCTGGCAACTAGGGTATAGCTGTTTGCCATAGTCTGTAAGAGAAAGTTTGCGGGTTGAGCGATAAAAAAGCGGTGTACCTAGGTGCAGCTCTAACTGACTGATATATTGGCTAACAACCGAAGGTGATAGCGATAGCTTGGTTGCCGCTTTACGAAATGATCCCTCGTCAACGACTACAGCAAATACCGTCATCGCTTTTACATGTTCAAACATATCAAATAGCTAACCTTTATTAATCAACTTTTAAAAACAAAGAATTTCTTTAATTGGTATTCTTAAATTACCCCCTCTGGCAGGATAGTTGTCACTGTTAAAATTTACCCAGCATGGGCGGTAATGAGTGAACCTTGTCTCGTATT
>NZ_CANLBV010000187.1 GCF_947488985.1 uncultured Vibrio sp.
TTCTGCTGGAATACGAGACAAGGTTCACTCATTACCGCCCATGCTGGGTAAATTTTAACAGTGACAACTATCCTGCCGGAGGGGGGATGGACGAGACTTACATTAACGTCAAAGGTCAGTGGAAGTACTATTATCGAGCCGTAGATAAATACGGTGATGTGATTGATTTTCTACTGCGTGATACGCGAGATGAAAAGGCCGCGAGAGCGTTTTTCCAAAAGGCCATCGGCCAACATGGGTTACCCGAAAAGGTGGTGATTGACGGCAGTCATTCCAACGCGTTGGCACAGCATCATATCAATGTTGAGCTTTGGCAGAATGGTCTGATGCTCAACCTCATTGAAGTCCTTCAAGTGAAATACCTGAACAATATTGTTGAGCAAAGCCATCGCAGAGTAAAAGGAAAAATGAACCAGGCACTGGGTTGGAAATCTGACGAAGGTGCAAGGGCGACTTTAGCCGGAATAGAGCTGTGGGCGATGATTAAAAATGGACAGCTCGACAACCCTGATGGTTTATCAGTTTGGGATGAATTCTACGCACTTGCAGCCTAATTGCGTCTGGAAATCAGTACGCTTCTACATCAGCATAACTTTGCGACAAAGCCATATTTTCCCTCATAGTTACCTTGCTTTTGGCTGGGTGTAATATTGACATCAATTCCGCAGGGCTTTGTTGAAGCGCGCAGTAATAGTTCATTACAAAAGAATTGGACATCAAACTTCCCATTTAACATTTTAATGATAGCATCCTAACTGCTTACTATAAAGTGCCATAAAATCAATACCATATTAAACAAGGAGGTATGTAATGCTAAAAAATACTGCAATAGTGACAGGTTTGCTCTTTTCGAGTTTTTCTTACGCTAATCAGGACAATGATGTTCTATGGAGCACATTATTCCCTCAACACTCAGAAAGTACATTTCTAATGGCCGGAGATGAGTCCAACATGGCCCCTATTTCATTTAATGAAAAAATCACTAATGGCAAGTATCAGGTTTTACCCATTTATTCAAATGAACATGGAGGTATTTTAGGGTTTGAGATAAAAAATGAAAATGGAGTTTCTCTTGGCCTTCCAGCTGGAGAAAGTGAATTACAATTTACGCCTAATGCTGAGGATAAAGTCAGGTTTATTGCAAGCTCGCTATCCAGCAGACCTGACCACAATTACCTCCAGTTTGATGTAACGCAAATTACAAGACTTGGAGACGCCACTACAACATCAGGTGATAGACCTGTTAAAGATATTTCTTTTGTATATGACAGCGAGAAAAATGTATATAGAGCAACAATTGACAATACATCAAGTGGTATTGTTTATCCTTTTTTAATTTCTAAATCAGTTGCTTATGAGACTTTATTTTTTGAGTATAGAAATAGATACATGTATCTTGGTAAGAATGATGAGATGCGGCTCGATACGAGTAAAAAGTCAGGTGATGACTCTTGGCATGAATGGTCATATATCCCAGATAAACCGAATTCTTTTACTTGGTGGGCTAAAAACGATAAGAACCAGTGGTTCCCATGTTATGTTGATTCTAATAGGAGCTGGAACGTAGTATGTAAAGATACTCCAAATATACCAATAGAAGCATATGAGTTTGAACTAGCAGAGAAAAAGACCCCAAGAGACAGTTGGAATTCAAATCTATCCGCATATGAAATCTACAGCCCTCATGCTGGTCTATACTTGTCTAATACAGCCAATTGCTCCCCTGAGTGTATTCGGGCGAACTCAGATGGAACTCAAAGCCGAGCATTTATTCCAAATGGCTCAATAGGCTTCAGACAATCTGAATACAGGCTAGCTTATGGTAAATTACCTGACCTCTTACCAAACTAAAAGCTCCCGAATTCAAGTCTGAAGTGCAACACTTCCCCATTTAGGGGCTTTGTTGAAGCGCTCAGATAATGCTCAATGATGGCATTGCTACCGAATTCCGTTATCATGGCTAGCCTATGGCTAGCCATAGGTTTTGTTACAACACTAAAGGGCTTTTAGTGCTGAGTTAGGATCTCCGTCAGCACTCATTACCTTTAGCATTATGACTATCAACTTTTCCGGTCGCCACTTTCCTTCCGACATCATCCTCCAGATTGTTCGATACTACGTTTCGTATAAACTCAGCTACCGTGAAATCGAAGAGATCATGGCTGAGCGGGGCATCCACGTTGATCACTCAACCATCAACCGGTGGGTCATCAAATATGCGCCATTGCTGGCGCATCGAGCTCGCGGAAGAAAGAAGCCTGTCGCCTCTTCGTGGCGGATGCGGCGTTTTTCAAGGTAGTTGTCATCATTTGCTTACTTATTAAGCAGCCTCTCTTTCTGGGTTTAGGTGTACTTCACCAACTGGCTTACAGTTCCTGATAGCACCAGACCATCGTTCAGGGTTTAG
>NZ_CANLBV010000188.1 GCF_947488985.1 uncultured Vibrio sp.
CTGGCATTCATGTTGATGTGGCTACCGATGTATTGTTGAACGCGAAATGTACAGCAAAGATCAACACGCCCTAGTTTGCGGCGGTGATGAAAGCGTCGATAAGCATTGAGATATTATTAATTCTCATTGCATCATGATATAAATTCAATATTCCCAACTAAAGAGCACCCTCCAATGCAGCTAAGCGCTAACAAGACTGCACAGTTTTTTATCCAACATGAATACCATCAGGTTGAACTTGATGGCCCACGTCTGCTTTTATCCTCAGTGGGAAGTGAAGAGCGTATCCCGTTTACTATTTGGAACGGAAAGGTTGCGATAAAACGCGGTTTGTTTTGGGGATCGTTACAGTTTTTCGCCAACCAGCAAGATGGCAAACAGAGAAGCTGGTTAGTACAAGGCTTACCTTGGGAGCGATGTCGTCAATTTGCCCGCGCATCGGTTAGTGCCTATCAGAAGTGGCATGATGCGCAATGCGAACAACTGGCTGAACATGTCCCACGATGGGAGGCGGAATTAACTCGCCTAGAGCAACTTCCTGCTTTTTTACCCCACTCTAAGGTTAACACTTGGGTCGATATGGTGAATTCGGGTTTAGAAGACATGACGATGACCATCGAGGAAGCCGCGCAGCGCATGCCAAATCGTATCGCCCGTATGCAGCCGTGGCTGTCTGAAACTGAAACCAAGCAAGCGGAAAGAAATCAGCAATGGCTAGAGACAGAAAGGCAAAACTGGGAAGTATTGTTTGCTCAATGTGAATCGTCCCCCCTGAACTTATCCCAGCAGTATGCCGTGCTGATGAATGACGATCACAACCTTATTTTAGCCGGGGCTGGCTCAGGGAAAACCAGTGTTCTGACAGCTCGGGTAGCGTATTTACTGCAAAGCCATCAAGCTCAATCGGAAGAGCTGTTATTGCTTGCCTTTGGTCGTGAAGCGGCAGAAGAGATGAAGCAGCGCCTCGACAACAAAATTGGTTCATCAGCAGAGAAGGTGCAAGTGAACACCTTTCACCAACTGGGCTTAAAGATCCTCAATCAAGTTGAAAACGAACGTGTGGTGATTTCTCCTCTCGCGTTAGATGACAACCAACGCCAAGCGTGGTGCATTGATTGGTTGAAGAAGCACTGGATGACGCCGACCAACTTCAAACGCTGGCAAAAGCACTTATCTAAATGGCCTATCGCTTACCTCACAGGCGATGATGAGCTCGGTAGCCATGCCTCTAATCTGAAACTGATTAGTTGGCTAGAACGACAATTAGAGCAGTTAAACGCGTCGGGGTTATCGAAAAAAGAAGTGCAACAACAACTGATTGACCACCGAGATTACACCCGCTTAAACAGTGAGCTGTCATTGTGTTGGCCATGTGTAACCGCGTGGCAGAAAGCGCTAAAAGAGCAGAGCCACATTGATTTCTCGACCATGATCAGCCGAGCGACTCAGTATGTGCAAAAGGGCAAGTTTATCTCACCATGGAAGTTCATCATGATCGATGAATATCAAGATATCTCTCCGGATCGCCTCGCTTTGGTTGAGGCGCTTTGTAATCAGTCGAAGGCTCAACATCAAGCCTCTATTTTTGCAGTAGGCGATGATTGGCAGTCGATTTACCAATTTGCGGGTGCAGATGTTGATCTCACCACTGGATTTAAAGAACGTTTTGAGAGTGCGACCATTCATCAGCTCGATACCACTTATCGATTTAACAACCAGTTAGGCGCAGTCGCCAATCGCTTTGTGCAACAAAATCCGATTCAATTGCCGAAAGAACTCAACAGCTTCAAACAACAGAAACAGAAGGCGGTATACAGTGCGCCGAGTAAAGACGTTGAGAAGATCCTTGATCAGATCAACAGGCAATCCAAAGGCAAAACCAACAAATCGGTATTGCTGCTTGGGCGCAATCATTACCACAAGCCAGAGTTGCTACAAGACTGGAAAGAAATCTATACCTCAATTGATATCAACTTCATGACCTGCCATGCAAGCAAAGGTAAAGAAGCAGACTTTGTGATTATACTTTGTGTGGATGAAGGACAATTCCCAACCAAGAAGAAGCAGCTGCATATCGATGGTGCGTTGACTGAATCGTCAGATGTTTTTCCTTATGCTGAAGAGCGACGCTTATTCTACGTGGCAATGACCCGCGCAAAAGAGAAAGTATGGATCACGCACAGCGGTGATGGCTCTGGCTTTGTGCAAGAGCTGCACGGTTCCGATTACCCTGTCGTTCGTAAAAAGTGAGTAATTTGACGTGATTGGCTAATTCAAGCTCTGCTTATTTACCTATTTCGTAAGGCGTTGTTGCTTAAATCAGTTGAACCTTTTCCAAGTCCTGTGATCTATTCTTTTATGGTGATTAGAACGGTGGTGA
>NZ_CANLBV010000189.1 GCF_947488985.1 uncultured Vibrio sp.
TTTCTTAGTTGTCATTGTTCACCTCGTTAGTGATTGTACTCACTTAACTCAGTGTCCAAAACTTCTGGTGCGGATCAATATTCACCGGTATCAAATTGAACTAGAAAGTCTGGGACGTAAGTATGGCTCTTACCGTTTAAGTAGTATGAAAATCTTATCGGTTGAGAACAAAAGCGAACGATACTTGGTTCGAAATCAAAATGATAACAAGCGGCACATTCTAAAAAGGATTCCACCGTGACTCTTTTTCCCATCTTAGCACTGACATAACGGTGTATGTTTTTTCCACGTGATTTAGTTAAGTTTCGAGCAGGAGTGTCAAACGCAGTTTCAAGTTCAAGCAAGGTGGCAGTAGAAGGGTAAGCTAGAGCAGACATAATATTGCCTCTTCACGATTTTGTCGTAAACTTACACAAGTTTAGAACATGAAGAGGCAATATCAAATTATGGTTGTACCAAATATCAATATATGGTTGCAAATATCAATTTATGGTTGTTTCAACAATTAAACAAGTGTTTTAAACGTTACTCTTTACCGAATACGTTGTTCTCTTGCTCTTGTACACGGATGAAAGTCGTACGCTTAGTTAGCTCTTTAAGCTTTGCTGCACCTACGTATGTACAAGTTGAACGTACACCACCAAGGATATCAGAGATAGTACCGTGAACAGAACCACGGAATGGTAGAAGTACGGTTTTACCTTCAGCTGCACGGTACTTAGCAACACCACCTGAGTGCTTGTCCATAGCCGACTGAGAAGACATGCCGTAGAACTTCATGAATTGCTTACCGTCTTGCTCAACCAGTTCGCCGCCTGACTCTTCGTGACCTGCTAGCATACCGCCTAGCATTACGAAATCAGCACCGCCGCCGAACGCTTTAGATACGTCACCAGCACATGAACAGCCACCGTCACCGATGATCATGCCGCCAAGGCCGTGAGCTGCATCACCACATTCGATGATAGCAGAAAGTTGAGGGTAACCAACACCTGTTTTAACACGTGTAGTACAAACTGAACCAGGGCCGATACCAACTTTAACGATGTCAGCACCTGCTAGGATTAGCTCTTCAACCATGTCACCTGTTACAACGTTACCCGCAGAGATAACTTTGTCAGGGAATTCTGCACGTACTTTTTGTACGTACTCAACTAGGTGCTCTGAGTAACCGTTAGCGATATCAATACAGATAAATACGAAGTCTTCGCTAAGCGCCATGATTTGCTTAGTTTTCTCAAACTCAGCTTCAGATGTACCTGTTGATACAAATACGTTGTTCAGTGTTTTCTTGTCTGCTGTTTTAGCAAATTCAGCCCACTGCTCTACTGTGTAGTGCTTGTGTACTGCAGTCATAACACCGTGCTCAGCTAGCGCAGCTGCCATTTCAAAAGTTGCTACTGAATCCATGTTCGCAGCAATTACTGGAGTACCAGACCATTGACGACCGCTATGCTTGAATGTAAAATCGCGGGTTAATTCAACTTGAGAACGGCTCTTTAGAGTAGAACGCTTCGGACGGAAGAGTACATCTTTGAAACCTAACTTAAGTTCTTGTTCGATACGCATGGTGTTTTCCTTGATTCATAAAATTATGTGTCGCTCGCGAAATGCGTTGTAAAGACGTTACTAAATGAGTTTACCATTCTTCGGACACAAAAAAACCGGAGCGTTGGCAGGCGCTCCGGTTTTCAGCATTATAGGTCGTAATTTACTAACAGCAAGTCTAATATTTTACTTTTTTTTATGCTATCCTTCCGGAGATTCCATATCCGCTAAAAAACAACCCTCTTCGAACTCCCATTAAATAGATAATAATTAGTCACTTACCAAGTAAAAAACACCAAACAAGCCGTTTGGTTTACGCAATCGTTTTCCTGAGAAACTCTCGTAACATCGCCTTCATTCTGCAATAAATGTGATCAAGATCGACAAAAGCCGATGATTTTCTTCCGTCAACAAGCGCCATTTTTTCTTAAATAAATTGGATTATTCTCACTTTCGACTCATTTTTACACACTTGATGATGGATTAATGAGGCAATCGCTCGAACCTGTGAAAGATACTGAGCATTCGAAGATGGGCTTTCTGTGTGCTGTCTTCCGTTTCAGCTTGTTTAGATATGTGCTCTATTGAATAAAAAGCGTCACATTGCCTCTATAAACAGAAAAGGTGGCTATGAATATTTCGATACCAATCACTAAAAAGCGCTGACCTGACCACGATTACCCCCGCCTACAGCAATAAGCAATAAGCAATAAGCAATAAAGTAAGCGCTCGCGAATGAGATTTTATACTCGTTCAACTTGAAGATGCAGGCTTGAGAACTTGAAAGTTATCATTAATTCGAGATGCCAAAGAGCCTGCG
>NZ_CANLBV010000190.1 GCF_947488985.1 uncultured Vibrio sp.
CCTAGAGTCGTGAAGAAAAAGCCAAGCCGATATCCTAGAAAAAACAATGCCGCTCACCTTAAGTGAACGGTATTAGAGCTTAATGCTCTCTCTTTTTTATACGCGATATCTAGTTTTATGGTATCTCGTAAATATGTAGGTGTGATCACTTAATCGGTGTGTAACCGTACTCTTCAATAAGACTCTGTCCTTGCTTAGATTTCACAAAGTTAATGAAATCTAAGCTCTCCTCAGAGACCGACTCTTCTTTATGCAGCAACAAGAATGGGCGAGCCAGTTTATATTTGTGGCTAGCTATGTTCTTTGACGTTGGTTCAACACCTTCAAATGTGATGGCCTTAACCGAATGGTCGACAGAGCCGACAGAGATAAAGCCAATTGCGTGCGGGTTATGGTTAACAATCGTCTTTACCATGCTGTTGCTGTTTACAACCAAGTTATTGGGGTTGATGTCAGACACAAGACGGTCATTAATGATTTTAGTTAAACCAAGCAAGCTTTCGAAACTGTAGCGTGAACCAGAAGACGCCTCACGAGTGACAACTGCGATCGGCTGATCGGCACCTCCCACTTCTTTCCAATTTGTTACCTTGCCCTTGTAGATATCGAATAGCTGTTCACGTGTCACGTTGCTTACCGTGTTTGAACGGTTGGTAACGACTGCGAGGCCGTCAAAGGCAATTGGGAAGACATTCAGTTTGTCGCTCTGCTCACGGTCGGTTAAGTAACGCGAGCTCATACCGATATCAGCCACGCCTTTATTTACCATAGTGATACCAGCTGTAGAGCCAATGCCCTGAACTGCAATATAATTATCAGGGTGAGTCTTATTGTACTCTTCCGCTAATACGTCCATCACACGTGAGACAGAAGTGGAGCCTAAAATACTGGTTTCTTGAGCAAAAACGGTTTGAGAAGACAAAGCTAGCGAAAGTAGAGAGGCAAGCGCGACTCGCAACATAATAAATTCCTTATTAATAATATTTGCCGCCCATCATAGAATGGCTATATGACACTTTTGTGAAGCTTATACGTTAGCTCGCTAGCCATTGAGATGGATTCTGACAGTCCAAGCTTAGTGAAAGAAGCCGCGGGCTTAGCGGGAGCAAGTGGGTTATTTGTATCCTCTGATTCGCTAAAAGATGGGGAGGCTCCTAAGCTGAGTTAGAGGAAACGGCGAATTTAAGAGTTTCTGTGCAGTTAGAGGTGTACTATGTCCGTCATACAAATAGAAGTGAGTCGGCTTTTAATCGGAGCTGAGAGGCTCTGTACTTCTCGAAATCAAAGTTTACCCGTAGAGCTAGGCAAATCCTTATATGAAGAGTGTGAAAGTGGCGTGTCCTTTTCAATGGCGCATTACCTCTTGGACTCCTCTCACAGTGACTATACCAACGAGATTGCGCGTGTTACCTATGATGAGTCAAGGTCTTGTTGGTTGGTGATGGTGCCATTGGAAAATGAGGCTAAGACTGGGCATCTTAACTGGGGACCTTACCCATACCTTCCACAATCTAAAGACCTGGATGCGATTCTATTGGAAATAGAAAAAGATCCTAAATCGTATTTTTGGTCTTAACTATTGCCATGTTAGTAGCTATTGCCTTGTTAGTAACCATAACCGTTTTGGTGACACTCGAGTGTTAATACAGATGCTTGATGCAGTCCCTTTACATTGAATCTTCTAGCCAAAGTGCATATCTAAACGACGTTTATTGAGCTTTCGCTATCAAGGTTCTAAAGTCTTTCGGTGTTTTGCCGTGATACGTTTTAAAGGCGGTACTGAAATGAGCAGCACTTTTAAAGCCAGATTCATAAGCGATCTGAGTGATCGACTTATTTGATGTTCTCAGCTGAGTGGCTGCGTGGGCAATACGCTTTATTTTTAATAGGTTCGAGAAGGATAGGTCTTCAGCCGACAAACGGCGTTTAAGCGTCGCTGGTGACATTCCCATGTAATTGGCTAACGTATCAAGTGATATGTTGTTCTCGATATTTTGCTCGATGTAATAGATGACTTTTTGAGTCACGGTAAGCTTTGCCGCGCTGGCGATAGTGGAAGCAAGAGAAGGGTGCTTGTCTACCATGAGAGAAAGCAAGGCTAACGGCGTTTTTCAAGGTAGTTGTCATCATTTGCTTACTTATTAAGCAGCTTCTCTTTCTGGGTTTAGGTGTACTTCA
>NZ_CANLBV010000191.1 GCF_947488985.1 uncultured Vibrio sp.
AAACTCAGTGCATTGTTTAAGAATTAGGCAACTATGGACCAGGCATGTCTTCTATCTGAATTAAGCAACAAAACCGATCCAAGTATGAAATGAATCAGATAGAGAATATTCACTCGAATTTCAGTGATTCGATGGATGGGCTTACTTCTATTCATAAAAAAATCTGGATTTTAAGGTTTATTTCCGGCCAGAAAATGTTCATGAAAACCCCGTGCGTAAGCCTCTTCCTGATTCAGTGTTGTGATTCATGCCAAGGTGCACCCAAATCTTTCTCTCTGATAGATGCTCGAATCTTAGCTTATTCCATTAATCATTGCTACAATGATTAAGCTGTAATCTTCGTTGATAAGCCTTTGTGTTTGTTTTGATGCGTTTCTGATACACTCCTTAAGGGCGTTGGGGGTATATTTCTTAACAGTCTTTTTACGTACTGGAAATTTGCCTTCGAAAATATAGATGAGTCACTCACTGTTGCATATGACAATATTTCATAAGGCGCGTTGAAATTATCATCCCTACCTTTCAGTTTCAAAACCCATTGAATTATTATGAATAAACTATTTAAAACCCTAATTTCAATAGTTTTTTTTCCACTATTGATTATATTAACCGGTTGTGATTCAGCAGATGCTGTCCCTGAACCAAGTGTAAAATTAAAAAGTATCAGAATCACAGCTTCACCGATAACAACATTAGGCGTGGATCAACTGACGCTTGCAGCAGGTAATAAACAGCCCTTTGAAGCAGTTGGTCACTACTCTGATGGTTCATTTCAAACATTGACGGGGTTAAGTCTGAATGATTGGCATACAACCGACCTAGATACAGGTTACTTTAACACCCCTGGTATGTTGGTTGGCGGTGATAGCCCTGGCATAGTGGAGATAACCGCCACAAAAGATGGCATTACCAGTAATACGGTGAGTGTCAATGTGACAGCAGCGGTGATTACTGCCATTCAAGTTACCCCTGCAATGGTCAATGTCGCCATAGATCTGACTCAACAGTTAACCGCAGTGGCCACGTACAGTGATAACTCATCATCAGATATCTCCAATTCTGCGATATGGACATCAGACGATATAAATACAGCAACAGTAACGCCAGAAGGTTTACTATCAGGTGTCACTATTGGTTTGGTAAACGTAACTGCCACGCAGGACGGAACTATCAGTAATATAGTGAACGTGGATGTGTGTGCTGACTTAGCAGATGCATGTGTTGATATTTTCGATACAGGTGGCGGTAAGTTATTTACCAACTCACCATCAGCGGCTTACTTAGATAGCATTGGTGGCAGTGCAACAGATGATATCCATAATGAAGGTGGAAGTTACGGCCCAGCTGGAGACTTCTACTTATTTAACTGGAATAGCGCAAATGCACTGTGTGCTACCTACAACGCCAATAGTGTCGGTGGACGAACTAATTGGCGCTTAGCAACACTAGATGAGTTAAAAGTGGAGCTGTTCGATGCATACGACAGTATGTTTATCGCGCGCGGCTGGCCGACTAGATACTTCTCTTGGTCGGTGACACCAGAGAATTCTTACTATTATTACTATTATTACGTGAATCTCTACTTTGGTTATATCCTAAGCAACGAGACGAGTTTCAAGCTCTACGCATCCTGCGTCTCAGAGCTTTAACGTTTTAAGGACCCAATTTATTATATAGAGTAGATCATCGACATTTGTATCGAAAGTGTCGATGATCTACTCTTTTCGGCTTTGTTGCGTAATTCGGTTCTGTCGCAAACTTTGAACGTTTTAGGTAAGATTCGCTTAATTTCCACTCATGATACTGATTCTTAATGTTTAAAGGTTGCCACTTTCCCTCAGAAGTTATTCTCGAAACCGCACGTTATTATCTCGCCTATAAGCTCAGTTATCGTGAAATCGAAGAGATACAATTAGAGCGTGGAGTCATTGTTGATCACGCTACTATCAATCGTTGGGTTATCAAATTTACACCAGTATTAGAGCATAGAGCTAGGTGTAGAAAAAAGCCGGTGTCTGACTCGTGGCGTATGGATGAAACCTACATCAAAGTAAAGTTATCAGAACGAAATTGCCTTTTATTCTGCGATCAAAAGTAAGCGTCTTTAAATCGACTCATTCAATCCTTTCAATAAACGTCGTAACCTTTAACTTTGATCGTTAAAGGTACTC
>NZ_CANLBV010000192.1 GCF_947488985.1 uncultured Vibrio sp.
TACTTCCCCCTCGCCGCGATTAAAACGCTTTTATCTCGAACAAAATTTAACCACGAAAGATCAACACGCCCTAGTAATTTACGTAATAAAGGCGAGTATTTATAGAATGCTTTTGAAGGGAGAGAATGATAGGAGTGGAGCCGAACATAGCGTATCCACTCGCCAAATATTTAACAGCCAAAAATGACCAAAACCAATGCTTATTCAAGATCAGTGATTGCACACACGCTCACGATTGGTGCACAGCTTGTTTTCAACAACCACAACTTTTTCCATCTTCAGGAAAAACGTCAATAGGCCATCTAAATCCAAACCGTTTAGCTTACACGTGTGGAAGCGAGCTTCTGCGCCATATTGTTGAGCGAGCGCCTGCGTCAGCTCTTCGCGAGTCAGTGGTTTTTCACTCAATAGGTTTAAAACGTTGTGCGCGTGAATTTCGGTTGTCATAACTCAATCTCATGTTTAATGAATTCAGCCTAGAGTACCGATTTTGATTAAAGCTGCTTTGATGTAGCTCAGAATTGAGCACGCTCTACCCTAAAGAGTAAGAGAGGCGACAATGATAGCATGCGCCAAAAAGTAACCGCCCATCACCCAGCAATAAGCCCCTTTGATTGAGCCACGGTAGCAACTTAACGCGTAAGCCAATGCAGAAGGCAGTAACACGCTACAGCCAACAAACCCCAACGCATGCGACAGTTGCGGGTCGAGCAACCAAACCTCACCCGAGGCCCAGACTAATTGGATGAGCATGATGCCCATGATCACCACAGGAAAGACTAACTGACCTAGACGAGGAAGGAGTAAAAAGAAAGCGACCACACACGCTGCAAGTAGCAAGGCGAACAACCACCAAACCACCTCTCCAGACAGTTGAATCCAGAATGCTTTGCTGTAGCAAACTTGAGCCACCAATAGACAAACAAAGTGCAAGGGCCGTTTTTGAGTCAGGGTATGGAGCGCATCGGCCACTGCAAAGAGTACCAACCCAGCCACCAGCCAATAGGTAAAATCAGCAACAACAGACTGAGTTAAAGCAATAATTGCTAACAATACAAAGGTTAATACCTTATACGATAAGGCCTGACCGATATGTCCATGCTTCGTTCCTGCTATTGCTCCTATACCAGATAAGGAAACCGCTAACCAACTCCACATACCATTTGCCCTATTACTTTCATCGTCGCCAGTCTAGGCTCACACCCGTTGATGTAAAGACTAAACCACTCAAAATTAGATCTCGATTACGCTTCCACGAAAAAGCGCCTCTTTAGATTGAAGTCGTCACAATACCTGCTGCGAAAATCACTACTTGGTTAAAACTAGAGCGATTACTCGTAAAACTCACAGAAATAGGCGCTAGAGGGCATGGTCAATAAAACCCGTCATTTCTAACCAACCTAAACCATGCAAAGTCGCCATATACTGCCCGTAACCAGGTTTTAAAATTAAAAAGAACAATATAAAAAACAAATAAAAACAACAACTTAAAACCAAACAACAGGATAAAAAGGGAAATTAAAACACCAATATAAGCTAGAGTTATAAAGTCCATCAATTTCATTAAAAATAACAACTTTGTCAGCTTCCCCCCCAAGCCTATAGTCAAACACAACCAACAACTCAAGGCTAAAACGTAAAAACAAAACCAAATCACACCCAGCAACTTCCAAAGCCTATTAATACAGTTTAACAAACATCAACAAAACAAATTAAAAAAAATCAACACGCAAAAACAAAGACTTACAACAATACAGAACAAACAAAAACCACAAGGAACAAAATTAACACACCCCATAAAATACAATAAATAAGACATTAATAAGCCAAATATAAGTTAGTTTACCCATCCTTTTAAAGCTTTCGAAACCAATGCTTGACCTAAGCCGATAAGTAGTGCTATTGTAAAAACATAGCGAGAGGCAACCAAATTTAGGAGTAGTGTTATGATTTCATCTTCGCAAAGACAAGGACTTGTAATGATCGCGGTAGTTGTAGGTCTAATGACACTACCAATGATGTACTAAGCAAGTTACTAATAAAAAGGGACGCCTATGGCGTAATGCCGATCAGTTAAGACAATAATCGGCAGATCAGTTGAATGATCCTACCAACATGTAAAAATCCGATAGACCCT
>NZ_CANLBV010000193.1 GCF_947488985.1 uncultured Vibrio sp.
ATCGGCTTGTGAGAGTTTTGCTTTGTACTCAAGGTTAAGTCGGTTCACATCCCAAAGCTTGCGCTCTAAGTTTCCGGTTGCATTTCGGCCTATGTTGAGCATAGTTTTGATTTCATTTTTACACGTCGCAAACTGAGGTTGTTTAACTTTCGGTTTGATGACTTTGACCAACAACTCATTTCTTCTTTTCACAGTCCAGAACCCCCCTTGCTGACTGATGGTGCAATAGAGAGCGAGCAGCGCATGAGTGACTAGCGCATCAAGAGCTTGATAGTGTTTAAGGTTTCGACTCATAAAGCTTGTAATTCCATTATTTGGTCTACTAAAGGGGCGATATCTAACCAAGCTTGGTAACTAACCCAAGTAAACGCCACCATAGCTAATGTTATCACGCCTTTTTTTCCACGAGACAAAGCTGGAGACAGCCAGACTAACGGCAAAGCCAAAGGCCCAATAACAAAAAGTAGGGTTAATACAAACCCCGCTCGGTAATACCACGGAGTCGTGGTGTCCAGCCTCATTTTTTCTTCCATTGTTTTACTCAACTGACCAACGAAATCCGATGTTATCGGACTTAGGGTGAAATGCCAAAAGGATAGAGTCATGACCATTGAAAAACCAGATTACCCATTACTCATCGAGCAGTTAGCCAAAGAGGCTCATCAAGGCTGTGGACTCAGCTATGAGCTCTATAGCCAACGTTTTCAATCATCCGTCGATGCGCTTTTAGAACGTCTGCCTAACAACGAAAGGGATAACGTAATTGCTCTTGCCAAAAAGTATGACTACGAACATGAGCAACCCAATCATGCACCCATTTCAGCGTCGGATTGGGATGATGACAATCAATATTGCTCTCACGGCATTGATATTGATTGCTGCCCAGCAGGGTGTGGTGGATGAATATCATGATAAGCAAAGAGGCCAACATGAACGAAATACAGCTATCAAAATCCGAAGAAGAAGCACTAGAGCAAGAGTGGAAAGAAGAAAAAACCAAACGCGATAAATCACGACAAACTGTCTATCAAAGAATGGCAGGGTATGACTTTTTAAGTTACTGCCGTATGCCTTTGTATTTTCGCGCCAGAATCCGAGAGATGAAAGTGGGCGACACTTTCATCATGGGACAGATGCGCCACACCTATGAAGAGTTTAATGACTTTGAAGGTGTACTGGAAATTCATATCGAGAAAGAAAAGAACCAGATATACCGAGCTCGCTCTAACTTCAACTTACTCACAAAGCCTGAGCGAGCTCATACCTTTACGGACTTTACCTTCAAACTTGAAAAGGGCGGGAACTTTGCGTTCACGGGTGATGAAGAAAAAGGGTTAGCCAATCAAAAGAGATTTGCTCTTACCTGTCGTTACTTTAATCGACTTTTAACTAGCACCTCTGAAGAGGAAAGAAACATCTATCACGACCAAGGCGTTCCTCCCTACTTCCACGGCGTGACAATTGATAAGAACAATTTAACTCGTCGCCTTTACTACAAACGTGAAGATTGGGAACGTCCGCACCGATACAAGATTTCACAAGAGCAAATGCCAAAGCCCATGATGGAGTGCCTTATCGACTATGGAATGTGCTTTGGTCTTATCAATTTCAATGAAGAAGGAAACCAACATGAACACTGATGTATCGCTAACAGAGCAGTTACTCACAATTTTTGCCAACAAGAAGCGCATCCAACAAACGTTTAAAGAAACCGGGGTGAGTCATTTAAAAGTCATTTCCGAAAAGTTAGGTGAGTACATCGAGCAACGAGAAAAGACGGAATCAGAAAAAATAGCTGCGCAAGAAGAAGCGAAAGGGATGCTAAAAAGCATCATGGAAAAGACTGGACTGAGTCACGAAGAAGTTTCTCAATTGATGAATGACGGCAAGACCAAAAGCAAAGCCAAGCGTTCCAAACGTGCAAAAAGAGTCGCAGCCGAGACACAAACAGCGCGCTATGAAGTAAAAACGGAGCGTTACACGTTTGGTGATAGTGGTACTTGGGACGGTACTGGCGAAGT
>NZ_CANLBV010000194.1 GCF_947488985.1 uncultured Vibrio sp.
CTACAGCCTGAACAAGTAGACGCATTGGAAATGATGCAAGGCGTTTACAGCAATCAGGTGGCATTAAGTGCGGCGGTGGTTTCATTACAACGTCACGCTTTCGATTCAGATAATGACGTTCACGAACTGGCGGACAGTGTGGCAGCCAATACGCTCCCTCGCCTACAGGTCGTAGCGGAAGAAATGGAGAAAGAACTCAATGAGTGATTTTACGGCAATCGGCCAATTGGTGACCGAAGCCCGAAACCTACTAGACAGCATCAAGGGCGGTGCTATTCGTGCGATGGAAACAGCGTTTGCTTCACTTATCGCAGATGTAAATAGTGAGTGGGCAGCAAAGAAAAGCCAAGTAGACAACGAAGCTCTAGCAGCGATTGGCCGTGTGGATACTGAAACAGTGCGTAGCGAAATGGGCTTTACGGCACAAAACTATAATCATGATTTTTATGACATCAATTCGCTGTCAACTAACAGACACGGAGTCGAAAATGTTTTTCCTTTAGGCATGGGGGTAAATACAGGACGAAATGACAGTATTAAGGCTGAAATGATTTGGGTGGGTTCAGGCGACCCAGAACTGCGGGACCCAATTGCAAAAGAATTGTTGGACTTCATGGGTGTGGGACGAAGTACTACAAATATGTCTCTAAACTTCAACATCTTAAAACTGACTATTTTAGATTTGGACTTTATGGCACTGAATGGTTATGACTTTACTATCCCCGACCAACATGTGAAGCATTATCCTGCGGCCTCTTTCATGGCGTATACCAAGGTGGAAGGAACTACCACTGTTGCCGTCTTTGATGCAGGAGGTACAAGTGACTGGAAACAGCATGTAAGTCATTACACTGGCAACCCACATAGTTACAGCCACAAGGATATAAATTTGGAAAATGTTTCTGTCGGTGATGTGATTTATTTGGCCTTACCGACCACTTGCGTCGGCCATTGGCCTTTGTCAAAACGACACGGTGAGCTGTACAACGAAAAAAACAACACCTATCGAAAAATTAACCAATTGCACGCATAAGGGTAAGCATAATGACCATGTTAATTGTAACAAGACGCGGCCTTGTCGCAGAAGAATGGGTTGAACATATCGAAAAGCGCGATCGCCTAATGGTTGAAGCTGATCACTTGGTGAATACCGCCCTTGATAAAGGTGTCGACGAAACACCATTCCGCCAATATCGCCAAGCTCTACGCGATGTCCCTCAAACCTACACAAATCCGGAAGATGTGGTATGGCCTCAAAAACCATCATTGCCGCAAGCGTCTGCATAATTGGGGGGCTTGCCTACATGAATTATCAAAAAACCTTACCGCGTGGGGTTCGCAACAACAACCCCGTGAATATCGAGTATAACGCGGTTAACGATTGGGAAGGCCAGCGCGGCTCTGATGGACGTTTCGTCATTTTCACAAACCCTGCATTCGGCTTTCGTGCCGGTGCACGAGTGCTAAGAAGTTACCACCGTCAAGGCTATCGCACCTTGAGCCAGATGATTAACCGCTTTGCACCTAGCCATGAAAACGACACCTCAAACTACGTGATCAACGTCAGTAAGTGGACTGACATCGATGCTAACGAAATGGTAGACGTCACCACCTCGGAACAACTCGCAGTCTTACTTCATGCTATGTCACGCATGGAGGTAGGATCGTACTACGCGTTGGATATGGCACGAAAAGGGGTTGAAATGGCATGACAAAAGACGATGCCAAACGAATCGCAATAACCGTTGTAGGTGGCGTTCTCGCCGCCTACGCAATCAAGTATTTAAAAGGACATAAATTACTATGAAAACCTTTCTGAAAGACAAGCTCAGTATCGACCTAGAGCAACCATCCACCCAAAAAGGGATCGCCCTATTGGGAGCTGGCGTAGCCTTGGTATCGGGTCACCCTGAACTACTCACAGCAACCGTTACTGAAGCGGGTGTGCAATATGGTGGCCTAATTGGCACGGTTGTACCGCTTGTAATGGGGCTATGGGAAACACTGCGTAACGAGTT
>NZ_CANLBV010000195.1 GCF_947488985.1 uncultured Vibrio sp.
TTTTACTTTTGGCAAAGCAAATTATAACTCTTTACCATGCTATTCAAAAAACACTCACGAAAGATCAACACGCCCTAATGAATAAAATATCCATCCTGCTGTCTTTGATCTATACCTTTCTGTTCTCTTCTTCCGTACTAGCGGAAACCACCGTGATACGCTCTAGCATTTTGCACTTTACGCAAGATCCAGCCAAGACAACGGATGTTACTGACGCTTATCAATACTTTGATGATGGCTTGCTAGTCATTGAAAATGGACATGTTAGATCCGTTAAGGCTTTTACCGAGTCAGATGCAACTCAACACACCGAGATTATCGATCATCGCGGTAAGCTGGTTGTACCTGGCTTTATCGACACCCACATCCACTATCCTCAAACCCAAATGATCGCCGCCTACGGTGAACAGTTGTTAGAGTGGCTAGAAACCTATACCTTTCCCACAGAAAAAGAGTTTGAAGACGCCACACATTCACAAAAAATCTCTCAATTCTTTATCAATGAACTACTGAAGAATGGCACCACCAGCGCGTTGGTGTTTGGTACTGTACATCCCCAGTCTGTAGACGCCTTGTTTGAAGAAGCGCTTAAAATTGACATGCGTATCATTGCGGGCAAAGTGATGATGGACAGAAATGCCCCTGAATACCTACTCGACACCCCAGAATCTAGCTATGCAGATAGTAAGTCTTTGATTGAAAAGTGGCACAACTTTCAGCGCTTGCGTTATGCCATTACCCCAAGATTTGCTCCAACGTCATCACCAGAGCAACTGGCTGCTGCTGGCAAGCTTAAAGCTGAGTACCCTGATGTCTACGTCCACACACATATCTCTGAAAACAAAAATGAAATCGAGTGGGTGAAATCATTATTCCCTGATCGTGAAGGTTATTTTGATACCTATGAGCACTATGGCTTGGCAGGCGATCGCTCTATTTTCGCTCATGCGGTGCATTTAACAGACAAAGAATGGGATTCATTTAAACGTACTGACTCTGTTATCTCATTTTGTCCGACGTCCAACTTATTTCTGGGCAGCGGGTTGTTTGATCTGCAAACCGCAGAACAAAAAGGTGTACGTGTCGGTCTTGGCACCGATGTTGGCGCAGGCACTAGCTTCAATCAGCTAGAGTCGCTCAGTGAAGCGTATAAAATCATGCAGCTACAAGGACAGAAGCTATCAGTATTTAAAGGATTGTATCTTGCGACATTGGGCGGTGCTGAGTCACTCAGTATCGAAGATAAAGTGGGTAACTTTGAGACAGGTAAAGAAGCGGATTTTGTGGTGCTTAATTGGGCGAGTACAGATTTGCAAAAACTGCGTCATAAACACTCGACCGACTTAGAAGACAAGCTTTTTGCTCTAATGATGCTAGGAGATGACCGAAATGTTCATGCCACTTATGTCGCTGGCAAACTGGCTTATTCAGAAGACTAAACAAATCTCAATAATATAAGTCTCCAATTTTGATTCAACTTGAATCGCCATTTTAACCTCCCCCCGGTTAAGCTTGTAGCTGGGGGGGGGCTGGTTGAGCGTCTTGTTAGGGTGCTGTATCATTTATTCTGCGGGTCTTATAATAGAACTCTTTGTCATGCTCGCTGATCTCCCTAAGAACAAGACATGGATTACCAACTGCTACAACATTAGCTGGTATATCTTTAGTCACGATACTACCTGCACCAATCACCGTATTCTCTCCAACGGTTACACCCGGTAAAATTACAGAGTTAGCACCTAACCAAACATTATTACCAATAATCACGGGGATATTAAATTGCGCAGCTTTCTTTCTTAAACTTGGTTCGATTGGGTGTCCCGCTGTGGCGATAGTCACATTGGGGCCTATCATTACGTAGTCACCAATATAAATATGAGTATCATCGACCAACGTTAAATTAAAGGTAAGCGTCTACGAACCGACTCATTGACTTTCTAATATCAACACAGATACCGCCAACTAAGGCGGTATCTGTCATT
>NZ_CANLBV010000196.1 GCF_947488985.1 uncultured Vibrio sp.
CAAGCGCTTTTTGAATACATTGAAGTTGATTATAATCGAACAAGAAGGCACAGTGCTCTTGGGTATGTAAGCCCAGTCAACTTTGAAAAACAATATGTCGCTTAATACGGTGTCCAGTCTGACTGGAGCAGATCACCAGATGGCAGCGTACTAAACGATGATGTTTGGCCTCTTCCTGACGACGTATTTGCCCATCCTCGCTCTGCGGGTAACTTTTCGCGCTTATTCGCTCGCTGGGTTCGAGAAAAGAACACCATAAGTGTGATGGAAGCGATTGAGAAGTGTACCTTGATTCCAGCAAAAATTGTTGAGAGTGGCGCGCCACAATTGCGTAAAAAAGGCCGCATTCAAGTGGGCTGTGACGCCGACATAACGGTGTTTAATTTAGACACAATTAGGGACAACGCAACGTTTGTAAACCCGCGTCAAACCTCAACCGGGCATGACTATGTGTTGGTGAACGGTACACCTATTATTGAACAAGGTGAGCGAGTAGAAGGTGTGTTGCCAGGCCAAGCTGTGCGCAACATCTAGTCTATGTTTTGGGTTGGTGTAGCGCCAACCCATTTCATTTAAACCAGGTAAAGAAATAGTAATTTTTAGAGGCAGCAATGACACTTAAGCCGATTCCTGTAACCATTCTTTCGGGCTTTTTGGGCGCGGGTAAAACCACACTTCTCAATCATATTCTCTCGAATAAAGACAACCTTAAGATTGCCGTTATCGTTAACGACTTTGGCTCGGTTAACATAGATGCCGATTTGGTAAAGTCTCAAGATGAGTCAGTAATGCAGCTGGAAAATGGCTGTATCTGTTGTAGCTTGGCTGAAGGGCTAGTAGTGGCCGTTTCTCGCATTATTGCAATGGAAGAAGATAGACCAGATCATATCGTGGTCGAAACGTCGGGCATTTCTGAGCCCTTAGATGTGGCGCGAAAGTTTGAAGACCCAGAGTTGAAACCTTATGCACCGATTAATGCGATTGTGACAACCATAGATGCAGAAAGCGTACTGAATTTAGAAGATACGATGCAAGAGTTGG
The DNA here is from genome assembly GCF_947488985.1 of uncultured Vibrio sp. Taxonomy (GTDB): domain Bacteria; phylum Pseudomonadota; class Gammaproteobacteria; order Enterobacterales; family Vibrionaceae; genus Vibrio. The sequence goes on from NZ_CANLBV010000196.1 coordinate 1,042, forward strand.
CTGTTCAGCAGGTGATGGTGGCCGATACCATCTTGGTCAACAAAACTGATTTAGCCTCGCCTGAGCAAGTAGAAAAAGTGCATCAGTGGTGTCAGCAATACAACGCCGTGGCTAAGCGAGTCAATGTGAAGTTTGGTCAGGTGGATCTGCCAATAATCTTCGATATGGACCAAGACATTGAGCGTCACTTTGTGGCTATGCCTGAGGACAGCTCCGAGCCCTCAAATCAGATGAGGCACAACTTTGAGACCTTTAGCTATGAGACGAATGAGCAGCTTTCTATCGAAAAGCTGTATCCACTTCTTGAGCATTTGTCCCTCACCATTTACCGCATGAAAGGCATTTTGAACCTGCAGGAGCGCACCGACCGTCAATGCGTGTTTCAGTGCACAGGTCAGCGAGCTTCATTAACCGTGGGATACGTTTGGCCAGAGACTGGTGAGCGTTTAAGCCGCTTGGTATTTATCGCACCAAAAGGCGTAATAGAAAATGAAAAACTCCACGCCATGATAGAAGATTCCCAGCGCCATTAACCCTTTTTTGAAAGGAAAGGCACCGGACATAATTACCCACTTGCATGAAGTTGGTATGGTAATAGCACAGTAGACATACGAGCCTGCATTACCATATTCCTAGAATCGACCACCTTGTCACGACTTACGTACATCGTTGTAGAAACTGCACATAGCCTAGTTGCACAGTCTTGGTTCTTGAGGTGTGACTTATGCTATTTACACTACTGTTTAGATGTGATTTGGTTTTTATATGCTTTATTTATACATATATAAAAAAGAGTGAGAAACTTAACTAATTGATATAGTTTATTTTCTCACTCGTTCAATTTCTTTTTATATGGTTCAACTAGGGCGTGTTGATCTTTGCTGTACATTCCGTGTTCAACAATACATCGGTAGCCACATCAACATGAATGCCAGC
>NZ_CANLBV010000197.1 GCF_947488985.1 uncultured Vibrio sp.
AAACTCAGTGCATTGTTTAAGAATTAGGCAACTATGGACCAGGCATGTCTTCTATCTGAATTAAGCAACAAAACCAAGCTAAATCTCAACTTTTCTGCCAAATTTGGCTCAAACAAATGGTTTTGGCTAAAACGTAATGGATTTAACGTCGTTAAGCAGCCTCGAGATGCTAAAGTATTACTAAGGCTTTTAAAACAAAGGGAAATTGATGTTGTTTTAGAAGATGAGTTGGTGTTTAAAAGAGAACTGGATAAAGCCTCTTTACCACTTGATTACTTCAATTCTACGAACCTAGATACCAAGGATATGGGAGTCTACTTTTCGAATCGATTCCTTAACACCTACTCAGGTTTCTTAGACAGTTTTAACTCAGCCATATCCAAGTGCAAGGAGTAGCCATTGTCGATCAGTGTCCACATGATTTCTGTACCTGCTGAAGAGGTGGTTTCCTCTAGAGTGACGTATCTGCCCGAAAGTGGCGGAAGCTTGGGTCGTTCACCGTCATGTGATATTGCGCTACCAGACCAAACCAAATGGATCTCTAGAACTCACTGCCAGCTCTACCCGACAGATCAAGGTTACGTGATTAAAGACACCAGTAACAACGGCGTTTCGTTGAACGACAAGTCACTGGCAAAAGAGAAAGAGTACGTCATTACCGATGGTGACATCATCAAACTGGGCGGTTACACACTGTTAGTGAGCCTATTAAGTGACCCAAAAGTGATCGTGACCAATAACATCACACAGGATGATACTTTTATAGAACCTTTCAACTTAAAGCTGGACGACAGCGACACAGACTTTTTAGATGACGCACCACAAGTCGCAACCGTTAAGAAAGCCTCAAACTTCTCTTCGAAGAACGTATTGAGTGACGACCCCTTTTCATCCGACCCTTTTGAAGATTTAGACGAAGACAAAGTGATACCCAACATTGAAGTGGACGAAATTGCTCATGGCGATAACAACGCCCTCTCTTCTGCTGAACTAGAGTACTTACCCGTTAATGTTGATAACAATACGCGTATAGAAGAGTCGATCGACAAGCTCATTACGTTAACCGAGAAAAACCAACAGTACTTACAGAATCCACAACTGCAACAAAAAGCACTGTTCGACGCGTTAGAACAGACGGTTGATCAGTTCTTAAATGAGTTTGCACCAAAGCAACTTGAGAATCAGTTTAGTGAGTACGTAAGTAGCGGTATTTTTACCAATAAAGATAAAAAATATTGGAAGATCTACAGAAAGCATTTTCAACACCGGCAAGACAACGGGGATTTCAGACGTCAATTCAAAGCGTTATTTATGGAGAATATGCAAAAGCATGGTGAGGAACGAGAATGAAACGCCTGATACTGTTGTCACTTTGTGTATTGGTAACGGCATGTTCATCATCCGAGCCCGTTGCCGTTGTCACCCAGTACTCACTGACCGTTAAAGCCGATGCGACCGTCAACCAATACAATGACGACCAAGCCAATCCTGTAGTGGTTAGGCTTTATCAACTCACGGATAAACAACTTTTCAAGCAGCTGCCATTTATTGATTTATACAACAATGACTTGCAGTTATTGGCAGCCAACCTAGTTTCAAAACAAGTCTTACCGATTGTATTGCCGAGCTCAGAACAAAAACTGACGTTAGATATCAATAAGAACACTCAATACATTGCAGCATTGGTCGAATTCGCAGATTACCAGAACAGCACGACCAAAACCGTATTGATGATGCCTTCTGATCCGGAGCAAACATTAGAGTTAACAATTACAGGGAAGAAAGCAGAGTTGGTCGTGATACAGCCTGATTCGAGCTGGTGGCAAATCTTTTAATAAAAAAGGTTCATCGCGGATTAGCGGGAACTAAAAACAAAAACGGTAGTAAGTGATATGGTTTAGTCGCCAAAC
>NZ_CANLBV010000198.1 GCF_947488985.1 uncultured Vibrio sp.
TATCGGCCTGACCGTATCATCGTGGGTGAAGTGCGAGGTGGAGAAGCTTTGGAGCTATTAAAAGCATGGAATACGGGGCACTCGGGTGGGGTGGCGACCATCCATGCGGATTCGGCTTTACAAGGCTTATCACGTCTTGAGCAGTGCGTGAGCGAAGCTTCACCGCACTTAAATCACGCTCTGATTGGCAGCAGTGTACACGCTCTGGTGTTCATGGGGCGCAATGCTCAAGGGCAACGGCAGGTGCTGGAATTGGTTGAGGTCGATGGCTTTGATGCGAAGGCTCAAGCTTATCAAACGCGCACGATTTGGGAGGCTCACACTCATGAGGTGGATTAAACGGCATATCGGGCGCATGAGCGCCTTGGGGGGATGGGTCTTTAGTCAGCCCGCCCTTGCGAACAACAACTCGCTAGATACCGTGCTGGAGCAATTTAAGGCGACCACGGCGACGTGGCAACCCATCATAACCGAAGCTGTCACGGGGCTGTTTTGGTTGTTGGTCATACTCAGTTTTACATGGTCAAGCATTCAGTTTTGGATGGCTCAAAAAGGGTTGGATGAATTTGTGGCTGACCTGTTTGAGCGTGTGATTACCGTCGGCTTTTCTCTGTTCTTACTCAATAATGCCGCGCCTTTGGCGTGGACGCTCTTAAATTCATTGCAAGAGGTCGCGACCCGCTTGTCGGGCGGGGCGGACGCCTTAACCCCGTCGAACATCGTTGAGTTGGGTCTGGTGTTGGCGCAGCGTGTCTGGGACTCCATCTCGGGTTGGAGTGTCGGTCAGTACATCATTATGGGTCTGTGCGCGTTGATTGTTTTGGTGGTGATGGCAATGATTGCCGCGCAATTGACCATCTTGATTGTCGGCTCTTACGTCATCTTAAACGCCGGAGTGGTGATGATGGGCTTTTTAGGCAGTCACTGGACGCGAGATCATGCGATAAACTATTTCACCACCGTACTGGGCATGTCGGTGCAAATCTTCATCATGCAAATTGTGGTCATCATTGGTAATGATGTCTTTCTCGCCTTGATTGATAGAGGGACGGATGGATTAGCGGATTATTTGATGATGGTGGTGATGGTCATCATCTATTACGCCTTAGTTTCAACCGTGCCTAATATGGCCTCAAGCCTGACAACGGGACGCTTTAGCTTTGATACGGGCAAAGCGGTGGGCAGCGCCGCTGCCGCCGCTGGGGCAACCGCAGGGTTAGGTTTAGCCGCCGCTTCGGTGATGAAAGCGGGGGGCGGGGGCATCGGTCAGTCACTGATGGGGTCTCAAATGGGTCAAAAGGCGTTGAGCAGTCTATCGCCGAATATGAAAACGGCAGGCGCAGTGGCGGGCAAAGTGGCGGGTGGGACCGGAAAAATGGGGGTCGCAGTGATGCAAGCGATGGCCTCTCAAAGCCCAGTGGGGCGCGCTTTTAGCCAAATGACGCAAAGCGGGAAAATGGCGCCGAAAGTCAAAGGCGGGCACGCCAAAATGGCGGAAAGCATGAAACCGTTTTCCGCCTCTCCACCGCCTGTCAAACCCGCGTCGTCGCATCAACAACTGAAAGAGCGTTTGCAAGCGCAGCGCAATCAGCCCCGAAACAACTTAAAACGATAACCATAAAGTGAGGCCATTATGTCAAAAGAGGATCGAGAGGATCACTCTATTTTGTACCAGCGAGCGAGAGAGGAGTGGGATGAACGCCTTGGCAGTGTCATCAAACAAGCGCACAACTGGAAATTATTTGCGTTTTTCTCTTTGATGGTGAGTGCTATCTCGGTGGGAGGCGTGAGTTACATTGGCGCTCAGTCGAAAATACAACCCTATGTCATAGGCGTCAAAAATGGCGAAGAGGTGATTGGGGTAGCGAGCGTCAATACGCTGCCCAATGCGCAACTCAACGC
>NZ_CANLBV010000199.1 GCF_947488985.1 uncultured Vibrio sp.
ACATGGTGCCTCCGGTGCATTTAAGTACCACATAAGTGTGGCAGATCCTCGGGAGGGGGAATCCATGTCATTCGTTATAGCTCTGGTCAGATCCGCACTCCTAAATCCAATAGCTACGCTATTCACGTATAGTTTGCTATTCGTACGTTACTTGCGTACACTTTGCTTATGAAAAGTGTATTTGTTGAATCAACCATATTTGAAAAGTACCGAAATGATTACCTCAGTGATGAGGAGTTTCGATTGTTCCAAGCTGAACTTATGTCGAACCCGAAGCAAGGTGACGTAATTCAAGGTACTGGTGGTTTACGGAAGATTCGAGTAGCGAGTAAAGGTAAGGGAAAGCGTGGTGGTTCACGTGTTATCTATTACTTCCTCGATGAAAAGCGTCGTTTCTATTTGCTGACTATTTACGGCAAAAATGAAATGTCAGACTTAACCGCAGATCAAAAGAAACAGTTAAAGGCTTTTATGGAGGCGTGGCGCAATGAGCAATCGTGACCTATTTGCAGAGCTGAGTTCTGCACTTGTTGAAGCTAAGGAGCATTCAGAGGGTAAAGTGACTCTGAAAACTCATCAAGTTAATGACATCAGTGAGCTAGATATCTCACCTGATGAAATTGTTAGTATTCGTGAGCAGTTTAATATGTCTCGTGGTGTATTTGCTCGTTTACTGCATACATCATCACGTACATTGGAAAACTGGGAGCAGGGGCGCAGCGCACCAAATGGGCAAGCTGTTACTCTTCTAAAATTGGTACAGCGTCATCCAGAAACTCTGTCGCACATCGCAGAGCTATAACAAACGCTTTAAGGCGGATTCCCAACGCAGCGCGGCTTCATCTCACTTTTTGACTTTAGTGTTTATGGCACAATGGTTTAAGTTTGGTGGTGCGTTGCTCACCACTTAAGCGGGCGTTATGCCTACTGTTGGAGGTTAGTGTATGGAAACATGTAAACTGTGCTTAAAAGACAGAGATCTAAGGAAATCGCACATCATTCCTGATGCTTTCTTTCAATATGTAAAAAAAGAACAAGTTGATGGTCGGCATATTGTAATTACTCGGGATGCTAATTATTGGGGGCAAGAGACTTACTCGGAAAAAATGCTTTGCGGAGAATGTGAGCAGAAATTTTCAGTAAATTTTGAAAAATACGCTGCAGAGTTACTGCTCCACAATCCAAAGAATGTTGGTGTCAGAGTAACTCAATTTAGCGATCATCTCGAATTGTCTGGTGTTAACTATGAAAAGTTAAAGCTATTTCAAATGTCACTATTGTGGCGTGCTTCTGTCTCTAAACTAGATTTTTATAGCGGTGTTTCGTTACATCCTCAGCAAGAGGAAAAACTTAGGGTCAGTTTACTATCTCTTACCGCAATGCGCTCGAATGAATACCCATGTACTTTTGAGAGGGTTATGAGTGATGCTATGCCCGATGCAAAGGAAAGGCGGTCTCGTAAAAGGGTTATTATCAATCCAAAAACCACAACATCAGATATATGTGGCTATACCACATTTGTGCTTGGCGGGTTTTCAATTCGTAGTTATTTGTATTCTGATATTCCTTTGCCTCAAAACCGTTTGTTATGTGAGAGTGGTCTTCTGCGTAGTTACGAAGTCAAAATCAAAGACCATGAGATATTAATGAAAGCCAACTCTACGGCAAACCAAAATATTGCAAGTGATAAGTGCAAGGTGTCATAGGCATAACAAACTGTTTAAGAGTGATTCGCAACGCTTGGCATTTTTGCTATGCGTTGCGTTTTGTGTTTAAGGTTGTATGCGGAAGCTTCGGTATTGCGTTGCTCACACCTTAACAGGGCTACATGGATTCCCCCGGTTGTCAAACATCCGCTAAACTTATA
>NZ_CANLBV010000200.1 GCF_947488985.1 uncultured Vibrio sp.
TTATCGACGATATGAGATATCGCATACTCGATGGTGCCAGGGATGAGCTGCTCGTCAATGATGACAGGGACAAACATGTTTTGATTGGAGTAATCGGTTTTGAAGTTAGGCATAACCGTGTCTCGTGACGAATAATTAAGATTAGATCACAAGGAGTTAGTGCGTTCAAGGTCATATCATGATGAAATGTCGGTAGGATCAGAATTGAGAACGGGTAAGGGAGAAATCCTACAAGCTCGTTAGCCTACTACTTAATTTTCCCTCATTTTGAGTGATTAGTTGTATATTTGATTTTCATGTTTGGGTAGCATTACGTTTCACCATATAAATGATTTCATGGAGGTCGATACAGTCAAATGGAAAAAGTAAAATCGTGGATTCTAGTTCCGCTATTAGGTGTTTTAAACTTAGTAGTAGGCTATTTTATAACTAAGTTCTTAGACTCGTTTATGTCAGGTGATGTCTCGAAGATAACAGAAATTCCCATATCGTCTGTACATTGGAGTCGCTATTTTCCAGCAATACTCATCGGTATTGCTGTGAGTATTTTGCTGTTTTATCTATGCAAGAATTTAAATGCGACCAAGTTGACTAAGTACCTGGCTTATATGGGATCTTCTTTAGTGGTCATTGGCGTGTTCCTTTCTGGGACATGGTACAAGGACCCAATTTATACTTTCTTTCTACCGGAAGATGACTATTACACTGCCGAAAAAACAAATTTTGTTAGCTCAAATGGGACTCTAGTAGCTTGGTCAGATAAATGTGTGCAGTCCGGTCGTGTAATGTACTGCTATGTCAATTTAAAGAATATTTCTGATAAAGACCAGCTAGTATCCATAGATACTGGAAGTACTTACGTAATCACTGGCGAAAAAGCTCATGTTAGAGTAAGTACATACGGTAAATTAGGGAATCAAGATGGTAAAAGGCTTTGGGACTCTATTGTTGCTCCAAGCCAGTTGACTGTAACGTACGGTTTGAAGTTCGAATTACCCGAGCCTACAACGTTCGAAACCATTCCAAACCTTCGAGTGGGTTTAAAGAATGGGCGTTACGAAGATCTATTTTCTATGGCGAATAGACCTTTAGTTAATGTTGCAGGGCATTAGGCCATACAAGCATTTAAGAGTGATTCGCAACGCTTGGCGTTTTCGCTTCGCTCAAGTACAGCCAAGCGTCGCTCACACCTTAATGCGGCGTTGCTGTACCCACACGAGGTAAGTTTTATGATAAAAATTAGGCAGTACGTTGAAGCTGATGTGCAGGCTTTGTGGGACATCCATTATCACACCATTCGTAACATAAACATCCGTGATTATACTCAAGAGCAAGTGGTTGCTTGGGCTCCAGAGCATTTTGATCTGGCTGTTTGGAAAAGGCGAATGAAAGGTTTATCTCCTTTTGTCGCTGAGCTTGATGGAATTATCGTTGGGTATACAGATTTGCAAGCTAATGGCTTGATTGATCATTTCTTCTGCCATCACAATTATCAAGGTCAGGGCGTAGGTAAAGCTCTAATGAACTATGTAATAGATATTGGTAAAGAGCAGGGTATTAATCGGTTTTACTCAGAAGTTAGCATTACGGCCAAGCCATTTTACGAGCACTTTGGTTTTGAAGTAGCTAAAGCACAAGAGGTCGAAATTCGAGGGCAAATTCTGAGAAACTTTGTCATGGAAAAGTACAGCTAACAAACGCTTCAAGACGGACTCATAAACGCGTGCCATTTTCGCTTTGCTCAAATTTTGACACTCATTCATTCGCCACTTAAGCGGGTGTTAGGGCGTGTTGATCTTTGCTGTACATTTCGCGTTCAACAATACATCGGTAGCCACATCAACATGAATGCCAGCG
>NZ_CANLBV010000201.1 GCF_947488985.1 uncultured Vibrio sp.
ATAGCAGTGAAAAAATAAGGGGGAAGCATGCCGTTAATTGTGCTTCTTCCTTTGGTAGCAGGTGGCGTTGGGTTTGGTGCTGGATTTTGGTCTGGCACCGGTGCAACGAAATTATTGAAAGTCGCCGCAGTAAGTGGCGGCTGTTATGTGGCTTATCGAGTCATTAAGGGGGGCAAATGATACCAGGTATCGGTGGCGGTTTAAGCGCTGGCGGTTCTATGCCTATCAATGCCGGTGGTGGTGCGGCGGGTCCTAGTGGCGTGTCAGGAACAACCAATGTGGGCGGCATTAGTAATGGCTCTATTAATTTTGGGGGCAGTACGACACAAACTCTACCTTGGGTTCTATTGGTTTTAGGCATAGCGTGGGTGGCGTTTAAAAAATGAAATTCATGTTAATTAAACCTAACCGTTCTGATTTATCCGCTCAGTTTAACTTAATTAAACGGGCGTTTAATGGCGTTGAACATGCCAAGGTCGAGTTTGATTTTTGCTGTGACGCAGTAAGAAACAAACGAGCCAGCATGTACCACCTATTCAGCCGTGAGCATGGCGTATCCGTTCGATTCGTTGGCCTCGTTACCGAATCCAATGATTATTTGATTCTAGCGATGACGGGCAAAGGGCTAGTTAAAGCAGCACCTTGCATTATTGACGCTGTGAAGTCTCAAGGTTATCGCGCAATCAAATACCACACAGTCCGCCGTGGTATGGAACGCATTCTTAAATCGTTTGGTTTCGTGGTTTCAGGTAAGACGGATCATGAATCGGTCTTATCACTCACATTGGAGGGATGCTAATGGGTGGCGGTGGCAGTAGTTCAAGTTCGAACACAACAAACACAACCAACACGAACGGCACCAGTGCCATTAGTGGCGATAACCTTGGTGTGGTTATCTCTGGTGTGAATGGCAATATTGGCAATATTTCGATGACTGATCACGGCTCAGTAAAAGCCGCGTCAGAAATCGCTCAAAGTGCCATGCAGAGCAACAGCACAGCCATTAAAGAAGCGGCTCAATTGGGTTCAGATGCACTCAAGTCGAACGAGAAAGCGTTGGATGCCTCTTTCGACTTTGGCCGTGATGCTCTCGATGAATCGTTCAGCTTTGGCCGTGATGCTCTCACGTCAAATGAGAAAGCGTTGGATGCGTCTTTCGACTTTGGGCGTGATGCTCTCGCAACAAATGAGAACGTCAGCAAAGAAGCCATTCAATCTAATGAGAGCGTGACAAAATCGGCTCTTGAGTCGAATCAAGAGTCGCTGTCAAAGGCACTCGATTTTGGGCGTTATTCTCTTGAAGAAAATAGTCAAATCAGCCAAGCGGCTATGGACAACATGCGACAGAACAGCGCAGATACCACGTCCGCAGTCAAATCAATGGCGATGCAGTCGGGAGAGAACGCCCGTGCTGCTTTATTGATGGCTGAAAACACCGCGTCACGAAGTCAAACCGGCAGTGCTGGCGAGATGTCAAAAGTTGCGATTGCGGTCGCAGTGGCCGCTGCCGTGGGAATGGTCGCAATGGCCTTTAAGGGGGCGAAATGAAGAAGCTAACCCTACTGGCTAATGAGATAAAACGCTTTGGTGTTGGCTCTGATAAGTGGCTGATTGTCCGTGAGTCTCAAGAGTACCTTTATGTCAGCAGTGATAACGGCGAACGAATTCGCGTTGATGCAGGTGATACGTTAGACATTGCAAGTTTTAAAGAGCTTGAAATCACTAACCCTCACGCAACATCCATTGATGTGGTTTACCAGCTGACTAAACGTGATCTTAAAACCACCCCACCGGCACAAGTGAAGTTTGCTGACTCAATGGCCGTGAGTGAAAT
>NZ_CANLBV010000202.1 GCF_947488985.1 uncultured Vibrio sp.
AAAGCGGGTTGGAACGATGATTATCGGGCTCGAATCTTCTTTGGGTTATAAATCAATCAAAGTATGCTCGCGCCCTGCCCTTTTGATATCGCGAACATTGAGTTGATATGCGAGGTCGATGAGCAGTGGTCGTTTGTCGGTAATAAAACAAATCAACGTTGGCTTTGGTATGCTTGGGAGCCTAGATATAAATGCATCATTGCCCACGCTTTTGGTAAAAGAGACACTGAGGTATTTAATAAACAACAACGTCTTCTATCAAAATTTACCATTCCCTTTTATTGTACAGGTGACTACCGCGTTTATTCAGCGAACTTACCGAGAGAAACACACATCATCGGTAAGCGGTATACGCAAAGGATAGAACGAACCAACCTCCCCCTGAGAACTCGCTTAAAGCGACTCGTTCGAAAAACTATCGGTTTCTCCAGTTCAGAAGAAATGCACGATAAGGTCATCGGTACTTTTATTGAACGAGAGTTTTACTATTAATCAACAGATTGGAGTCATAACCCCAAAATCAGCTCGAAAGATCAACACGCCCTAGTTATCTACTTAATTTTAATACTTCGAACTCATGAGTTGGCTCTACAAACTCATATTGTGCATCGATAATTTGAAGCTCATATTTACCTTGTTCATTGGTTATTTCTAGGACACCGTAAGCGGCATTTAACGCATGACGAAAAGACTCTAGTGGTCGTATGTTTCTGACTAAACCTGCAGTAAAAAGTGCAGAGAATAAGTTTCCAATACCAAGTACTTTTTCATCAAAATTGATCTTAGGTAAGCTCGCAACAAATGAGGCATATCGTGTTGTTAACAGTAGATTATAGGTGTCTGTTTCTAACAAGTTAATACCCTTTACTATTACCATCTTTGTCCCTGTCTTGAGCACCTCTTCGCATGCAGTGACGGCTTCGTCCAGAGATTCGATATTGAGTTGTGTTAACTCACTGAGTTCGTGTTCGCTCAGTATTGCGGCATCAGACATAGGAATCAGCGTCTGTGCGATAACATCGAGCACTTTATTTGATGAATAAAGCGAATTTTCATCGTTTTGAAACTCGGGTTCGTATATGAATAAAGCTTCTGGGTTGTATTCCTTTACGAGCTTCACTGCGTCAACAATAGCTTGATGTTGAAGTCTGCTCCCCTGATATCCAGCCAGTATTGCACCACAATCGACTAACTTTCCTGAGTCTTTAAGACCGCCCATTCGTGCATGAATTTCCCTTGCGCCACGACTTTGTTCTGAGTTGCGATTTTTGCGCTCTGTGGTACTTGAGATTTGTGCGGAGTGAATAGGCCAAACCTCTACCCCCATTTTTTGCATAGGAAAAATGGCTGAACTATTGGCGACATGCCCGCTCACAAAGTGAGACTGAATCGAAATAATACTTTTCATAAGTTGTTCTCAAAATTTAGGCTCATACCTAGGGCATGTTGACCTTTCGCGGTTAAATTTCGTTCGAGATAAAAGCGTTTTAATCGCAGCAAGGGAGAAGTAGCCTAGTCATTCTAAGCAAATCCTCCCCAACAAAGAGTAAAACGCTTTTAGCCTACCCCTTCGGGCAGCATTTGCTGGTCAACACGCCCTAATAGTTTAAATGGATATAAACATCACAATAGTCAAGAATTTAATGATTCTTAAATACTGTTTGTAGGATCGTATCATTTGCTTAAGCATTTCTATTGGCATAATAAAATTGTAAGCGTCTACGAACCGACTCATTGACTTTCTAATATCAACACAGATACCGCCAACTAAGGCGGTATCTGTCAT
>NZ_CANLBV010000203.1 GCF_947488985.1 uncultured Vibrio sp.
GAGGCTGTCCATAGCGTCTTTTTTCACGAAGAAGTAACAGCCTCAATTAGATCATATTTTTACTTAGATTGGTATTAGGTGCTCATTATATAAGTGGTGTTACCATTAACTATGAAGCTTAGTACGAAAATATTACTACTGATAACCCCAATTATACTGCTCAGCACCGCCGCTTCTAACTATGTCATTTATTCAACTCAGAAAAGCAGTTTCAAAATCAACTTGCCGACTATTCACGAGATTTAGACAAAGCCTTTTTAGATACCTTGATTGAGACAGGCAACCAAAACGTTGTGAAACCGATTATCGAGTTATGCCATGCTCAAGGTAAGAAAGTCACCGCTGAAGGCATCGAAAACCAAGACATGCACCTATGGTTACAACAAGCACAGTGCGATATGCTGCAAGGCTATTACTTTGGTAAACCCATGCCTTTAGAAGATCTGAGTACATGGCACCAACAATATCAGCTCAAATTAATCGACAACAAAAAGAATCCAATCAATGAAATCCGTAGTCATCGCATCGCTGAACCCAGCGAAAATTAACGCCGTTAAAAGTGCATTCTTATCTGCTTTTCCTGATTCAGAGTTTGACTTCACATACATTAACGTCCCGAGTGGCGTCGCTGACCAACCGATGAGTAATGATGAAACTTATCAAGGTGCCATTAATCGCGTTAGCAACGCCGCCCAAGCTCAGCCCAATGCAGACTTTTATGTTGGGCTAGAAGCAGGTATTGAAGGAAATGTGACGTTTGCTTGGATGGTCATTGAAGCCAATGGTCAACGTGGCGAGTCTCGCTCCGCAAGTCTGATGTTGCCACCTGCTGTGCTTGCCAAGCTCCAATATGCAAATGAGTTAGGTGATGTAATGGATGAAGTCTTCGGGACAGAGAACATAAAACAGAGAGGCGGTGCGATTGGTCTACTGACGCACAACCAGTTGTCTCGCAGCTCGGTATATCATCAGGCTTTAATTCTCGCGCTGATCCCCTTTATGAACCCTGAGCACTTTCCAGCCTAGTCTTGGTTATAGGGTACAAGGCCGCCACGATAGACGAGTCGGCGTGATAAAAAAACGCTAACGAGTGGTTAGCGTTTTTTATGGAATAATTTGCAGTCACTGCATTTGCATGGTTACTTAAGCAACAAATCAGCAATTGCAACTTTCTCTTGTTCAGACTTAGCCTTTAATTCGTTGGAGCCTCGCGTAATGGTTGCGACACCCACTCCGAGCATTTGGCTCACCTGCCTTTGTGACATATCCCCTTTCATGAGTTCACAAAGAATATTCACTCTAGCAACCAAAGAATCGCGTTCATCTGATGTCATCAACATGGTCAATAACAGCTCGTGCTGATCTTTGCCAACCGCTGTTTTAACCAAGTCCATTAGTTGTTGCCAATTATCATATTCAGGTTGTGATGCCATATATCTACACTTACTTTTAAATTTTGGCTTGAAGTAGCCGCTTAACGATTGAAAGCGTTGACCACTTTATACCGAAACACTGGCTTTGATCCAATGCAAAAAGGCAGCAAGTGGAAATGGTTGGCACTCACTGCCTTTAATCGTATTCATTGGTAACCAAAGTCTCGCAATGTTATGCAGCTTGTTAACGAACTAGAATGAGCCGTTATTGACTACGACTAGGGCGTGTTGATCTTTGCTGTACATTCCGTGTTCAACAATACATAGGTAGCCACATCAACATGAATGCCAGCGAT
>NZ_CANLBV010000204.1 GCF_947488985.1 uncultured Vibrio sp.
GAGTCAATAAGAGAATGTCTCTGATCTGATCGTACGATTCTGATTTAGTTCACTCGATTTACGCAACAAAGCCCTTTAGCACCTCAATGGAGCAACATAAGAGACACTGTAACTTTTGTTTTATCGAAACAAAAGAAGATCGCAGACAACAAAGGACTATCGCTCACTATCACTAGCGATATTCCTGAAGAAGACCTTTATTACCTTGACCCAAGTCGCTTGGCACAGATTCTATTCAATCTTATTGGCAACGCGATTAAGTTTACTGAACACGGCCATGTTCATGTCAATATAAAATACCAGCAAAACGTTTTCTATATTACGGTCGAGGACACAGGGATTGGTATTAGTACGCTGCAACTTTCTACGCTGTTTAGTCCATTCGTCCAAGCCGACAGTACAATTACTCGTCTATTTGGCGGTACCGGCTTAGGGTTAGCCATCACTAAACGACTGGTTGAACTCATGCGCGGCTGCATATCTGTAGAGAGTGAACTGGGTAAAGGCTCCAAATTCAAAGTAGAGTTACCGGTGCTTACTAGAGTAAAGAACCATTCTGTTCAATATCAGCAAGATGAATATAAAAGAGAGCTAAGAAGTCGTTATTCAATTTTAGTCGTCGAAGACAATCCTACAAACCAAATGGTGATTAAGTTAATCCTGACGAGACAAGGTCATGAGGTGTTTATTGCAAGTAATGGTGCAGAAGCTATTCACTTTATTGAGCGAGGCAGCAATCCGATAGATATTATCTTAATGGATATGTCGATGCCGGTAATGGATGGCTTAACCACAACCAAATACATGAGAGATGCAAACATAAACACACCGATCGTCGCACTTACTGCACATACATCAATAGAAGACAAATTTTCATGTTTAAACGTAGGCATGAATGACTTCGTCACCAAACCAGTAAGAACTAAAGAGATCACTGAAGCAATTGATAGATTGATGCTGGAAGCCTAATAAACGTATTCTTAATCGAAGATTAGGATATATGTTTATTAGGTATTTTATGGTAAATAGATAGTTGTTAAATAGAAAAATGATTTGGCTAAAGCAGGAAGGCAGAGGGCATGACAAACAAAGACCTTATCTTATGAATATACTGCTTAATTTAACATAATATACATAATACGCAGTGGGATAGGCAAAAAAATAAAGGTATCATTCATAACAAAATCAATCAGATACCTTTACTTTTTGCCTATAAAATTAGGCTGTTTTTTTATCTTCGGTTAGTCGCTCTAATGCATCTATAGCCCGACCATTTTTAGAACGTTCCGCAATAATTGCCAACAAAACGAAATCCACATCTAAATTAAGCATGTCAGCCACAATTACCGCATGATCATCACTCATTGTCCCACCATTGCGCCATCGATTAACGCTAGCCGATGATATCTCTAAGTATCTAGCTACGTGCCTATCACTAAGTAACTGTTTTTCAACGCGTAATCTGTTTAGTAACTCTACAGTATTTATCATTTTAATACCTCCTAAGCTAAGGATAGATTAAGTGTTTAGTGGTAGTCGAGCTAGTGACACATGTAAGCAAATGTTCTTTAATGTTCCTCGTCAAGTCGGGAGACTTTGCGAACATCCTTTAAGCCCCCTTAGTAGATTGCAAGCTCTTCGGGGGCTGTCTGA
>NZ_CANLBV010000205.1 GCF_947488985.1 uncultured Vibrio sp.
TCCTGGTGCAGAGACTGCACTGTGATGGTCGTTTTGCCGTTAGCTTGCGCCAGCGTTGGGTAATGCCAGCCGTTCACAGTCTCAAGAATAAAGTTATCGGAATAAGTCAGATCAGTGCCGTAAGTTTCGCGTTCGCCCATCACCGTTCGACTACCCTTATGAATTCCTACAATCTCATTGTTAGTATTGACCCATGCCGAACCAGAATCGCCACCTGTCGTGTGTGATAAGTTGACCGTATCAAGATAAATTAGGTAAGGATCAGCCCAATGGTGATGGCTGAAAGTAAAATCGGCGCGATTGAGGTTCTCAATAGTGCCTCCAAAACCGCTTATATGAACAGGCTCATTGTCAGTCAATTCCCTCGCTGTCAAAAAGTGAATGTGACTGTAATCAATAGGTTGACTTAATAAGGCAAACGCTACGTCTTTATCCCAATCATCACTGTGGCCATCATTGTCATACTCAGGGTGCAACACAGAGTACGCAATGGTGTGCGTGTCATTAGAAGCTGTCACTACCGTATCAAGTTTATCACCCTGAAGACAATGCGCGGCAGTGATGGCATAGCGCCCCGCGATGAGGGTGGCAGTGCAGTATTGGCTATCACTAATGCTGCTATCAATGCGCACGGTGTCATCTTGCGAAGACCAATCGATAGGTGTGCCATTCACCACCGCCAAAGCTTGCGTAGATAATAATGTCAGCGCTGAAGCTGAAAAAAAAGCCGTTTTTTTCATGTCGGTATCCTTGAGAATGACCTGATATTTGATGGTATTCATTATACCAAAAAACAACCTATAAATGAGCTTATCTCTCTGTTTTATCTATGATCATTAGTTCTATTAAATGGCTTTTTATGATCGAGAAGCATACCCAGTTGGACTTAAAAACGCTCATCCTTGAGCGTTGAGTATCGGCTTAATTATTCACAGCTGTAATAATTGGTTTTATCGGTACACTTTTTATCCCCATTACCGATGTTCCAGCAGCTTCTGTAAGATTGACTGCCGTACCCCCCTTTCGGTGCGCACTCATGCCCTGTCGCGGTACCTAGCAGCATAATAGCTGAGTTTCCATGCGGAATACTGTTTATTGCCTTCCAGTGACCAAAATCGCCTTGGTTGCCGTCAGGAATCTCGTGTTCAGAAAGTCCTTTATCATCGGGCGGATTATGTACCGCTGCATTCGCCTCCTCAAACGGGCGATTGGATTCGAGCGCATCTTCATAACTGACTTTCGCCAGCGCGCTGGTGCTTAGGCACATAGCGGTCATGAGTAAAACAGAATGTTTCATAGTGTGTTCCTTTGTTGTGTTATTTACATTGAGTGATGGCGAGAACTTCGCCTTCATTTCTAACATCAAGATCTCCCGAGCTCAGGGATCTGACCCGAACCTCTAACCCCACTTGCCAACGGTCGCCCGTTTGACTCATCAAATACGGCTTTTGACTTCCGGTGAGTTCAAAGTCTTTATTGATAAAAACACTTCCGATACCGAGAGTAATGTCGGGTTGCTGCCCCACTGGGCACGACGGTTTGTTCACGTAGTTACCGTGAGCGACTGTGTAAACATTCGACAGCCCTTTCGAGACAATTTTTTGTGTGTTGTCGGAGTTGGCAATCGTGATGTC
>NZ_CANLBV010000206.1 GCF_947488985.1 uncultured Vibrio sp.
TGGCATTCATGTTGATGTGGCTACCGATGTATTGTTGAACGCGAAATGTACAGCAAAGATCAACACGCCCTAGTCATGAAGAATACTTTGGAGATAGTCGCAATAGAAAAGTGTTGAAAAAAGAACTCAAAAAAGAAATTGAGACTGAAGTAAACGCTAAAGGTACATTTAGATGGCAAACCTTACTCAATAACAAACCAGAGCTTAAGTATTGCAACCTTGGTTTGCGTGAAATTGTAATTACTGAATTATGTAATGAAGAGGGGTGGGAGTACTTGCCAATGAGTAATAATGATTTCTTAGTTGTTCTAGAGGGCTCTCCTGCATGAGTACTAATTTTAAGAACGTATTTGAAGCTTCAAATGCCCGTGACTTTTCATCTAATCAACTTGTGAATGAATTTATTTGGACTGATTCGTTTTCGGAACTCTTATACTCTACCAAAAATCAGGTAGTTCTTGGTTCGCGAGGTTCAGGTAAAACAGCTCTAGTCAAAATGCTGTCTCATCAAAATTTGCGTAAGCTTGCTAATAAGCCTTTGACGCTTTCTGATAGACAAGAGAAGAAGAACATCAAAGAAGCTCAAAAAATCATTCAAGATAAAAGTCTTATCGCAACATACGTACCATTAAAAGTTGAATGGGTTAACTCGTTAGAAAATTATGAAGACGCTAAAGATAAGTACTTTATCTGGAGTCTAAATCTTGCTACATGTGCTAGGTTGATTGATACAGCAAAGAGCTGTATTGGAGCGTATGTCCAAGATGAGGTTGAAGCGGCTTTAAAACAACGAGACATATGTAAATCTCTTTCAAGGCTTTGGACGTTGCCTCGGTCGATCAATAACTTCCCTGAATTAAGTCGTGAACTTGAAACATTAGAATATGAAAAAAATTTAATGTTTAACAAAGCTTCTATGGGACTAGAGTTAACAAGTGAAGAAAAGGCGCTGGGTATTGCCTTTCATGGCAACCTATTCTCCCCATTCACCATAGCTACAAAGCAAATATCAAGAGCATTGGATATCCCAGAGTGTTGTAAGTGGATACTCTGCCTTGATGAAGCTGAGTTTTTATCAAAAGAACATCACCTGATTCTCAATACTCATATGAGATCAGCGAATGATATTTTTTTCAAGATAACAACGATGCCTTATAGGCACCATACTTTGTCGACCACGGTGAATGCGAATGTAAATGTCGGTCATGACTTGGAGTATGTGTATATTGATAAACTTGGAACTATCAATAAAAACCAAAAGTCTTCCGATAAGACAATACAAGAGTTTGCGACGAAGTTGTTTGTTAATCGGTTACGTCAGTTTGATAATGACAGTATAAAAACATTAGAAGGTTTAGTTGGCCATTCTAGGTTGGCACAAGATACAAATGAACTTGTAACAGATGAAGAGCTCTTGATCTTAATTGACAATCATTGTAACGAGGCTACAAAAGCTAGATCTAACAAACTGTATAGAGATAACAAGAAAAAATTCGATGATGAAATAGCTAGGAAAAACCGAGGGATTCTACTATTGAGAGATGAGTACCATCGGCGTTTTTCAAGGTAGTTGTCATCATTTGCTTACTTATTAAGCAGCTTCTCTTTCTGGGTTTAGGTGTACTTC
>NZ_CANLBV010000207.1 GCF_947488985.1 uncultured Vibrio sp.
GACATCACGATTGCCAACTCCGACAACACACAAAAAATTGTCTCGAAAGGGCTGTCGAATGTTTACACAGTCGCTCATGGTAACTACGTAAACAAACCGTCGTGCCCAGTGGGGCAGCAACCCGATATTACGCTCGGTATTAGTTATATCTCTATTCATCAAGACTTTGAACTCACGGGAAGTCAAAAGCCGTATTTGATATCTCAAACAACCGATCGTTGGCAGGTGGGGTTAGAGGTTCGGGTCAAGTCCCTGATCACGGGAGATCTTGATGTTAGAAATGAAGGTGAAGTTCTCGCCATCACTCAATGTAAATAACACAACACAAGGAACACACTATGAAACATTCTGTTTTACTTATTGCCGCTATGTGCCTAAGCACCAGCGCGCTGGCGAAAGTCAGCTATGAGGATGCGCTCGAGTCCAATCGCCCGTTTGAGGAAGCGAATGCAGCAGTACACATTCCGCCTAGTGATTTTGGTTTACCTGATGATGAAATCCCTGACGGCAACCAAGGCGATTTTGGTCACTGGAAGGCAATAAACAGTATTCCGCATGGAAACTCAGCTATTATGCTGCTAGGTACCGCGACAGGGCATGAGTGCGCACCGAAAGGGGTGTACGGCAGTCAATCTTACAGAAGCTGCTGGAACATCGGTAATGGGGATAAAGAGTGTACCGATAAAACCAATTATTACAGCTGTGAATAATTAAGCCGATAATCAACGCTCAAGGATGAGCGTTTTTAAGTCCAACTGGGTATGCTTTTCGATCATAAAAAGCCATTTAATAGAACTAATGATCATAGATAAAACAGAGAGATAAGCTCATTTATAGGTTGTTTTTTGGTATAATGAATACCATCAAATATCAGGTCATTCTCAAGGATACCAACGTGAAAAAAACGACTCTTTTTTCGGCTTTAGCGCTGACACTATTTTCTACGCAAACTTTAGCGGTGGTGAATGGTACGCCTATCGATTGGTCTACGCAAGATGACACTGTGCGCATTGATAGCAGCATAAACTCTAGTCAGTATTGTACCGCCACCCTCATTGCGGGGCGCTATGCCATTACTGCGTCGCATTGTCTCCAGGATGATAAGCTTGATACGGTAATGACAGCTTCTCATGACGCGCACACTATTGCGAACTCAGTGTTGCACCCTGAATATGAAGATGCTGGGCAATTTGATAACGACGTAGCGTTGGCGGAACTTAATACTTCTGTTGATTATCATGATATTCACTTTTTGAACGTTGGGGATCTGACTGACAATGAGCCTGTTCATATAAGCGGTTTTGGAGGCACGATTGAAACTCTCAATCGCGCGGACTTTACGTTTAGTCATGCTCACTGGACTCGATCATATATCATCTACTTAAATATGGTCAACGAGTCCCACACGACGGGCGGGGATTCGGGTTCAGCGTGGGTCAATGATAATGATGAGATTGTAGCGATTCATGGTGGAAGTCGAACGGTGATGGGCGAACGTGAAACCTACGGCACTGACCTGACTTATTCCTATGACTTTATCCTTGAAACCGTGAACGGCTGGCATTACCCAACGCTGGCGCAAGCTAACGGCAAAACGACCATCACAGTGCAGTCTCTGCACCAGGA
>NZ_CANLBV010000208.1 GCF_947488985.1 uncultured Vibrio sp.
TCAGTGTAATTATCATAGTTCGTAGCATGATCCTGATTTTACTAAAAATCAAGCACCTTCAATGATCACGGGTATAATGGATTAGGAAACTCTGAGAGAGGTAAGTAAATGCGGTTTGCCAATACTACGGTTACGTTTGACGGACACCCATCAATGCCCGATGTTGGCAATACGTTACGTTCCCATGGTTTCAAGTCACTAACGTCTGGTTGTTTAGCTTTTTTCTCTATAGCCGATATCAGCTTTTCAAGTTTAGATACTGGTACTTTCTGAACTGATTTTAGTGCCAACCATTGATCGGCATAGGGTTGACCAAAACGATCCAAAAACACTGAGTTTTGATTAGCCCTTGCTTGTTTTTGTAAAGGTAAGGCTATTAGATTGCCGATACCGCCAGTCGGTAAAACATCCTGATTAGGGAAGAGGCGGTCATAAGAATCAAAAGCTAATGCACTATGGATTTGCATCGCTTTGTCTAAGAGAAGAAAGCCTAATTCTCTTGCGTCCTTTGCTGTTGTTGCGGATTCAAAGAAAATCCAGACATGCGCTCCTTTACCTGAACGAGAGCGCTCCCACAAACAATCCAGATCATAAAACTCACACGCTTCAACATAAGCTTGAGATGCCTGAAGCCAGTCGCTTTTATCAAAATCTATGGCTAATAAGAAACACGAATTGTCAGGCTGTATAGGGTATAAGCCAATGACTTCAGCGCCAGTTAAGTGACGATAGATCGCATCTCTATCCAAAGGTTTAAAAGCTTGATTCAAGCACTCTAAACACTTTACCTTCGGCTTTTCACATACCCCTTGCTGCCACTCGTTGGAGCAAGCTATTGAGTAACCATTGCGACCTGCCGAGTTTTGCCAACGATTAGCGAAACAGTGGTGATTTCCTCGGAAGTAACTTTGAAATAGTTCGATTTTCTGTCCTGGAGTTAACAGAGTTTGCTCTGGATTCACAGTACTAGACAGTAACTCATTTCGTCTTTTCTCAAGCTGAGATAGCTCGGATTTCAACTGTTCAATTCTTTGATTTACTGACTCAAGCTCATCCATGCTAAATATCATCCTGTATATAGATAAGTCAAAGCCAAGGGCTTTGATTGTTCTACTTTATTCCCTAGTAGAGCGACTCTTGGTTTTATCCCAACAAAGGTATAATGTTAATAATATACCCTAGTAGGGATAGTGCTGCTTGAATCCCTTGTGAAAAGTAAGCATCAATAATCGTAAGGAATGACGAATTGTGATTTATAGTCCACAGCAACTCGCTACTAGTTTACTGCTAATACGACAAAAAAATAAATGGACTCAGTCCGAAGTGGCAAAGAGAGTCGGCATAAAGCAAGCTACCATTTCTAACTTTGAAAATAGACCAGATAAAGCCACGCTCTCTACCATGTTTAAAATCATTCAAGCCTTAGATCTGACAGTAAAGATTGAAACAAGAAATGAGAGCAACGGCATTCTTGATGAGGAAGATTGGTAATATCGCAACGTCCCTTGTATTAAATCAGAAACCGGCTTTGTTGCGTAAATCGAGTGAACTAAATCAGAATCGTACGATCAGATCAGAGACATTCTCTTATTGACTCC
>NZ_CANLBV010000209.1 GCF_947488985.1 uncultured Vibrio sp.
AGTACACCTAAACCCAGAAAGAGAAGCTGCTTAATAAGTAAGCAAATGATGACAACTACCTTGAAAAACGCCGATACCTTGCCTTTATTATAATAACTGATATTAATAGATATGAGAGATTGGTTCACGGAATGGTTTCAATTAAATTTACACATTTAAGTTATAGTGCGTTAGGGTCACTCAGTGATGTGTATCCGAATAAACTTTTCAGGGAAGCTGTATTTGAATTTCTTTCCTTTGGGTAAGTGCTTTTTTGCGTATCGACAGACTTTACTATCGCCAGATACTTTGACCATTTTAATTTTCGCATAGCCTTTAGAATGCCTCATTTCAATCATAAGATCGCAATAACCCTCAACTTCAATACTGCTCTTATTTAGTCCCTTTATAACGCTTGCTTTGATCTTTTTAGCTACAGGATTTACCAATGAGTCATCGGCGAATACCATTAGGGGGGCAAAATGCAATAGGAAGATTAGATATCTCATGCTGTTCTCTCGTTAATAGAATTGAGAATAGTATGTAAATAATTAAAGCGATGGGAGAATGAACTAAGTATGACAAACGACCAAACGAGACGTAATTCCTAGCAATTATGCTTTCTTCGAGCCTTTAGACTTAAAGCTATTATGCGGGAAAACATTACGAATACGCTGTTGCACGCTTTTAGGCACATCTTTCGTAAACTTAAGGTTATAACCTTAAGTTTTGCATACACTTTAAGTTCGCCGTTAAAGGCATTATTGTGGCCAATCTCTTGCAAGTTATGTTTGAAGCTCGGAGGAAGGTGCCCTTTAACCTGCTCTATTGACCCATTATTAAACTTAATTTTTAATACAGGTCTGTCAATTGCGACTAACCAAAAGACCAACACCGCACCGATTAAAATTACGTACATCATAATGCCACCACTAATATAAATGATTACTTGTCGTCAGAAAGGAGTTTGCTTAAGTCTTCCTTAAGGTTGGTCACTGTCTTACTCGCCTGCTCACTGCGAGATGCTTCACTCACTAAGTATTCAATGGCATCAGACAGAGTACAACCAAGCTCATTCGCACGTTGAGATAGCTTTTCCCATACGCGATAATCAAGGTCAATGGACTTCTTCTTCGTATGAATTTGTTCGGCGTTGAAGTGACGCTTTCTCTTGGCTCTGATCGCTTGCTTAAGTTTGTTATCAAGATCTGGAGACATGTGGTCAGATATCCACTCAAGAACGCCTGTTGGTTGATGTTCAAGCTCCAATAAGGCTTTAACTGCCACATCAGCTTCACTTGAATCAATATGGCAAGTGATCGATTCACCTTCTTTCCATTTTTTGACCAAGTAATTCCATTTCCAACCACATTCTAAGTTTTCAAGTTGCTGATATTTCATGTCTAATCTCGAGATTTAATCTTGGTGACAGCGTAACCCAAAATAGGTAAAGTAACAATTACTGTCTTGAAAGAATAGACCAAGATCATACTTATACCCGTGATCATTGAAGGTGCTTGATTTTTAGTAAAATCAGGATCATGCTACGAACTATGATAATTACACTG
>NZ_CANLBV010000210.1 GCF_947488985.1 uncultured Vibrio sp.
TGAAGTACACCTAAACCCAGAAAGAGAAGCTGCTTAATAAGTAAGCAAATGATGACAACTACCTTGAAAAACGCCGGGTGCTGTTTCTATCTATTAAAAACAACTCGAATAAACTCGTTGATTTAGATTCTTTGTTAATTGATTTTAATAATAAAAATGAATTCTATGATTTCAAGTTAAATCCAGAGCAGAAGAAAGTGTTAACGCTACCAAAAATTATGCTGGAACCAGGCAAATGCGTTGTTATTCCTGTTAGCATTTTAGTACCACCTTTGACACCGTTATCACGCAAAAAAATTGTTCAACATCACGAAGATAGCTATGGTGAAAAAGTCTATGAAGTATTTGAAGAGTCTATAAAGCTTGAAGAAGATCAAACGTTTTTCGTTTACGGTGAGCAGTGGAATGTAAAACGCTTAAACTATCAAAAAGGTGGGCGTTCATTTTCAACAGACATCAGATGTTTTGAGCCAACAAATACATTTACTCTGAACGTAGGGTGGCAGATTGGTTCGTGTCCGCATTTATTTTGTATAAAAGCTGATAAGATCGTTTATGAAAGAGAACTGCTAGCATCTTGTGTGTCTAACGTTGGGGAAGACCTTTTTGTTGTCCCAAGCTCAGTCAGTCGGTTAGTCATAGCTGAAATTGAAGACGAGATTACAACTATTAAGTGTTTGAGTGTAAACGGTAACGCGTTAGTCCACGATCTTACCCTTAAAAAGGGAGATGCCTACGAGTTTAATGTAAACGAAGGGGACGTTGTAGAAATTGTGGGCTTGTATGAACCATACCTTAGTCAAATGAGTAACATTCCTGTTGGTAATAAACGAAACGATCTGATTTGTAACTATATACGAGGCTATAACAGGAAGGGCTAACTGAATCGGGCGTCAATTATCAATTTACAAAAGAGGATATAATGAAAGGTATTTACTACAGAAATACATGTACGAATATACCCAATTGGGTAAATAATTTGCATGAAAAGCAGCCAATTGGATACGCGTATGAAACAGAAACTCACTTTGTTCATCTGTATGGCAAGGACGAGGGTCTAAATGTAATTTCTGTTGGACTTACAGCTATTGAAGCGAAGTCAGGTACTTTAGAAGAATGGGTTACTAAAGTATTTGGTGCTCAGGATATAAAAAGTCTGTCTCTACCTGTTGGGAATTCAACTCAAGGAGTATGGCGCCCATCGTTGTACTACTATCAGGATATTGAAAAAGCTCTCGATATTGACCTTTTTGAAAAAAGGTCTGCTGAGCAAGCGCTAAGAGTACTTATAGAGAAGCTAGACGACATACTGTTATACGTAGAACCTGATGCAAATGGTTTAAATTCCTATGGTCACAAAAGTAGAGAGCTTTTAATTTTAGCATGTACTGAGGTTGAAAACTCTTGGACTTCATTGTTCAAGAAAGCCAACATACCGCCAGCAAATGGTCGGATGTTTACTACTATACCCGTGATCATTGAAGGTGCTTGATTTTTAGTAAAATCAGGATCATGCTACGAACTATGATAATTACACT
>NZ_CANLBV010000211.1 GCF_947488985.1 uncultured Vibrio sp.
CATGAGCTTTATCTCTGGGCTTGTCATCCCAACCCTTTATTTTGATAAGCCCGAAAAGCAAGATAAAGGGTCGTTATTGCGACGCGTATTTATCTGCATCTCTCTATTCTTTTTCTTTTTTGGCACATTAGCCAACCTCACAATTCCAGCACTCATTGGAAAGCTGAGTACCATGAACGTGGCTCAATTCAGCTACCCATTCATGATGTACTTTTCGTTACCGCTGTTTTTTTTAGGCATAGTGATCCACGTATTTTTACGTCGCACTATTACACCGATGCTCAACAAAGCGAGCAAAGACTTAACACAAAAAACCGACATTGTAAGAGATACACGTACAGACGTTCGCACCGTCAAAGCACTCTTGCCTGACACCGTCATGTACAACCCAAACGATCATATTAATTTGAGTAAAGGTGTTTTTGTAGGATTGGATTGTGATCACCAACCGCAATACATACCGCTCAAAGAATTACAAAAACAACATGCCGATATCATAGGGACAACAGGGGCAGGCAAGGGAGTTGCAACGGGATTAATTTTGTCGCAACTCATCGAAGCGGGTGAAGGTGTGTTTGTACTTGATCCGAAAGATGATGAATTTGCACCGCACTTAATGAAGCAAGCTTGCAAAAAAGCGGGCAAGCCTTTTTACCTTATTGACCTCAATAAGAAAGCCCCTCAACTCGACTTACTAGCAGGCGCAACACCGGAGCAAATCGAAGAGTTGCTTGTCGCGGGGTTCAGCTTGGCTGAAAAAGGAGACATAGCCGATTTCTACCGTATCGACGATAGAAAAGCAGCCAGAGTTGCACCCGAAAATGCGACAGAAGAAGAGCGCCAATCTTTTAAGGGATTACTTGATAGCACTTATGTACAAGGCATCAAAGACACCATCAAGGCCTTTTATGGGAAGCTTGAAGAGCTTGCGTTAGTGGACTCTATTAATGCGGTGGGTGGGATGAACTTAAAGGATGTATTTGATGAAGGCGGCTGCTGTTACATCATCGGCTCATTACGGAACTCAAAAATATTAATGACGCAAAAGATGATCTTAATTCGCCTCTTCCAACTGGCTGAAATGCGCGATCGCGTGAAAGAAACCCCAAGACCCATTGCTATCTTCTTAGATGAATTGAAATACCATATTTCAAAACCTGCAATGGAAGGGTTAGGGGCTGCGCGAGATAAAGGCATCCACATGTTTTTAGCGCATCAATCAATTGCAGATTTACGAGATTGCCCCGCAGATCTTAACGGTGATTCAGTTGTTGGGGCTGTAGTTGAAAACACCAAATTTAAATTAGTGTACCGACTTCAAGATCCCGACACAGCAAAATGGGTGGCTGAGATGTCCGGCATCATTTTAGTAGATGATGAAACGCGCTACGTTGAGACCGACAAGTCACTCACTGAAATAGTGGACAACAAACGTAACATTCGCATGGCAGAGCGCCAGTATGTAGACACCAACATGTTGCTCAACTTACCCTCTTTTGTCAGCTTTATCTTTACGACTAATGACGTACC
>NZ_CANLBV010000212.1 GCF_947488985.1 uncultured Vibrio sp.
CGCTGGCATTCATGTTGATGTGGCTACCGATGTATTGTTGAACACGGAATGTACAGCAAAGATCAACACGCCCTAGCAACTAACTAATTATTTTAATCAAGAGCTTATCGATAAAACTGTCAACCAATAGGTGGCTTTGGCTGCCTATTTTATTATATCACTGCTATAATTGATGAGATTTTCATAAATCCTTTATCATGGGTTAACGACCCGGTTTCAAATCAAAAAATGAACGGAACAGTAATGAAAAAGACACTGTATACCGGCGCATTGTGTGCTGCTACTTTATTTTCGACACCCTCTTTCGCAGCTGACCAAGAACTGTATTTTTACAACTGGTCTGAATATATTCCAAATGAAGTATTAGAAGATTTCACTAAAGAAACAGGCATCAAAGTTTATTACTCAACCTACGAGTCAAACGAAAGCATGTATGCTAAGTTGAAAACTCAAGGTACGGGCTATGACTTAGTGGTTCCATCTACTTACTTTGTTTCTAAAATGCGTAAAGAAGGTATGCTCCAAGAGCTTGATAAAACTAAGCTCACTCACTTTGCAGATTTGGATCCAAACTACTTAGATAAGCCTTTTGACCCAAGCAACAGCTACTCTATCCCATACATCTGGGGTGCAACGGGTATTGGTATTAATGCCGACATGCTAGATAAGTCTTCAGTGAGCAGTTGGGGTGATCTGTGGGATACGCAGTGGGAAGGTCAACTGATGATGATGGATGACTCTCGTGAGGTTTTCCATATCGCACTTTCTAAACTGGGTTACTCTCCAAACACCACGAACCCTGAAGAAATCAAAGCAGCTTACGAAGAGCTTAGCAAACTAATGCCAAACGTATTGGTATTTAACTCTGATTTTCCTGCTAACCCATATCTAGCGGGTGAAGTCTCTCTTGGTATGCTTTGGAACGGTTCGGCTTATACGGCTCGTCAAGAAGGCGCGACCATTGATATTATTTGGCCGGAAGAAGGCGCTATCTTCTGGATGGACAGCCTAGCCATTCCATCAGGTGCTAAAAATGTGGAAGCAGCACTTAAAATGATCGACTTCCTGCTTCGTCCTGAAAACGCAGCAAAAATTGCTTTAGAAATCGGCTACCCAACGCCAGTTAAAAGCGCTTACCCTTTGTTACCTAAAGAATTTTCTGAAGATGAGAACGTTTTCCCGCCACAATCAGTAATGGATAACGGTGTTTGGCAAGATGAAGTTGGCGAAGCAAGTGTTATTTACGATGAGTACTTCCAAAAACTTAAAGTAAACAACTAACTTGTTGATAGAATATTAAATAAAGCGGCGTGAGCCGCTTTATTTTTATCTGAATGTTATTAATTGAATACCAAGTTCTATAAATAAGACCAATCACAGTAAGTAATTAGTAAGCGTCTTTAAATCGACTCATTCAATCCTTTCAATAAACGTCGTAACCTTTAACTTTGATCGTTAAAGGTACT
>NZ_CANLBV010000213.1 GCF_947488985.1 uncultured Vibrio sp.
CCCTAGAGTCGTGAAGAAAAAGCCAAGCCGATATCCTAGAAAAAACAATGCCGCTCACCTTAAGTGAACGGCATTAGTGCTTAGGCACCTCTTTTTTATACCTGTTCAGCATTGATTCGAGCCCGCTTAAAACCAATCCTTTTTGATCCTCATCGCGGTCCTGTGTAGAATACTCGGATTCTCTGAACAAGTTGCGTAGAGCATGAGCAATGAGTCATATACTAGATAAAATTGATACAGTTTACCCATTTCCACCTAAGCCCGTTCCATTGAGCGACGCTCAAAAACTGGCCCACATCGCAAACATCAAAAAACTACTTCAAGAAAAAGATGCAGTTCTAATTGCACACTACTATACCGATCCTGAAATTCAGGCTCTGGCTGAAGCAACGGGTGGTTTTGTTGGTGATTCATTAGAAATGGCTAAGTTTGGTAACCGTCATTCAGCCAGTACTTTGATCATTGCCGGTGTTCGTTTTATGGGGGAATCAGCAAAGATTCTTACACCAGAAAAGCGCATCTTAATGCCAACTCTTGACGCTGAATGTTCACTTGACCTTGGTTGCCCTGCAGACAAGTTCACCGAATTTTGTGATGCTCACCCTGATCACACTGTAGTGGTATACGCTAACACCTCTGCAGCAGTTAAAGCTCGTGCAGACTGGGTCGTTACCTCGAGCATCGCTTTAGAAATCGTTGAAAGCCTAGACGCAGAAGGTAAACCCATTATTTGGGGCCCAGACCGTCACCTAGGTTCTTACATCGCGAATCAAACGGGCGCTGACATGTTGCTTTGGCAAGGTGAGTGTATCGTTCATGATGAGTTTTCTGCAGATGCTTTGAAGAAAATGAAATCGGTATACCCAGAAGCGGCTATTTTGGTTCACCCAGAATCACCGGCAAGCGTGGTTGAACTGGCTGATGCAGTGGGTTCAACGAGCCAACTGATCAAGAAAGCAAAAGAGCTGCCTCACCCACAAATGATTGTCGCGACAGACAAAGGTATCTTCTTCAAGATGCAGCAATTGGTTCCAGAAAAAGAGCTGATTGAAGCACCGACAGCGGGTGCAGGTGCTACTTGTCGTAGCTGCGCACACTGTCCTTGGATGGCTATGAACGGCCTTGAAGCGATTGAAAACGCGCTTGAGAATGGTGGTGAGCACCACGAGATCTTCGTTTCTGACGAACTGCGTGTTAAATCTCTGATCCCATTGAACCGCATGCTAGATTTTGCCGAGCAGTTAAATATGCAGGTAAAAGGTAACGCGTAGTCAGTGAACTTATCTGATGAATGAGGAAACCAGCATCTTTTTGCTGGTTTTTTTGTATCTATAACGACGGTTTTGACTAAGATATCTTGTTGATATGGTTTTTGTTTTCTAGCATGTTACTAAGGCGTGTTGATCTTTCGTGAGTATTTTTTAAACAGCATGGTAAAGAGTTATAATTTGCTTCGCCAAAAGT
>NZ_CANLBV010000214.1 GCF_947488985.1 uncultured Vibrio sp.
CAGTGTAATTATCATAGTTCGTAGCATGATCCTGATTTTACTAAAAATCAAGCACCTTCAATGATCACGGGTATAGTGCAGGTTTAATTTGATCTTTTTGCAGAGGATTCATTTCCCCCCAATAACGCACTAATGCACCTGCGGTTTCGGAGCGAATCGACAAGACCGGATCGCTAAGCAGTGGCTCTAGGATCTGCCAGCGGTCAGTAAACGGAAAACCAGAGGAACCAGCTACTGCACCTAAGCGGATCATTTCATTGTCATGTTTAATCGCTCTCGCAAGTGAGATCAGCGTATTGTTGCCTGTATTACCGCCTAAACGCTCTAAACTCGATGCACGAATGATAGCGCTTAAACTTGAATCTTGAGCCGAGTACGCTAGCGCATCCTCTGCGCCTCTATGCCCTATTGAATCGGCGTAAAATGCGACAGCAAAATGTTGTTGGTTACGATACTTTGAATCAGGAAACCATTCGCCAATTTGTTTATCAGCCCATTGCTCTGTTTGATCTTCATGACAGCTCGTACATACGTTCGGCGTTTTAATGTGTTGGCTGAGATCGGGACGTGGTATATGCCAACTGTGATCACGCCTTGGATCGACTTCCATATAAGTTGTCTCTGGCATGTGGCAAGTCGTACATTGGGAAGCCTCGGTATTCTCTTGATGGAATGTATGCTTTTCAGGTGAGTATTCCGACGCTATATGGCACTGGCTACACACAGCTTCCTCTGCAAACTTTAATTCTGCGGTATGTGGATCGTGGCAATTGGTACAAGTGACGCCTTTCTCAGCCATCGTCGACTGTAAAAAGGAACCGTAAACATAGTCTTCATCGTAGATTTGACCGTCATTATGGTACAGCTCTGGCGTAATCAAACTTAGGCGATATTTATCAAAAAATGACTCGTTAACATGGTCGCCTGTTTCATTCAATTGAGTGCAAACCTGTGGCATTGAGCACAGGTTTGCACTTGATTGGTATGGATAATATCTTTTGGCTGTAGGGTAGAGTTACCCTCTTGATATACCCACTCTTTGACTGACTGAGACAAATCTCGGTCGAAGCCATAATGTGCCGCAACTTGAGCATCAGTTTCTCCGTTTACCTTTAGTCGTTTCGTCAGCTCAACATGCTCACTTGCAGGACCATGGCACGCTTCACACCCGACGTTAATCTCAGACCAAGTGGTGTTATAGGTATTACTCGCGTTGTCGTAGTTTTTTTCTAGATTCGTTGAATGACAATCTGCACACATGAAATTCCAGTTCTGGCCACTGTTGGTCCAGTAGAACTCATCGGTAATGGTTGTATCAGGATATAGGTGATACCAACGCTGACCTCCTTGTACTTTTTCTCGGGAGCGGCGTTTTTCAAGGTAGTTGTCATCATTTGCTTACTTATTAAGCAGCTTCTCTTTCTGGGTTTAGGTGTACTTC
>NZ_CANLBV010000215.1 GCF_947488985.1 uncultured Vibrio sp.
CAGTGTAATTATCATAGTTCGTAGCATGATCCTGATTTTACTAAAAATCAAGCACCTTCAATGATCACGGGTATAATATATAAGGAGAAGCCTATAGTGGCTCTCCTTATTACATATCAGTTGTCAATTTTCCCGGAACCCTACTTTGTATCCGTTCAATGGTCGGTGTAGACATCTGCACTGTTGAAAACCAATAAGGCCGATGTTTGATGTTGAATAAATTGCTGTTGTCTAGCGCTTCAAACATGGAGTATTTCCTTCCTTGAGCTAAGGCGGCACCATAAATCGTTCGCTCAAGCACTGGAACATCATTCACTTCTTCAAGAAGTGCCCTCTTAATAAACTGGTTACTGGGCTCCAATCGATAAACTCGATCAAATTGTTGAGTAACTTAAGCTCTAATTGATCCACCATTGCTTCGAGAAACTGTGTATTGGGCAAAATGTCAGTGCAGGCATAATATTCATCATGCTTGTCGCTCGCATCTCGGTAGCCGAGCATAGTTTTGACCAATGCATCTTCAAACGTTGAAGAAAAGTGATTACAAATCAAAAATAAAGGCAGAACTCGTAATACACCAAGAAGAATACCCACATCAGGATCTTTAACCGATGTGTCTTTTAGTCGAATTCTTGTGGTGTTAGAGGTAACAACAAGGTGTTGCCAAACTTTGGGGGTGATGTGTTTGATGTTGGCGTCATTCCACCTTATTAATTGCTGGCTCATGAGCAACGGGAACAGTACTCGACAATTTTCAATACCGATCTGCCTTGCTGCAATCTTAGGATCGTGAATAGTTTTGGGTTTCTTGCCGTATTTATCCGTGAACTCACGGTTCGAAACAAACTCGATCAAGCTGGAACTCAATGTCCTGCTCTTCGCTGATATATCATGAAGCTTGGAAAAGGTTAAAGATGGCAAATAAGCAACACTGGCGAATTGATTATAGTCTGGCAGGTCTAAAAATAATGAACTGATTAAAGTTCCTTGCAACTTCTCAATCATAAGAGCCGATGCAGCATCGCTGACATCGTCGATCACATAACGCAGCGTTTGTTGCTTCGCGACCACTTTATCACGACAGGACTTTACTCTATTCAACTCACATCTGAGCAAAATCCGCTGGTTGTCAGAAATACGGTCAGACTCATCAAATATAACGCTATCACAGTACCTATTTTCTAGACTCAGCAATGTATCGACCGTAGATTGATCGAGTTTATACTCTGGAGAGATCAGCCACCGATTGAAACGAGCTTCCACATTGATCGAGACTTTTCTTGCGATCTCAATAACTTCAGGGTTGAAATTTTGATTGGCAAACAACAATGACGTTCCTTTGTCCTAATTTTATTGATTCGGCATACCCCCCTCTGGCAGGATAGTTGTCACTGTTAAAATTTACCCAGCATGGGCGGTAATGAGTGAACCTTGTCTCGT
>NZ_CANLBV010000216.1 GCF_947488985.1 uncultured Vibrio sp.
GCTTCGCGTGAACTCGTAAAGGTGGAAATCAACAGCGTGTTGCCCCTTTCAGAGAGTACATGGCAAGTGGAATGGTTGGAAACCGTGTCCGACCGGAGCGGTAATCACCTCAGCGGTGCGCTTTATCGCGCCACACTGAACACGCAAACACAGCAACCCCAAAATAAAACGCAAATGCAGCAAAACCCGTTGGGATTGTGGATCACCACATTCAATGATGTCCGACTGAATTAAGGAGACAGTATGTTTCACCTTTTAACACAGCGCACTTTCACGAGTGCGTTTTTTTTCGGCTCGGTGTTATGCACATCGGCATTGGCCGCCAGTGTCCCCTCAACGTCTGGGTCGGTCTCGACCGCTTTAATGGAATTATCTCAACCGTTAAGTGCGGTCGAGCAAGCAGGGTTAGACATTGCGCAGCGCTGGATAAACGGTACGGATAAACCCATTCGCGCCCCTGACGGAGCGGTGACGTATTACTACGGTAAGTCCATGCCTACTGTGGTGTGCGCCCCACTTAAAACTTGTGATATCCAGCTTGAAGCGGGGGAACGTATCAGTCCAAACGGTTTAAATGCGGGGGATACCGTGCGCTGGGCATTCACGCCCACCGTATCGGGTCAAGGCGCTGAGGCCGTGACACACATCTTGGTCAAACCCACCGATGTGGATATTGAGACCACCTTACAAATCTCGACCAATCGGCGCAGTTACTTGATTAAGCTCACGGCCAAACATAACGATTGGATGCCTATGGTGCGTTTTGATTACCCTGAAACGGTGAACTTGGCGTTGGATTCGCTTTATGAGCGTCAAGAGAGTGAAAACAGCGTTAATACGCTGACTAATGGTCTCAATATTGACGATTTGGACTTTCAATATTCCGTTACGGGCAAAGCGAAGTTTGTGCCTGTTCGGGTCTACAACAACAGCGTGAAAACCATCATTGAGATGCCTCGAAGTGTGGCGAGTGATAAGTTGCCCTCCTTGGTGGTGATAAATGCGGGTCAACGTGAACTCATTAACTACCGCTATCGAGACGGTAAGTTTGTGGTTGATGGGGTGCCGTCTCAAATCGCCTTGTTGTTGGGGGCGGGGAAACAGCAACAGACCGTGCTCATCAAGCGTCGTGGAGGGTAAGCCATGAGTCGAATGATGAAGAACGCGTTTTTCTTAATGGTGGTTTTGCTCGTCGGGTGCGCCAGCCCCCAAGAGGATGCTTTTGGCAATTACAGCGACGTGACATTAACCCCGTCAGAGCAGGTGGCGGTCAGTCAAGACATTGCTCAATTTTTACAGCGCATTGATGGGTCGAACCGCATTTTTAATTTGGATCACGATAAGAGTACGTTTGCCAAGACGTTGGTGACTGAATTAAGAGCCAAGGGTGTGGGGGTTTCTCAAGGGCATGAGCGAAATTACCTCACGTTGTCTTA
>NZ_CANLBV010000217.1 GCF_947488985.1 uncultured Vibrio sp.
TAACGAATGACATGGATTCCCCCTCCCGAGGATCTGCCACACTTATGTGGTACTTAAATGCACCGGAGGCACCATGTCTGATTATTCTTATTTCTGCGGTATCGACCTAGCTAAAAACCATTTTAGTCTTCATGCCGTAGACCAAAATGGTAAGGTCATACTTCATAAGTCGATAACTCGCTCTAAATTACTGACTACAATAGCAAATATGCCACTCATGCGTATAGGCGTTGAAGCGTGTGGTGGTGCACATTATTGGGCAAGAACACTCAATAAACTGGGTCACGACACCCGTATTATTGCCGTTAAATACGTCATTCCTTATCGAACTAAGGGAAAGAACGACCTTAATGATGCTGTTGCCATATGCGAAGCTGTTCAGCGACCATTAACTCGCTTTGTACCTGTAAAATCACCCGAGCAACAAGCCATCTTATCGGTACATAGAATGAGAGAGCATTGGGTTCGTGAACGTACCGCGCTTATGAATCGTATGCGCGCCCTACTCTCTGAGTTCGGGTTGATCATTCCTGTTGGCCGCTCTTCATTAATGAAACAGGTTCCCTTGATGCTCGAAGACGCAGAGAATGAACTGCCACACCTAGCAAGAACGGTGATTGCCGATGCTTATCACCACCTTGGAGAGTTGAATCAACGTATCGCCGATACTGAACAAGTCTTCGATTCTTTTGCTAAAGTCAGTGACAATGTTCAACGAGTGATGAAGGTTAGAGGCATTGGACCGCAAACCGCGACTGCGATACTCGCTTCAATCGGTAATGGTGCTCAATTTGATAAAAGTCGCGACTTCTCAGCTTGGCTAGGTCTAGTACCAAAGCAATATTCCACAGGAGGAAAACCTAGGTTAGGCCGGATAACCAAACACGGTGACAAATACTTACGAACACTATTAGTTCACGGCGCAAGGACCGTGATTGCTAACCTTGGTGACAAGCAAGATAAGCTTAGCCAATGGTGTCGAGGTGTATTAGAACGACGAGGTATGAACCGAGCGATAGTGGCTCTTGCTGCGAAAAACGCACGAATTATATGGTCGCTTTTACACAATCAAACAGAATATGAAAACTATGCTGCTTAAGTAAAAATCTAAGCAACATAAAGAGTTAAACCCACCGGGTCATTGCAGACGCTAATGATGGAGATAGGTTAAGACCACTTGCGGAGAGCCTGTTAATGCGGCGGACACACTAGATGTCATCTAACGAATAAGGCACCGCAGTCGCGCAAGTCATCAGGGCCACGACGTATGCGAATCGTCGATAAGTAGGCCGAATGTAGAGCGGCAGTCCAAAACCCATCAATATAAGTTTAGCGGATGTTTGACAACCGGGGGAATCCATGTAGCC
>NZ_CANLBV010000218.1 GCF_947488985.1 uncultured Vibrio sp.
AGTGTAATTATCATAGTTCGTAGCATGATCCTGATTTTACTAAAAATCAAGCACCTTCAATGATCACGGGTATATATCCACTACTTCAATATTCTCATTTTCTTCTACAGATAATTGTAGTTTACTGGAGTCCTCATAAGCGTCTGCGGTAACGCTAACCATTAGCTCATATCTTTCGTCTTTAAGAGCGGGAAACAAACCCAAGTCAAAATCATAGAAACCCTCACCTGAATTGCACACACCCTGAATGTATTTTTTATCTTCTGCGGATAGATTATCGAAAATCATTTTATATTCTGGTGATAGTTCGCTAGGGGAGAAATATTTTTTATCGTTCATTTTGTAATTCCTTAAAATCATTTCGTTTCGATGGGTCTATTATCAGGCACAAAACCAAGATGGTAAACAAACTCGCAAAATAAATTTATTATCATTTTATTTCAATAATTTACAAACAACACACCATACTGATTGCATTATTCTGTATATAGAAACTTTATGTTTGGAATAGCGTGCATTTTAAGCAATTATCCACTATTTAAAGCTCTTAAAAAATGCATTACCACCATGTGATGCGTTTTCTGGCTTACCTAACCCTCTTGTCAGCTTCTCGTAATAGTCTGAGTAATTAGGGCGTAGCTCTGTAAGTGTGATTTCTAAATCAATAGCTATCGGGTCGCCCGCTGTTTGGTCGAACGTCTCATACAGTTGGTCAGGCGTCTTATTCATTCTGATATTTGTGATTGCCGCAGGGCCCATCGCGAATTTCGGAGTGTATCGGTTGACTGCGTTCACGCCCTCACCTCTCCGCTGATTAAATCGTTCTTCGACAAACCATAAAGGCGGTGTTTCTAATGCACTGTATGATTGGTTTTGGTTGTCTATCAGCGTGTTTCTAGTGGTTCTTGAGGCAGAGCTGTAAACCATGAACGTTTTGAGAATATTACCGACATGCTTTAACTCGCTGACATTACGCGGCCTTAATTGAAAGTTAAAAGTCTGCTGTCTAGGTTGGCTGGTCTTATACAGTTGAGCTGAACGGGAGCCGAGAATCTTGCCAGATGACTTCTGATTATATTCTTGAGTTAATTTCTCAAACCCAACATTGATTTTATCAATTGCTGTATCCATACCGGCTGATAATGCGCTTTCAATAGACAGACTCTCGCCTGGCTGTTTGTTTTTGCTGTAATTCATCATGAAATCATCAACAATACCCGTGCCAGTGGTCTCATAGCTATGAGATATATTTTCATTCATATTCGGCATATACATCTGAATCACTGCTAGGGCGTGTTGATCTTTCGTGAGTATTTTTTGAACAGTATGGTAAAAAGTTATAATTTGCTTTGTCAAAAGTAAA
>NZ_CANLBV010000219.1 GCF_947488985.1 uncultured Vibrio sp.
AATGACAGATACCACCTTAGTTGGCGGTATCTGTGTTGATATTAGAAAGTCAATGAGTCGGTTCGTAGACGCTTACTAAATAAGCATATTCACTGCAGCATCCAACCGTTAAGAACTTGTAGCCAATTCTGTGACGAATATTCACCAATTCGCACTTAATTTGGTGGTAATGGAGAATCTGTTATCTACAATATAATGAAATAAAGCGCTAATCACTTAGTGGCATAAAAATATGCATAGTACGCAGAATCGGCTAGGAAGGAACAGATAAATGAACAACGATCGTTTTTCTACGTTACAAGAGTTCACGGATGAAACACCAATTCAAGAATCATTTTCTCCAACAGCAGAACCGTATGCTCACTACCTCAAGGATATTGTGGGTATTGATTTGTTGTCACGCGAAGACGAATTATATTACGCAAAGTTGAATAGATTGGGTGATAAAAAAGCGCGTGATATCATGATTGAGTCGAACCTGCGACTTGTTGTAAAAATCGCGAAAAGTTACCAAAAGCGTAAAGGCAATAACTTTACCCTGCTTGACCTTATCGAAGAGGGGAATATTGGCTTAATCAAGGCCATTGATAAATACGACCCCTCTCCCGGTTACCGCTTTTCAACCTACGCGGTGTGGTGGATTAGAGAAAGCATTGAATCTGCGCTAATGAATACAGGGCGAACCGTTCGACTGCCAGCACACGTCTGCAAAGAAATAAATAGTCTTGCGTCAAAGAAACTCGATGTAAGCAAAAAAATGAGTAAAGAGGTCTCGATTTCAGAGCTATCAGATAGATCTGGCGTTAAAGCGGAACGTGTCGATCAATTAGTAGCATTAAGTGGGTTTATTGATGTAACCACAACTGTAGGTATCAACCATGCGCCTTTGGTTCTGGAACAGTGTGAAAGTGAGTACATGGTCGATCCTCAACAAGAATGCGAGGACAAATCTTTTACACAAGCTTTAGAACAAATCATCAACACCTTACCTCCTAAGTTACAGAAAGTTCTTATTCACCGTTTTGGTTTCTTCGGTAACAACATAAAAACGCTAGCTGAGATTGGAGAAATGCTGGACGTTAATGTTTCCAACGAGCGGGTCAGACAACTTCAGAAAGAAGCTGTAGAAAGAATTCAAAAGCGCCTTAAATTCGATGGCTGGGTGTAATAACGACTTCTAATCAAAGTAGCGATGAGTAAGCAATAAAAGAAATAATCTCAAGGGTGAGCCTTTAAAAGTTTGCCCTTTTACCTGCCTTCTTTCTGCCTGACAATACCAGGGCGCGAGCATACTTTGATTAATTTATAACCCAAAGAAGATTCGAGCCCGATAATCATCGTTCCAACCCGCTT
>NZ_CANLBV010000220.1 GCF_947488985.1 uncultured Vibrio sp.
AACTCAGTGCATTGTTTAAGAATTAGGCAACTATGGACCAGGCATGTCTTCTATCTGAATTAAGCAACAAAACCAAGTTATCATTGAAAATAACAAACAAATCAGGGTTCGAAAAAATCATACCTGGTCTTTTTTCAGGTAATAATTTACTAATATTATCTTTAT
Organism: uncultured Vibrio sp.; assembly: GCF_947488985.1. Classification (GTDB taxonomy): domain Bacteria; phylum Pseudomonadota; class Gammaproteobacteria; order Enterobacterales; family Vibrionaceae; genus Vibrio. Next base: position 166 of record NZ_CANLBV010000220.1, read on the forward strand.
TAAACTTGATATACATATCAACCGGCCCACGCTTCATTAAAGTGTTCTATTGGTATAAATTCAACACCATTTGGAGTTGTTGATTCAATTTCTTTTACTATACTTTTGTGAAAGAATGTGTGAAATCCCCAAGCCGAGTCTCTAAATACTAGTCTTTTTTGAAGAGGAATTGATAAAATTTTCTGAGGATCAATGACGATTTTTTTCATACCTGAGATATTTCCGCGTTTGAACCTTTTGAAATTACTCTGTTCATGACAGATGACATCTTGTTCATTTGCTAACTGCAACATCATGAAATCATGTTCACCTTTATCAATTAATTTGATATGTATCCAGTTAGAACCATACAAGTTTGCAATATTCAATCTATCATATATATTTCTAGATATGGAAAAATCAGGCTCCATTATAACATCTGGTATTATATACTTTTCGTCTGGCTTATATTTTGCTAAAACAGGCACAGGGCCACATGGAAAAGTAAATATTGTGCTGTATGCCGCTTCTTCATATTCATCAGGAACTGCATAAATTGGTGTAATTTGGTTTTCTTTTACGAAAAAATAATCACTCATGAGCCTGCCTCTAACTTTCTAGGTTCCATTACCTTACCTAGTTTATTCCGAATTTCGTGCCCAGTTCCAGTAATATTAAGCCTATGGGGACATTCTTCTCTACTTTTTTTCTCGCTTTCAATGTGACCACCTCCACATCCAATTTTTGAGCTCGGAGCATAGTCTTTACCAAATCTGGACAGAGTCCAATGAAAGCTATTTAGTTTGTCCACTATATCTTCCGCTGCGTCATCGAGATCCTCGGTAAACTCTTTTTTCTTGGAGCTTTTACAGTAATATTTTTTCTCGGCTCTTTTTTTAATCTCGCTTATTTGTTTGTTTACTCCTTTCAAGTAGGTGCGTAATTCACTATATAGCTTCTCGCACTCTTCATCTGGGATTTCTTCGGGTTTTGGGTTAGCTGGTTTAACGGGTTGCACCCCGTTAAATCAGCGACTATTTCATTTCAATTAGCTCATTCGCATTGTACTTATAACTTATTTTCACTTTATGCGCTTTCCTAGCAACTCTCGGCTTTGTTGCGTAAATCGAGTGAACTAAATCAGAATCGTACGATCAGATCAGAGACATTCTCTTATTGACTCCG
>NZ_CANLBV010000221.1 GCF_947488985.1 uncultured Vibrio sp.
TACTTGAACCTGGACAACCGTCGCCAGGCCCACCTAGCCTTCTCCGTCCCCCCATCGCAATTGTAAGAAGTACGGGAATATTAACCCGTTTCCCATCGACTACGCCTTTCGGCCTCGCCTTAGGAGTCGACTTACCCTGCCCCGATTAACGTTGGACAGGAACCCTTGGTCTTCCGGCGAGGGAGTTTTTCACTCCCTTTATCGTTACTCATGTCAGCATTCGCACTTCTGATACCTCCAGCAGCCCTTACAGACCACCTTCAACGGCTTACAGAACGCTCCCCTACCCCACACACCCTAAGGTGTGCAGCCGCAGCTTCGGTGTATAGCTTAGCCCCGTTACATCTTCCGCGCAGGCCGACTCGACCAGTGAGCTATTACGCTTTCTTTAAATGATGGCTGCTTCTAAGCCAACATCCTGGCTGTCTGAGCCTTCCCACATCGTTTCCCACTTAGCTATACTTTGGGACCTTAGCTGGCGGTCTGGGTTGTTTCCCTCTTCACGACGGACGTTAGCACCCGCCGTGTGTCTCCCGGATAGTACTTACTGGTATTCGGAGTTTGCAAAGGGTTGGTAAGTCGGGATGACCCCCTAGCCTTAACAGTGCTCTACCCCCAGTAGTATTCGTCCGAGGCTCTACCTAAATAGATTTCGGGGAGAACCAGCTATCTCCAGGTTTGATTGGCCTTTCACCCCTAGCCACAAGTCATCCGCTAATTTTTCAACATTAGTCGGTTCGGTCCTCCAGTTGATGTTACTCAACCTTCAACCTGCCCATGGCTAGATCACCTGGTTTCGGGTCTAATCCTAGCAACTGTACGCCCAGTTAAGACTCGGTTTCCCTACGGCTCCCCTAAACGGTTAACCTTGCTACTAAAATTAAGTCGCTGACCCATTATACAAAAGGTACGCAGTCACACCACGAAGGTGCTCCTACTGCTTGTACGTACACGGTTTCAGGTTCTATTTCACTCCCCTCACAGGGGTTCTTTTCGCCTTTCCCTCACGGTACTGGTTCACTATCGGTCAGTCAGTAGTATTTAGCCTTGGAGGATGGTCCCCCCATATTCAGACAGGATATCACGTGTCCCGCCCTACTCGTTTTCACTGATGATGAGATGTCGATTACGGGGCTATCACCCTTTATTGCGGCACTTTCCAGAGCCTTCATCTGTCTCATTAAAAGCTTAAGGGCTAATCCAATTTCGCTCGCCGCTACTTTCGGAATCTCGGTTGATTTCTCTTCCTCGGGGTACTTAGATGTTTCAGTTCCCCCGGTTTGCCTCCTGCTGCTATGTATTCACAACA
>NZ_CANLBV010000222.1 GCF_947488985.1 uncultured Vibrio sp.
GTCTATCGGATTTTTACATGTTGGTAGGATCATTCAACTGATCTGCCGATTATTGTCTTAACTGATCGGCATTAGAGTGGGTGCTCTCCTTTTTTGTATCCGATGATTACTATCGTTGTTGGGTCACACAAACAGGCGCATCTAGCGCTAACGAGTAGCCTGTGTAAACCAGAGATCCATCCTCAATATTTCGTTTAAATGAGGTTATGTTATTGGAGTGTTGGTTTGCGGCGATAAGCCATTGTCCGCAGTCGGTAATATGAAAATCACGAGGGAAATTCCCTTCAGTGCTAGAGCTATCAATAAAAATTGGCATTTTCGTGGTAGCTTCAATTCTGAAACGACTGATCCTTGACTGGTGTCGGCAAGACACGTAGAGGAATTGTTCATCCGGTGATAGTTTTATTGCAGCCGTTGCTTCGCCTTTCTCTATATTGGGAAGGGCATCTATTTCCTCCACAATGCCCCATATACCTAAAACCTTTTCCAACATAAGTATCGTTTCAGAGAGCTCACAGATCACATAGGCCTTATCTTCAGCCTTGTTGAAGATTAAATGGCGAGGTCCACTGCCAGCAGGAGCTTTTATGGATTGCATTGGTTCGTCTAGAAACTCTTCCTGTTCTTCATCAAAGCAGTAAAAGTTGATTCTATCGGCGCCAAGATCGACGGTGACAAATTGTGGTGAGTTTTGTAAGAACAGACACTGATGGGCATGTGGTCCTGTTTGTCGTTCTTTGTTTGGACCAGAACCGACCATTTTGATTGTTTTGAGTCGTTTGTCGATATTGCCGTTGATACTTAAACTGAAGATATCGAATGTGCCTGATGAATATTGCGACGTAATAGCAAACCTATGGCTAGGATCGATCGTGATATGGCAAGGATGATCGCCAGAGATAGCTCCGGAGTTATTAGCGGTCTTTGAGCTAGCGTTAGCGATATGAATCAACTGTGGCTGTTTGAGTTGGTCAACTTCAGAAGCTGTGTAGATGCCGAGTTGTGTCGCTACGACAAAAGATGGATTGGTACAATCTGCAACGAGTTCTAACGGTAATAGCTTTCCACTATCCAAATCTAATTGAGTCTGATAAACGCCTTGGCTTTTACTCGGAGTCTCTGTGTAGCAACTAATTGTTAAAGGTAGGGTTTTCATAGGCAGTCATACTCAATTAGAAAATGGAGCCGACATTGTCTTATAAAAAAGTCATGAAGTGATACCAATTTGATTAAATTTCTGATCTAATAGTAACTCTGCTCGGAGGTACTATATGGACATTAATTTCCCTCAACT
>NZ_CANLBV010000223.1 GCF_947488985.1 uncultured Vibrio sp.
CGCAGGCTCTTTGGCATCTCGAATTAATGATAACTTTCAAGTTCTCAAGCCTGCATCTTCAAGTTGAACGAGTATACGCGTGAGCGTTGTAATTGGTTTCAATGCTTGAATAACAACAGTAGCCTTTCGACGACGTTTTGGCTTGATACATTGCTTCATCAGCAGCTCGGAGCAAATCATTCACGTTTTTGCCATCGCGGGGAAAGGTCGCAATACCAATACTGGTCGAGGCCATGAGTGACTCACTGTTAATAAGGAAGGGTTCACGTAAGCCATCAATCAATTTGTTGGCAACAATGACGGCGTCTTCTTCATTGGCTAAGTTTTCTAATAGAATCGTAAATTCGTCGCCACCAAAGCGTGCCAGCATATCGCTCGTTCTTAGGCTGGTTCCAAAGCTTTCTGCAACGGCGATAAGTAATTTATCACCAAATTCGTGACCCAATTCATCATTGACGCGTTTAAAGTCATTGAGATCCAAAAACAGTATTGCCACAACCCTATTCGCTCTGGCGGATACCGATAATGCATGAGTGGCTTGCTTAATAAACATTCTTCGATTCAATAAGTTAGTTAATGGATCGTTAAAAGCATATTTCTTCAGCTCGTCTTTCGAACGCTCAAGGCTATTGGTACGCATTTTGACTAGATTTAATAGCATGCGATGGTTATTTGATAGCGTGATAATGAGTAATACGCACAGTGAAGCTATTATCGCTTCATAGATAACAAAGGTGGCTGAGTCGTTGGTGATTAATGCATCTATCATACGGTTCGAGACTGACAAAACGACGTGCCAATCTCGTCCGGCGACTTGTTGAATGAAAGAGAACGCCAAAAAACCTTCGTCAGTCGGTACCTCATTGTCAGGTGAATACTGATAGATCAACTCACTACTGTCGCTATTATCGAATATTGTCACGTTCATATAATCTGCACTGATGTTGTTAATACTGGTCATCACAATATCGTTAACAACAAAAACACCGACCGCAAAGCCCTCCAGTTTTAAAGTACGCGTTAAGCGCTCATTGCTAAGAGAAGGCCCCTGATTAATGGGAGAGAATATAAGAAAACCTGCTTGGTTATTGTCGATTTGAACGAGCTGGATGGTTTCAGTTGCGATAGGAGAATTGATATTTTGCGCATGAATCATTGCTGCGCGCCGCTTGGCATTGGAAAAAACGTTGAAACCAAACGCTTTTATATGGTTCATCGCAGCTTTCCGGGGAAAGCCGCTTTTATCTTCAAGAAGAAGTAGTCTGTATCTCGATACCCATATC
>NZ_CANLBV010000224.1 GCF_947488985.1 uncultured Vibrio sp.
AAATTTATGCGTATCGAATTGGTGCCGGATGTCTCCACGTTTTGAAACTAGACGACCAGCTTGAGATTACGATTACCGATGGAGGAACTGACATTCCAGACAAAAGTAACTGTTTGGATTACTTACGTGTTGGTCATATTCAAATAGGTGTGCTTGATAGCATGGATGTAATCTATATGATCAATCACTTGCTCAACGCACTGAAAGAAAAAAATGAAGGTCTCAATTGCTTTTATCGCCAACATGACGAGCGATAATATGAATGTTTTTCAAACTATTTTTCTAGATTTGACTACATTACTCCAATGTTTAAAAATTGCGGAACATAGTCATTTCACCCCACCAATAAGTTCAGAGTGGTGGCTAGATATCGTTAAACGTTATCCTGTGGAGATAAATTTAGATGGACGTATTCAAACTGAGAGTGAGTGATAAAGATAGTATCGCCTTAAATACCATCACTTAACCTTCTTAACGTTGTTTTCTGTTCCATTGGTGCTCAACCCCCTAATTCAGCCATAAAATGAAAAATGAACTTTTCGGAGAAATGTGCGCAATACCCCAATTATGAAGAGGCAAAAGCTCTATCAATTGCGCGCCATATTTCATTTTTTATTGGTTTTGACTCTTCTTGTTTTTGCTGTCGCCATTGGTTTTGAAAGGTGCCAGCTCGCTCCTTGTAGCACAGAGGGCAACACTCGTGTTTCGTAATGAAATGAGATTTCGGTGTTTGTTCAAAAAACTGTTGATGCTTAACGCAAAACAATACAAGAGGGGTGCGGTTGTTGATGTATTCCGTTTTTTGGTAATCGAATTTATTCCCCCATCGCTGTTGAGACCTTTCAATAAATAGCGAGGTCGTTAATCGAGGTTTTGCCATATAAATCCCTGTTTCATAATATGACTAATAACCGTTACGTCTTTCTGTGAAGCAAAAGATGAATCACTTCGTGCTCATCCACTCGGTCAACTTCGACACGATAAACCCCATTGGCCTGCACGGCATCAATGAGTGCTTTTAGTCGATGTGTTTTTACGGTCATAGGCAGTGGTTTGATTTGTTGGTTGTTTTCATCAAATCCATTCTCAATGCCTTTATCTTTCATATAGAGCGTATCCCTTTCAAGGTCTTTTTCTGAATCTTCCAGCATGGATGGGAATTGATGCTGTTCAAATAGACCCGTTAACATGATGTAAAGTTCATCGGCTTGTGAGAGTTTTGCTTTGTACTCAAGGTTAAGTCGGTTCACATCCCAAAGCTTGCGCTCTAAGTTTCCGG
>NZ_CANLBV010000225.1 GCF_947488985.1 uncultured Vibrio sp.
CGCTGGCATTCATGTTGATGTGGCTACCGATGTATTGTTGAACGCGAAATGTACAGCAAAGATCAACACGCCCTAATGAATTTAAGCTGCCGTTGGACGCCCGTTTTCTCGCTCTTTTTCTGTTCTTCGGTGGAAACCCTGATATAACCGTATGTATTCATAGAACCTCACAAATCAATTGGGCATATCTTACCATACACTTGTGATGCAGCAGCGATGATGCCTGCCGGTGGTAACCAAGCGCGTAGTGAAGCCATGGCCGAACTCTCTGTTCATATTCATGGCCTAATGACTCAGCCCCAGCTAGGTGATTGGATTGCAGATGCCGAAAGTGAAGCTTTGAGTCACGAGCAACAATCGTCTCTGCGTGAAATTAAACGCCAATGGCAACAAAATAACCTACTTCCTGAAAGGTTAGTAGAAGCCAAATCTCTTGCCGGCTCAAAGTGTGAACATGCATGGCGCAGCCAACGTGGTAACAACGACTGGGTGGGATTCGAAAAGAACTGGCGCGAAGTGGTTGAACTGTCTCGCGAAGAATCGCAGATCCGTGCCGACGCAGCGAACCTCACGCCTTATGATGCCATGCTGGATATTTATGAACCGGGAACCAGCTCTGCGTCACTCGACACCCTGTTTGCAGACGTTAAAACATGGCTACCAAGCCTGATTGACCAAGTGATCGAAAAACAGTCGAACGAGCAGTTTAATGCGCCGTCAGGTATCTATTCGACAGAGAAACAGAAAGCGCTTGGCTTAGAAGTCATGAAGCTACTTCAATTCGATTTCAGTCATGGTCGACTCGATGAAAGTGTTCACCCATTCTGTGGCGGCGTTCCTACAGACGTGCGCATCACCACTCGCTACGACGAAGCAGAATTCGTTCAAAGCCTGATGGGAATTGTGCATGAAACCGGACACGCCCGCTACGAGCAAAGTTTACCCCAGCATCTAGCAGGCCAGCCAGCGGGTGAAGCTCGCTCTATGGGGATCCATGAATCTCAATCTTTGTTTTTTGAGATGCAAGTCGGTCGTAGTGACCCATTCATCGGACACCTAGCAAACTTAGCGGGTCAGCAGTTCTCTGGCTCGGAGTTTGATAAAGGTAACTTCCAGAAAATCTACACGCGCGTCAAGAAGGACTTCATTCGTGTCGATGCCGATGAATTGACCTACCCAGCACACGTTATACCAATTTGATTATTTAATTGGTCAGCTTAGTCCAACTTCGGTAGCACATAGATATAACCTTCTCAGTCGAC
>NZ_CANLBV010000226.1 GCF_947488985.1 uncultured Vibrio sp.
TAGGCTACTTCCCCCTCGCCGCGATTAAAACGCTTTTATCTCGAACAAAATTTAACCGCGAAAGGTCAACACGCCCTAGTATAAATGCCATGAAAAAGACGCCAAATATCAACCCAGAAAGTCAAAATGTTGCCGAGCTACAAGCGATGGTGAAAGCGCTAATGGCGTCAGAAAGCCGATTGAAACAAGAGCGTCAGTCGCTACTTGAACAACTCAAACTTGCCTTCGAACGCCAGTTCGCTAAACGCTCGGAGGTGTTAAAGCCTTACGATGCATCTCAAGGTGACCTCTTCAACGAAGTGGAATGTGAAGCTGCCAAAGAAGAAGAGGTTGAGGTTACGACGAGCACCACAACGAAGAAGCGCGGTAAACGTAAGCCACTTCCAAAGACCTTGCCTCGTGAGGTTATCGAACTCGATTTAGATGACAACGAAAAACAGTGCGCTTGCTGCCAACATAGCCTGCATAAAATCGGTGAAGACCGCAGTGAAAAGCTAGAGTTCTCGCCAGCGGTACTCAAAGTGCTGGAATATGTTCGTCCTAAATATGCTTGTCGTCAGTGCGAGCAAACTGAAGACAACAGCCGTATCGTTCAAAAGCCAGCGCCACAAAGCATTATCCCTAAAAGCTTTGCCACAGAAAGCTTGTTGGCCAATATTATCCTTGGCAAATACCAATACGCAATGCCACTGTATCGCCAAGAGTCGCTATTTACCCAATCGGGTATCGAACTATCGCGCACTACTATGGCGAGGTGGGTTATCCAAGTCAGTGAGAAGTTCGCACCGCTTTATGCCGCCTTGAAAACACACCTATTAGAGCAAGTAGTGGTTCAAGCGGATGAAACACCGCTCAATGTGCTCAAGGAAGATAAGCAGTGCTATATGTGGCTCTACTGCTCGGGCGCAGACTCGCCAGAAGCCGCACTTCCCAAAGTGAAAAATATCGCCTTGTACGACTATCAAAACAGTCGCGCGAGGGCGTGCCCTGTTGCCTTCTTGGGGGATTACAGTGGTTATCTGCAAACCGATGGCTATGGTGCCTATGACGGCCTTCACCAAGTGACCAATGTTGGCTGCTTGGCGCATGCACGTCGTAAGTTCATGGATGCTAAGAAGCTTCAAGGTAAGTCAGGTAAAGCAGATAAAGCGCTGGCTAAAATCCAGAAGCTCTATGGGATAGAATCCCGCTTAAAAGGTGCGTCTCTCGAGACACGAAAAGCA
>NZ_CANLBV010000227.1 GCF_947488985.1 uncultured Vibrio sp.
CAGTGTAATTATCATAGTTCGTAGCATGATCCTGATTTTACTAAAAATCAAGCACCTTCAATGATCACGGGTATAAAAGGGGAATTATCATCAAGGATAAAAAAAGGTGCCTAAAGGCACCCAAACTTTGCGAGTTATAATTTAACTATTTTATGAGTGTATATTCATTTAAAAGACTTTCGAATGGGATATTTAGTTGTTCATTGAGCTTACGAATCATAGTCAGCGACAGCCTACGCTTCTTGTTTAAAACCTCAGAGACTCGGCTACGTTGACCTAGGATAGGGGTTAGATCTTCATTCTGTAGACCCTGTTGTTCCATTCTAAACTTAATAGCTTCTACTGGGTCTGGTGTTTCTATTTTATGATGAATGTTTTCATAAGCGTCAGCTAACGTTGTAAGTATTTCAAGTTCATCAAATTGATTATCAGATAAAGCGTCAGGATCCCCTTTTGTAAGCTCACTAATACGAGCCATTGCTGCTTTGTAGTCAATATTGGTTCGAATCGGTTTAATCTTCATAATTTTATAATCCACTTTCATAAGGGTTAACTAAGAGCTTTTGTGTGCCGAACAAGGGGGCCATAATCCCTCCCCCACGGCTTAATTACTCAAAAAGGTCAATGGTCTCTGCATCAACCGTGTCATATTGCTTGTGCGTTCCAATAAACTTGATATAGAAGGCTTTGAGCCTATAACTTACTGAAACAATCAGGCGGTATTTATTACCGCAGATATTAAACACTATCCTTTTATTCCCAACGATACTGGCGCTTTTATATTGCTCTTTGATTTCATGTGGATCGTTCCAATCAGCCTTTAACACTTCATCATGCCAAGCTTTAAGCGCTTCTTCTGAGTCCCTATAGAGAGGGTTGGTGTAGAACTCTATAAGAACTGGTTTTGATATAACTCGCAAAATACCTCCGCCTCTTTTTTCCCATTATGGGAAGTGATGGGGAGGATGTCAAGATTTTTCCCAAAAAGGGAATTGAATGACATCATCGATATTGGACACTAAGTTAAGCGATCCGGCGTTTTTCAAGGTAGCTGTCATCATTTGCTTACTTATTAAGCAGCTTCTCTTTCTGGGTTTAGGTGTACTTCACCAACTGGTTTACAGTTCCTGATAGCACCAGACCATCGTTCAGGGTTTAGCTGTTTTGCAGCGAGTAATACCTCAGCTCGGCGCTT
>NZ_CANLBV010000228.1 GCF_947488985.1 uncultured Vibrio sp.
TTAACCCTGTAGAGCAGGTGTGGGCTTGGTTACGCGACAATGAGTTAGCTAACCGTTGCTTTCGTGATTATGAAGAGATCAAGGATACACTTTGCAAAGCTTGGAATCGTTTTAGTGAGTCGACTGAGAAGGTTATATCGATGTGCTACCGAAGTTGGACTGAGCTGACCAATTAAATAATCAAACTGGTATAAGAAAAAAGCCCGCTGATTTCTCAGCGGGCTTTCTAATGGTGGTGGAGGGATAGGGATTTGAACCCTAGAAACTCCGATATTCATTCGTTAAATAACCTGATATCAATAACTTAATCATAACGCAGACTATATTTGCTAATGATTGACTTACTAAATTGACTATAGTTTGTTATTCGTGAGTCCGTCAAGAAACGCTTCTAAAATATCCTATATTTGTTCACTTTAGACTAAAAATCACTCTCCCTCACAGGCCGCGTTTACACTAAATCATCTATAGTTGGAACTTGGTCAAACAGGCGCTTATTGGTGTGTAAGAGTTAATTTTTGATTTTATGAATCATGAGAGAGATCAGCAACACCAATGGATTGGATTAGTGGTTTTCTTAACAAAAGGGCTTTTCACTAACCAAAGCCTGAGAAAGTCACCCCGAAACTCTCATCTATACCATCAAGTCGAACAAAGCAATTCTCGACATTTTGTTGCTATCTAGCGTTCTGCGATACAAGCAAGCAATCCTCCGTTGCTTCATATATGCCTCTCATGCAACCACAACTCAGCGTAAGAAACTTTTGGACAATTCTGAGTCATTGAGTTTACTAATTTAGCTTTTCACGGATAACTTTTAGTACCCCAAAACACATACAGCCATCGCTTCTTACGATGGCTGATATGCGCAAGAATGGACAAAACCAAGTAATCTTTATCTATGGCATTGGATTAGCTTTATGCAGATTGCTTTTATGAACATGCAAATGGAAATGGAAATAGATCCTAAAACACTCTAGATATTCAGCCCTAGAGAAATCAAGTCTTTTTCACATTGACCTATATCTTCAAATTGAATTGCATACATACCAACAGATTTTGCTCCATCCACGTTGTAAAGCATGTCGTCAATAAACACGGTCTCTGAAGGGCTTTGTTGCGTAAATCGAGTGAACTAAATCAGAATCGTACGATCAGATCAGAGACATTCTCTTATTGACTC
>NZ_CANLBV010000229.1 GCF_947488985.1 uncultured Vibrio sp.
TCAAGTGAGTCAGACAACGTAACTGAACCACAAATCGAACCATCTAACGAACTCGATGAAGAAACCGAAACAGAAGAATCTATCCATCACGCATCAAGTGAGTCAGACAACGTAACTGAACCACAAATCGAACCATCTAACGAACTCGATGAAGAAACTGAAAACGAAATCAGCATCAATGACACATTGAGGCAGCCCCCAAAGAAAAAGGTCAACATCCCCAATAAAACCAATATCAAAGCTAACTTCGATGAAAAGTTTAAAGACTTAATTTAACTAAAAGGTATTTCATGAAATTACGAAGTCAACGTTTACTTAACCTTTGGGATTCTCGCTCCCAAAAACCCACAAAGAACCCGACTAAAAAAAAGATTAATGGTCAATTTATCTTTGAATCACTGTTTTCAGTTCATGCTTTTTCGACTCAGCCAACCCCCACAGCAATAACAGGGTACGCTCGTCAACTATCAGATAAGCTGTTAATTGAAGTGCGGGCATTAAGAGATCAAACACAACATCAACATCGGGTTCTCATCAATAAAGTGAATGACATTGATGTGAATACTTACCAAACCAACGAGCCTCAACCGATTTCGATTAATGAAAAAAAACTCACGCCTCAAAACGTGATGTTAATGAAGCTGTTCATGGCAACAGACGCATACCTCAACACCCTGTATCTTGCGAAAATCAACGGTGAATTAACCAATAGTGAGCAACAAGATTATCGACAACAAACCATTACAGATCTCGTTAAGCTGCTACAAAAACTAAACAAGGTGTGCATCACCTTTCACCAATTCCGCAAAAATCCAGAAGGGGTAGCATGACGCAATTACTGGCGACGAATAAAGAGCGACAAGCGCTCCATCAACAAAAAATAGAAAACGTGATTACTTTCTTAAAGCAAGAAGGGTATTCCGACATCACCAACTTAATGTTGCTACTGCAATATAAAAAGAGGCCTCCACTCGATCGTCTGCTGAACAAATTGATTCAACAAGGCAGTATCATTAAGCATGAACTTATTCTTATGGATGGAAAAATAAAAATCTCTTTATGGGGCATTACTGAATTTGGAGTAACACAATACATTCAATCCCCGACCGA
>NZ_CANLBV010000230.1 GCF_947488985.1 uncultured Vibrio sp.
TTGGGTATGTAAGCCCAGTTAACTTTGAAAAACAATATGTCGCTTAATACGGTGTCCAGTCTGACTGGAGCAGATCAAGAACGGGTAAGGGAGAAATCCTACAAGCTCGTTATACGACTTTATAGAATTAGGAGAACTAAATGGACTTAGATATCTATCAGGTTGATTCATTTACAAGTGAAGCATTCAAAGGCAATCCCGCTGGGGTCTGTATAACAAACAATGGCTTAAGTGAAAGCTTAATGCTATCAATTGCTGAAGAAATGGCTGTGTCCGAAACGGCTTTTCTATCGCTTTCTGATATGACACTGAAGTGGTTTACTCCGAAGGCGGAGGTAAAGCTATGTGGTCATGGAACTCTTGCTGTTGTTCATGTCCTTAAAGAAAGGGGGCAAGTAAGTACGCAGGATACAGTTAATTTTGAAACCTTGTCTGGTACCTTAACTGCACTGGTTAACGAATCGACAATTGAACTGGATTTTCCGTCACCAACCCTTCAATTCGACATTGCTCCCTGTCAGGTGCTCTTGGATAATTTAGGCGTAGAGGCATGTAAAATAGTTTCCTTTGGTAACTTTGATTCGAAGGTTTTTATTGAAGTTGATAGTGAAGAAACATTACTAAACCTCCAGCCAAACTTTGAGGCAATGAAACAAACCAAGGGGCGTGGAATTCTGGTTACTACAAGTTCAAATAGTAACGAGCTAGATTTTGTTTCAAGGTACTTTGCACCGTGGGTAGGTGTAAATGAAGACCCCGTTACAGGTTCAGCGCATTGTGCTTTAACCGTTTATTGGTCAGGAAAACTGGGTAAGTTAAACCTACAAGGCTATCAGGCATCTGAACGAGGTGGTTATGTTACTACCGAACTTTTATCTAATGGGCGTACGAAGTTAATAGGCTCAGCAGTGACAGTCATTAAAGGGACTCTGCAGGTACCAGTCGTATAACAAAGCATTTAAGAGTGATTCGCAACGCTTGCCGTTTTCGCTTCGCTCAAAGTATAGGCAAGCGCTGCTCACACCTTAATGCGGCGTTGAGGCTGTAGAATTTCTCTTTTTTCAACCAATATCACCTGACTTTTTGAGCACTTTTTTCGTCTAAATTAG
>NZ_CANLBV010000231.1 GCF_947488985.1 uncultured Vibrio sp.
CGCACGGTCTTTATTCAGGAGAGAGAATAATGCATAAACAGACACGATGGGTCGCGCTCGTTTTGATGTTGGCGGCGCTCATGGGGTGCAGTAAAAGTTACAATGAGCATTTGGCTCAAACTCACGCGATTAAAGATACGATGGATGAGGCGTTAAATAAGGCGAGTCCACCTCTCACCAACGTGCAATATCTTGATAAGCCGCCAGCACTGCCTCAAGCGATTAAACCCGATACGACCCCTCAATGGCTTAATGGTGAGGTGCGTTTAAAAGCGCAAGGCTTACCGCTGGCTGTCGTGGTCACGCAATTGATGCAAGGCACGGGCGTTGAAATTTCTTTTGACCCAGATGCGAACGCCAATTATCCCGTGACGTTGAACGTGCAAAGCACACGACGCTCAATATTAAACATGTTAGGCAGCTTAACGCAGTATGCGTTTACGCCTGAGTCCAAGAAGCTCACGGTGGGTTATTACCAAACACAAAGCTTTGTGTTGACGTTGCCAGCAGGGACATATTCAGGTCAGCAGGGCAGCTCTTCGGAAAGCTCCAGCGAAGGCGAGACTCAAGTTGAGGGGCAATACGTGGTTACTCACTTTGATGAAGTGAATATCTTTGAAGAAGTGTCGCAGGCCATTACGACCGTTTTACGTGATGAAACCTCTGAGAATGACGATGATTTGATTGGGTCGGTGAGTGTGGTCGCGGGGCTGAGTTCGCTGACGGTGAGAACCACGCCAAGCCGTATGGCGCAGGTGCAGCGCGTCATACAAACCTATCAAGATGAGCTGGATAAACAGGTTTTGTTGGATGTGCGTGTTTTGGAATTTCGCTCTAATTTGGGTAAAGACCAAGGCATTGATTGGAGCCTCATGCGTGACATTGGTGATGGGACATTGAGCTTTATTATTCCCGGTACGTCCGTGGTCGATACCGCAGGGTCGGGCAGTGGTTTGGCCTTTCAAGGCTCGGGCGGCTGGGACGGCACCACCGCCTTTATTAAAGCGTTGGAGCAGCAAGGGGCGGTCTCCACCGATACGCCTATTAGCGTGTTGACGTTAAGTTCACAGCCCGCTCGCATTTCTCAAACGGTGAAAACTCCGTA
>NZ_CANLBV010000233.1 GCF_947488985.1 uncultured Vibrio sp.
CAATTATGCAGACGCTTGCGGCAATGATGGTTTTTGAGGCCATACCACATCTTCCGGATTTGTGTAGGTTTGAGGGATATCGCGTAGAGCTTGGCGATATTGACGGAATGGTATTTCGTCAACACCATTATCAAGGGCGGTTTCGAGAAGTTTATCCGCAGCCTTTAATTTGGCATCACGAATTGCACGAACTTCCGTCCAGCGAGTCATAGTAACGAGTTCGCTATCTGTAAATTCTTGAGTAATTTGATCCATAATTAGTTTCTCCAATTAACAGGTTGGTCGTTAACTAGCGAGACAGGAGGTTGGCCTTTACTAGATGTGTATTCACCATTAAGACAAAAACGACGAGTTGCTCCCGCTTGATGTCGGGTGTCTACTTTCAATGTCATACGAGCAACTCCAGAGCCATAAATCTGATTGATATCACGAAGACTAATAGGAATAATCTCCCCCTCCATATCTTTGGTGATTGGAATTTCGCGATCACCGCTAGGTTGAGATATAAACAAACAAATGCCACCGCGAGCTGTTGTTTTTTTTACTTCAAGATAACCAGAAACTGAATCATCTGAACTCGACCCAGTAAAAACAAAGTGCTCTACATAAGACTCATCGTTCATACCTCGGTGAGTCTGATAAAACTCAACTCTAAACAAGTCATTGCTGTCATATCTTTCACCTACAAATTCAATTAAATTGAAATAGGTAGGTGGGATTGTTGGATCAGCTACGTTCGGATAATCAGGGTCTAGGTTTGCACCTTCCTTATAACCACCATGATTAACAGTGTGTTTAATGGTGTACATCTTCTTTCCTGCAACGTGATAAACGTTCACCCCGTTGATCACTTCCATTACTGACTTAGTCACAAGATTCATTTGCCCTTGATAACCAGTCAGTTTGGAATTAAACGTACTGGTAAAGCCGTTCATGGCACTATCAAAACTATTCTGCATCGTGCGAATAGCACCGCCCTTGATGCTGTCTAGTAGGTTTCGGGCTTCGGTCACCAATTGGCCGATTGCCGTAAAATCACT
>NZ_CANLBV010000234.1 GCF_947488985.1 uncultured Vibrio sp.
GGTGTGCAATATGGTGGCCTAATTGGCACGGTTGTACCGCTTGTAATGGGGCTATGGGAAACACTGCGTAACGAGTTTAAATAATATGGATGAATACCAAACACTATTCATCTTCGCGGTTAGCTCGTTGTGCTCAGGGATTGGTGTCGGGATGACACTCAAAACAGACGTGAAGTGGTTACGCTTGATGCTCGAAAAGATGGACGAGCGAGTTACAAAACTCGAGAGCAGACAATGACGCGGTATTTGCTTGTCGTTCCCTTGCTTATTGTCGGTTCAGTTTACGCCTACGCAAAAACTAAAACCAAGCACAAGAAAAACCAATACTCGCTGGACAAGTTCCCAGAAACGCCTCGAGACAGAATCCCACACCTAGACAAGCTGGCAAACATACTCTAATCAAAGGTAGCGAAAGCTGCCTTTGTTGTTTCTGGCCACTCAAGGAACAGCAGGACGTTTGCCCTGCTTCTTAAGCTTAAACCGTCTCTTTTTTTTTCGCCTGAACTGAATCACATTCGAAGTCAGATCAAGACTCATCTTGATATCTAACTCCATCAAATCAAACGCGGTAAGCTCTCGCCCTCCGGGAGTGTAAAGTACATCCCCTCGAATCTTAAAACCTCGCCACGGCTTAGATGTAGGTAAATACCCCCTATGCATCACCAGAAGCAGTCGAACCACAGACAACGGCCAGTTGCCCTTCTTAACCCAATTCTTAACCGTTTGAGTTGTTACACCGAAGTATTCCGCGGCTTCATCGTGTCCGTCAAAATGCCACAGCAACAGATCATTAACTTGATTGATGTATAGGCCGTTGTTGAAAAGCTCGTGTTTTATCTTATTTTTCATGTGATCTAAGTCTCATTAATGTAAATGGGACGAAAATCATATTTTTGTGTACTTATGTTAGCAATCAGCATAAACGCTTTATTTCTATAAAAAACTAAGTTTGTGAGCTACTTATGAAGAGACGATAAATTGCATAGTGTTAATATAAACATCTATGTAACTGATTGAACA
>NZ_CANLBV010000235.1 GCF_947488985.1 uncultured Vibrio sp.
TACTTTTGGCGAAGCAAATTATAACTCTTTACCATGCTGTTTAAAAAATACTCACGAAAGATCAACACGCCTTAGTACTTTAAATAAGAATGACAATAACATGGATATTTTGAACTTTGAGGCATTTTTGATTGCCATCACTATTTTAACCTTAACGCCCGGCTTAGACACGGCATTGGTGATTCGCAACACCAGCCGATCTGGCTTATCTGACGGTTGCATGACCAGCTTTGGTATTTGTAGCGGCTTATATGTGCATGCCTTTTTCTCTGCCGTGGGTATCTCCGCTATTCTTGCTCAGTCAGCGGAACTCTTTCAGGCGGTGAAAATGGTTGGCGCGATGTACCTGATTTGGCTTGGTCTAAGTAGTTTACGCGCTTTGATGAAAAGCGGTGGCGGAATGAAAGTCGGCGAACAAGATCAGCAAGTTTACAGTGCTAAACGCTCTCTGCGTGAAGGCTTCTTATCTAACGTACTAAACCCTAAAACGGCGGTGTTCTACTTGGCATTTTTACCTCAATTTGTTAATCCTGAGGGCTCGCCTTTATTGCAGTCGATGCTCATGGCTTCAATACACTTTATGATAGCAATGGTTTGGCAATGTGGTTTGGCTGGTGCGCTGAACTCCGCTAAAAAATTGCTTAAGAATTCCAGTTTTATGAAGTGGATGGAAGGTGTAACAGGAATGGTGCTGGTGGCACTAGGGGTTAAGCTGCTATTGGAAAAACCAGTATAAGGAATCTAGCCTCAACTCCGTTGGTTTACCGTTTTGTACGGGAAGTTTAATGGGTAAATCCTAAGAGATAGAAGCAGATACATACAGCCCACACATCGTGGGCTTTTTTGTCTTTGCGGTCCGAGCTTTGTCTTTCACGCTATATTGATGGCTATTCATCATTCAATAAAATGTCCAGATAAACTTATATACTCGTTCAACTGTAAGCGTCTACGAACCGACTCATTGACTTTCTAATATCAACACAGATACCGCCAACTAAGGCGGTATCTGTCA
>NZ_CANLBV010000236.1 GCF_947488985.1 uncultured Vibrio sp.
CCCCCTGTCGCACTGTCGTACACGTTTTGGCTGACTTGCGCGACAAGGTTATTGGGCGTATCGGAGTTGATCGCACTAATCAAGGTGGCTGGAATGACCGTACCAACCGTTAATTCATGCTCACTTTTCGCCAAGGTGCGCGTCGCGTTCAAATACCCCACGTTATTTGCTTGTGCTAAAAATGCCTCTTTGCTGGCTTGACTGCCCATCGTTGTGTCTAAACTCAACACCTCGCTAGACGTCGCTTGTTGAGGCATCACCGACGCTTGGGAAGGGTTTGAGTCCATCCATCGCTGATGAGCTTGAGTGATTTGTGCATTCGTCGAAGAAGAGGCTTGATGAGTCGTTGACGGCTCGATGCTCGCCCCATCAAAACGTACCGTCATGCCGGAATAGACCGCTTGCGCCAACATCGCTTGTCGCATGGCTTGTGTTTCTGCCGCCTGTTTTTGCATCGCGACAATTTCAGGAGAGGGCAACGCGGCCTTTTTCTGTGACTCGGACTCGTCAGGTGGAGGGGATTTAACCGCTATCACATTGTCGGTGGGTTTCGTCGCCATTAACGCATCCAATGGCGCGGTTTGACTCACCCCGATGACGGGCGGTTTCTCAGGCTCTGAAGTGTGAGAACTCCTTCCTTTCATTGCCACGACCAGCAATACACTTCCAACCAGACCCATCACCATAAGCCCGCCCACTAACCTAACAATGGGCTTTAACGTGCCTTGTTCATTTTTCAAAGAGGACAACGCAGGATGTAAGCTAAAACGACTCATTATTAACTCCATAGGCACGAGTGGGTAAAGGCACGAGCGTGTTATTGTCAATTATCCAGACACGAGAGAGGGTTCGCCCATCACTCAGGTTCACCCTCACGACAAATTGCGTTGGGTTCAATTGCTCTAAACGGTAAGACAACGTGAGGTAATTTCGCTCATGCCCTTGAGAAACCCCCACACCCTTGGCTCTTAATTCAGTCACCAACGT
>NZ_CANLBV010000237.1 GCF_947488985.1 uncultured Vibrio sp.
CCACAATCACATTGCTTCAGCATGTTCATTACAAAGCGTCTAAACAACGCTATATTTTCTACTGCACCATCTAACGTTATCCGTGAATTATCTTCTTTAAAAACAACATCTAAAACGTAATGCTGGCTGTTTTCAATACGCCAATGCTGACGAATATAGTGGCCTAACAATTTGTGATTCGGAGACAGAGAACTTATGTAATATGAGGTGTCTACGCTGCCTTTACCATTGCTCACTCGGTGCCGTTCCACCGCAATGATGCTTCGTACCGTCGGCCATTTTTTAGCAAGCTCTTTGGGTAACTTGGCCTTTAACTGGAATACGTATCGTTCTTCGCTGCGACCATGGTGTTTCTCTTTGATTTCGGTCACTATTTTCTCTTTACCTGCATCAAAGACAGCTTGAAATTGTTCCACAACAGCCGCTCTTAATTTGGGCTGGTTGTTCTTCACTTGAACAACAACGTGAGCCTTTCTTTCTGCGATTTTCTCCAGTGTATCGCGCTGACAATGCAGGGCGTCAATGGTGATGACACTGCCTTTTACGTTAATAACATCAAGCATTTGGCGTACAACCTTGATCTCGCCATTCTTGCTCTCAGTCTTCTTTTGACTCAGAACAAGACCACGTTCAGTGTCGTAGGCAGTGACCAGTTGTAGTGCTGTTTTTTTGTCATTTCGGTATGAGCCCCGCAGAACCTTTCCATCAAATGCGATGATGGGCTTGTTCTGAGTCGTTCGCTGTTCGTTAATCCAGAGAGCTAAGGCCTCAAGCAAAGATTCTGCGACAACTGAACGCAAAATGCGGGCTATTGTATGTCGACGTGGAATACCATGTTCGAATCGCCTGTGTTTCCTCAACCAATCTAGTTTATCTTTCCCAAATAATTCAATATCTTGCCAGCCTTCGCACCCCGATGCGATGGCGCTAATTATAAGGAACATAACATCAATAAGATCATGCTTCTGGTTAATGTCTGACCGAGT
>NZ_CANLBV010000238.1 GCF_947488985.1 uncultured Vibrio sp.
AGTCATCATGGCCCTTACGAGTAGGGCTACACACGTGCTACAATGGCGCATACAGAGGGCAGCAAGCCAGCGATGGTGAGCGAATCCCAAAAAGTGCGTCGTAGTCCGGATTGGAGTCTGCAACTCGACTCCATGAAGTCGGAATCGCTAGTAATCGTAGATCAGAATGCTACGGTGAATACGTTCCCGGGCCTTGTACACACCGCCCGTCACACCATGGGAGTGGGCTGCAAAAGAAGTGGGTAGTTTAACCTTTCGGGGAGGACGCTCACCACTTTGTGGTTCATGACTGGGGTGAAGTCGTAACAAGGTAGCCCTAGGGGAACCTGGGGCTGGATCACCTCCTTATACGAAGATATTCACGATAAGTGTCCACACAGATTGAATGGTTTAGATTTAGTTAAAGCCAGAGCTTTAATTAATAACGTAAGTTATTGATTAAAGTTTTTTGCTTTATGCTCTTTAACAATTTGGAAAGCTGACTGATTTGATTACTTGCGAGTAATTCAAATCAAATTTAAAAGTTCTCAATGTTTATCTTTCATTAGATAAACACAACAAACACATTCAAGTGTCTTGTATTCGAATCAAACTTAGTTTGATTCACAATTGAGTCCGGCAAACAGTCATTGAGAATTAACCCTTCTTAATGACAACCAAAAACCTTGGTTAGTTGCCATACTAGTTTGTTTTCACTTTTCAAAAGTGAAAGTAAAACAGAGACCCTTTCGGGTTGTATGGTTAAGTGACTAAGCGTACACGGTGGATGCCTTGGCAGTCAGAGGCGATGAAAGGCGTAATAACTTGCGATAAGCCCAGATTAGGTAGTAATAACCTTTTGAGTCTGGGATTCCTGAATGGGGAAACCCACTTACATAAGTAAGTATCCTGTTGTGAATACATAGCAGCAGGAGGCAAACCGGGGGAACTGAAACATCTAAGTACCCCGAGGAAGAGAAATCAACC
>NZ_CANLBV010000239.1 GCF_947488985.1 uncultured Vibrio sp.
GAGACCGTGCCTACCTTCGTCATCGCCTCCCCTTGTCGCTCAATCCAGAGCAAGCCGTCAGGGTTGAGCATCACCTCAGTGACGCGCTCATCGTCTAAATGAGCCAGTATCCCCGCCTCTTGCAAATGATGGCGGATACCTTGCAAACTTCGACTCATGGTGAGTTCCTTACAATGATGTGTGTTACCACCGAATGGGCGGAGACGGCCACTCTTGCGCCCAATCTTTGCCGTCAGTGGGGTCAACATTGAGCGGTTGCGTCACCACCTTTTCTTGAGTCACGCGTTCGCGCTCTGTGGCGTCCGATTGCGCAGCAATATACGTGGCGTTCATTTGGATTTGGGTCTGCATTAACGTTTGCAGTTTATGCAGTTGTTGGACGATTTGAGCGAGCAATTCCGATTGCGCTTGCGCGATTTGCATCGCCCCCTGCGCATTCGCAGCATTGGCTTGGATGTTGTCTAACGTGCTTGCATCAAAGGTTTGGTACTCGCTCATTTGATGCGCCAGCTCAAGCGAGCTTTGCGCGGTATCACGCAGCGCATCCCCTTGCGCTCGATACGTCTCAACCGAATTCATGTTCGCCACCGATTGCTCTTCATAGCCATCAACCCCCGCAAACAAGGCGCCCATACGCTCACTGACGTCCCCCATCGCGTAAGAGACCGATTTACCCCGAGAAGCGATCGTATTGAGGTTGTTGGTGTGCGACTTTAAATCCCCCCAATGCAGGTTCTTACTGCGCTGTAAGTTTTGCACTTGGTATTCGAGATTTCTCAATGAGTTGATCGTTTGCTGAATTTGCTCGTAGTACGATTTTGATTGTTGAAGGTTACTCGTCGCCATTTGTGTAATGGTCGCGCAATTGGCGCAAAAAAACGCATAAGAGGAACAAGACCAAATCAAACCAATAGGCAAGATAAGTCGTGGTATGAGGGCTCTCATTCTTCACTCTCCCAGAT
>NZ_CANLBV010000240.1 GCF_947488985.1 uncultured Vibrio sp.
AGTCGACTGAGAAGGTTATATCTATGTGCTACCGAAGTTGGACTAAGCTGACCAATTAAATAATCAAATTGGTATAAATAATCAAACTGGTATTAGACGCAAAAAAGCCCTGCTATTGCTAGCAGGGCTTCTCTATGAGTGGCGGAGTGGACGGGACTCGAACCCGCGACCCCCGGCGTGACAGGCCGGTATTCTAACCAACTGAACTACCACTCCGCAGTGTCTATTCAGCTTAAAGCAATTTGAGCCTGACGATGTCCTACTCTCACATGGGGAAGCCCCACACTACCATCGGCGCTATTGTGTTTCACTTCTGAGTTCGGCATGGAATCAGGTGGGTCCACAATGCTATGGTCGTCAAACAAATTCTGTTGTCAACTTGATAAATCAAATCGACTAAATAGTGGTGCTGATACCCAGACTCGAACTGGGGACCTCACCCTTACCAAGGGTGCGCTCTACCGGGCTGAGCTATATCAGCAATATAAGAAACGTTCAAAACGATTCTTAAACCTTTTTGTCTTCACTTTTCAAAAAAGTGAAAATAAATTTAAAGCCTGGCGATGTCCTACTCTCACATGGGGAAGCCCCACACTACCATCGGCGCTATTGTGTTTCACTTCTGAGTTCGGCATGGAATCAGGTGGGTCCACAATGCTATGATCGCCAAGCAAATTTTAAAATTTGGAAAACTGTATTTAAAAGTAACTCTTCAAACTCATTCAAGGTCTTATCTTGAGTCCACAAAACCCCTTGGGTGTTGTATGGTTAAGCCTCACGGGCAATTAGTACAGGTTAGCTCAATGCCTCGCAGCACTTACACACCCTGCCTATCAACGTTCTAGTCTTGAACAACCCTTAAGGACGCTTATAGCGTCAGGGAAAACTCATCTCAGGGCTCGCTTCCCGCTTAGATGCTTTCAGCGGTTATCGATTCCGAACTTAGCTACCG
>NZ_CANLBV010000241.1 GCF_947488985.1 uncultured Vibrio sp.
AGTTCAAAGTGGCTGTGTGATTATGGATTTGGCAATATTAGATCATATTTGTTAACAAAGTGCGATCCCGCCCTGATACCACCACATTACGCAATTAGGTGGTTCAAGAATTCCAAAATAGGTTGTTTCATGGATAACAGTAAGCTGATCAAAAATAGCATCGTAGGAACAATAAAATCAAAGAGATAAAACTTCAGCTTACTTGCCAAAGAATAGTTTCCAATTGCTTTCTGGAAATTTTCTATTCTTTCGCTATCGTATTTTACAGCCACAAAAAAATCACCAATCATCCGATCAATATGTTTTTGAGCTAACTCTAAAACTTCTGCATTTCCTTTTGGTTTTGATTTTGCTGCAACCATTCCCATACTGCACTGTAATGTCGCTTGAAATCGAATATTGTCTTCACTGATTTCGTTGATTACAGGGATTAATGTAACTTTATGGCGGTCACTCATATTTATCTTGTCTTTATGACTCGTTACTAGATTATTAAACAAAGGGATAGGCGTATTGATATCTTTAAAGTTAGGCTTCACATCGACGTTAAGAAATTTGAGTTTCCACTCCGTATATTCGGTATAAAGGTAATAAAAATAGTTGACTCCAAACCAAGCAGTAATTAATGGCAATCCTAAACTGATGGCATCATTTGGTAGCGTCACATTGAATAATTTGAAAGTCTCTAAATTTGTATATTGGAAGTGTATAATGCCTAATACACAAAAAAACAAAAGATTTCTTCTATGTTTTATCGAGACTTCTGACGGTTCAAAAAACTTTATTTCCATTCTAACCCTTATACAGCTTTAAATTTCTGCGAATTTAGATTTAATACAACTAACGAATGACATGGATTCCCCCTCCCGAGGATCTGCCACACTTATGTGGTACTTAAATGCACCGGAGGCACCATGT
>NZ_CANLBV010000242.1 GCF_947488985.1 uncultured Vibrio sp.
TTTACTTTTGGCGAAGCAAATTATAACTCTTTACCATGCTGTTTAAAAAACACTCACGAAAGATCAACACGCCCTAGCAATACAAGAGGAAATCTATATGTCAGGAATCACAGACCTAGACGAATTACTGCGTTCGATGAGTCCAAAATTAATGGAATTAGAGTTCGTATTTTGTACAGTTTCTGGTGTGCTAGCAGACTATGTTGACCTAAATCCAGTTTCCACGTTTATTGAATCTGAGGGTTTAACTTTAGTCCTAGAAAAATCAGTGGCAGAAAATGCAGGTTTGTCGTTTGATGGAATATACAGCCAAATCACTTTGACGGTTCATTCTAGTTTGGAAGCTGTTGGTCTTACAGCAGCAGTGGCTAGCAAGTTAGCATCAAAGGGCATCAGTGCTAACGTCATTGCAGCTTATTATCACGATCATATCTTTGTTCAAAGTGGTAAGGCTGAAGCGGCAGTTTCTGCATTAGAAGAGTTCAGTGCATAGGGTTGCCATATTGCTAACAAACAATTTAAGAGGGGCTCAACGCTTGGTATTTTGGGTTCTACTTCCAATTTAGTGTTTATGGAACAATGCTTTAGGTAGAGTAGTAGCGTTGATTACCCATATGATCTCCCCCCAGTTTTGCAAGTCAGCAGTATGATCAAAGCGCAGGTTAACTACCATATATACGGCCTGTTTTAGTGGCTATTGCGTTGGCCAAGGTGAGGCAGTCGAACACGAAGTCCTAATCACCTTATCGACTTTAAAGCCAGTGTGAGCACAAGGTTTCAACGTGTAGGATTTATCCTGTTATTCATCTCACTACGTACTTTGCAAAGGGTTGGTGGCCCCCTCTGGCAGGATAGTTGTCACTGTTAAAATTTACCCAGCATGGGCGGTAATGAGTGAACCTTGTCTCGTA
>NZ_CANLBV010000243.1 GCF_947488985.1 uncultured Vibrio sp.
TTCATGACTGGGGTGAAGTCGTAACAAGGTAGCCCTAGGGGAACCTGGGGCTGGATCACCTCCTTATACGAAGATATTCACGACAAGTGTCCACACAGATTGATTAGGTTTAGAAAGTAAAAGAGAAGAAGAACTCCCAAGGTTCTTCGAAGTTTGTTTCTACTTTTTAAAGTGGAGATAAATTAGCAGTGTCCCGTTCGTCTAGAGGCCTAGGACACCGCCCTTTCACGGCGGTAACAGGGGTTCGACTCCCCTACGGGATACCACTTCCTTCAAGAAGTAAAAAGGGTCGTTAGCTCAGTTGGTAGAGCAGTTGACTTTTAATCAATTGGTCGCAGGTTCGAATCCTGCACGACCCACCATTTCCTCCCAAGGAAATAAAATTTGGGGCGATTAGCTCAGTTGGGAGAGCACCTGCCTTACAAGCAGGGGGTCACTGGTTCGAGCCCGGTATCGCCCACCATTTCCTCCCAAGGAAATAAAAATATGGGGCTATAGCTCAGCTGGGAGAGCGCCTGCCTTGCACGCAGGAGGTCTGCGGTTCGATCCCGCATAGCTCCACCATTCCTTCCATAAGAATGGCTTTTATTTTCACTTTTTAAAAAGTGAAGACAAAAGAAAACTTTATGGGCGATTAGCTCAGTTGGGAGAGCACCTGCTTTACAAGCAGGGGGTCACTGGTTCGAGCCCGGTATCGCCCACCATCTTTAAGCATTCTTTGATGACAAAAGTCTTCGGAGAGTTTTTAAAAATGGGTTTGAAAGTTTAATACTTAAAACTCTTGCTCTTTAACAATTTGGAAAGCTGACTGATTACTTAATTGGTTTTCACTTTAAAAAGTGAAATCAAACAGCTCAAAGCTGTGATTAAGTTAATCAAATTTAAAAGTTCTCAATGTTTATCT
>NZ_CANLBV010000244.1 GCF_947488985.1 uncultured Vibrio sp.
CGAATCGAGTGAGTAATGGGTTTTACGCCCAAGTTTTCATCCAAAATATCTGCCAAAAGCTCTTCTTCTGCCGATACGTCTGAGTGCTTCACTATCGTCTCAGGTTGAGGGGTATGGATAGCGGTTTGGGGTTTCGGTGGACTCACCAAAGGGGTTTTTGGGGCGGCCTTAATAGGCATATCCACCCCTGAAATAATCAAGGTGCCTTCGTCGAGGTGCCCTGATGGTGCTGACCAGCACGGGGCGCAGGCCAACCCACTGAACAATAAGATAAGCGGTTTCATTCACGTTCCTTTACTGCGGTAGATGAAAATAAAGTTGAAATAGAGTGACTGTCATGAAGTCGTCATCGAGTCGATGTGGAGGATTAACGAACGGGCTGATAAGGCGGCAAAATAATGTCTTGGCTCACCATGATGAAAAAAGCCGTCGCATTGTCGATTTCAATCGTCGGTTGGACGTTCATGTTTTTTTGGATGAGTTCGCTGCCCGCTTGCGCGTATTGCTGTGTGACGCCATCAGCTACCGCTTCTGAAGAGGTGCGGCCATTGCTATCACTGCCACTGCTCACCCCCGCTTGTGCCAACCCAGAGATACCACCCAGCAAGGTAGCTTGACCGAACAACTTCCAAAAATGGTTGTTGACCTTACCCGTCAAACCACCTTGTCCTGTCGTATCCATGCTACTCATACCACCTAAATCCAATTTCGTGCCGTCAGGAAAATTAACCCGTGACCACGTAACGGGCAGGCGGCGCTGACCGTAAGCGACTCGACTGTCGTATGTGCCGTAAAGCTGCGTCCCTTGCGGTATCAAAATAGCGCCCCCTGTCGCACTGTCGTACACGTTTTGGCTGACTTGCGCGACAAGGTTATTGGGCGTATCGGAGTTGATCGCACT
>NZ_CANLBV010000245.1 GCF_947488985.1 uncultured Vibrio sp.
TTATCGGACATCAGCACCGAAGTGACCGACACCACGACCTCAACCAGCACCACGCGAGGCGAAGTGGTGGAGGGCATTGATATGATGGTCAATACCAACGTGAAAGACGATTTCGTGTGGATACGTACCGCAGGCAAACTCACTAAAATTGCAGGCGATGCAACGGAAACCATCAACGAAGCGACGTTGCGCTTTATTTCTACGCGTCAGGCGGATTTGGTGTTTGCGAATAAGTTGCGATACGGGCAAACCGTGGTGATTGGCTCAGTAAAACAACAAACCTCTACGGCCAATAAAACCGCCAGCTTTGGTCTGGACATTTTAGGGGGGCAAGCCAGTGTCGAAGACACGGTTGAAACCTTGGTGCTATTAACGCCAAGGAGAGTGAAATAATGGCTTTGACCGATCAATTCTTCGCACCCACACACATCGTCACGCGAGCGCTCTCGCGCTGGGCGTTAATGAAGCAATACCCAAGTCGCTACTCGCTGACGGTACAAAAAGACGGATGGGTCACGCGTTATACCAGCAGTGAGCCAAGCGTTGCACTGGCGCAGGCATGGCTTGAAGTGTTAGCGCCGGATGTGGAGCAGTGGGTGCTCATGGACAGCCATGAGGATGGTGTGTTTTTTATGTTGGTGCGTCATGGTGTCGTGCGTGAAGCACGTTACCTAACGTTAGAGGACATCAACCCGCTCAAGCTTCAATTAAGCGACACCGTGTTTATGACCGATGCGATGAAGCAAGGTTTATCGGATGATACCTTGCTTCAAGGGGTTGGCGTCATCGAGCACGTTCAGGGGTTAACCCCTGAGCAGACCGCCCCTTATGCGCTGAAATCCCATCGTCCTCTTATCGGCGCGGTCAGCGCAGTCGTGGTGCTACTGACGGGCTT
>NZ_CANLBV010000246.1 GCF_947488985.1 uncultured Vibrio sp.
AAAGAGATTGCCAAGATTCACAAAAGAAAAGTCACCGCAATAGTGGCACAGCTAGAAAAAAAAGGACTCATCGAATCAGACGAACGAGAGTCTTACCTCTAAAAATCCACACAGTACTTCCTTCCTCGCGTCACCGTTTAATGCCGGCTTTCTGACTCTTTCAATCCCCTAGGATTGTTAAAGAAAGCAGAAAGTCAGACGCATTAAGAGGGCGCATAAAAAGCCAAAGACGAACCTCAGAAAGAGAACAACGAAGTGGGTATTCGGGCATTCCATGCCCCCACGTAGGCGTTTGATTGAAGTGGTGAAGGCAACGCTTTTTATCAATCTTAGAGAACGAAAAGCTCTGCTTGAAGTGAGCTTTAGATTGCCTGCCCACAGTTTTCAATCGCGCAAGCGCCCCCTCTGCGGGGCTTGATTGTTAAAGCTATGGTGGGTCGTAGCGTTCAGCGAAGAATCTGAAACAAGGGAGTCCCGACCGCTGGTTCAGGCGGGGGAGCCGAAACAAAACGCCCGCGTCCAGCGGAATAGCGAGACCTCCCTAGAGGTCGATTTTTGTTTTGGGGGCTTGCCCCCTAAAACCGTTGAGTAGGCGAGACTAAGCGTCTTAGGTTAGTTAAAAAGGAGGAATTTGAGCACAGGAGCTTGCGACCGCCAAATGAGGACTATTTTAAACTCCTAAAGCGCTTAGTCTCGCGTAGCGAGTCGGTTTTAGGCTTCTTTTGCACTTAGATTGGAAAGTAAAGTTTGAGGACGTTCAGGACGAGGGCTTTATTTTCTAATCAATTGAAAAATCAACGATTTTTTGATTATTCCCCTTTAGGGGAACGTTAAAATGAAGGAGCGTTCAGCGATCATTTTAGCGCATCTCTCGGTGTCTACCCTCGG
>NZ_CANLBV010000247.1 GCF_947488985.1 uncultured Vibrio sp.
CAGAGACAGACGCTCACATCAAACCAAAACCTCACTACCGACCGCGTAAGCAGCGTGGTGCTTCCTTGTTGGATTTTATTTTTTGGATGGGGCTTGCCGCTGCCGTGGTCGCGGGGGTTACAGCCTTAGCTTCCAGTGGTCAAAGTAAGTTGAGCGTGAATCAGACCGTGACTGAAGTGACGGAAATTCGTCAAGCGGTCAGTGCATGGGCGGGGGCGAGTGCTGATTTGACGGGGGTGAGCCTTTCTGAAATTTGTCAGGAAGGATATGGATACAGCAAGGCCGCTTGGTGCAGCGTCAATCAATTTGGGGGCACGTACAACGTGACGACGAACAGTAACCGCTCTTATGTGGACATCAGTATCAACGAAGTGGACGCGGAAAATACTATGGCGCTGGGCAACCAGTTAGCGCCTATTAGCGCTGAGCGTTGTCAACGTGCCGATGGTACCTGTAACAGCGTACAGGTCACAGGTACAACCGTCACTGTGACGTTGTAATGCGTCGGCAATCTGGCGTGTCGTTGTTGTCGTTTTTATTGAGCGCGGTACTCGTCAGCGCAACGTTGGCGGCCTCCGCCGTCATAGGGGCGCAGGCGTTAAGAGAGCGTGAGCAATATGAAGACTTTATGCAGGTTATACAATCAGTGTTCGTCAGCCTTGAGCACGCCATCCATGATGAGTGGGCAACCTCTGGGTGTCGCACCTTGGTGAATCCACCTTCTCTCACTGAGTTGGTTAATCAATACGGCGCATCCCCACAAATATTGACCACGCCTTACACGATCGATATCGACTATCGTACCTCGGCTGATGTGACTACCAGCGCAGGTATACGTATCACAGTAATACTGCCTGAAACGATGGACAGCACCTCATTGAGACAA
>NZ_CANLBV010000248.1 GCF_947488985.1 uncultured Vibrio sp.
TTCCATAGCTCGTTGCCTTAACTGACGTTAAAAGAAACAAGCCGGAGGTTTTACGAACGATTGATATTATACATGTTTTATATATCTAAGGTACTTATTTTATATATCTTTGAATTTAAACAGGCCACATTAAGCGGCCTTTTTGACGAAATAATGTAGACCCTTTAGCGTAAATAACCACGCAGTATGACCGTCTAAGTACAGATTAAAAGTATTGTTCGAAAACCCACGGGTTATATGGACATCCAATGAGTCAACGCATGCTTTTACATCATTATCTGTGTTGAAAAGGTCACATTGAGCCTGACTGTTTATATTATTGATCGTGAAATCATTTTTTAGGAATGGAGTTGGGATGATCAACTCAATAACTTTGCCGTTATGATCTTCAGAATCCAACGTGGTATCACAAACAATACTGTTACAGTGGTACCCGTAACCTGCAATGCTTATACGCGGTTTTACGTGATTAACGGTTAGCTTTGTCAGTCCGTGGTTACGAACTCGAATACGCAATCTTATTGCAGTTCCATCGTTAACAAGCTCTCCCTGTTCTAGTTCTAGCTTCATCATTTTTTCGTCTCGGACTTCCGCCCCTCGAAATAACGTTCTCAACATATTCCAACCTGCTTTAATTGGTTTAACAATTGCAAACATAAGATCCATTGTACATACTACTCCTGACAGTTTGGTTTAATGGTTAAGTTTTTGAATAGGCCCTTGAACAATACCATAACCATATGAAACAAGGCCACGTCTTACGATGTGGCCTTTGTTTTATCTGCTCTCAAAATCTCGCCTTTCCTTTCTGCCAGAATCATCGCGTAGCGATAGGCTCTTAGAATCACGTCCAGCTTATCCCCATCCGTAGAGTCACC
>NZ_CANLBV010000249.1 GCF_947488985.1 uncultured Vibrio sp.
GGCTGTCCATAGCGTCTTTTTTCACGAAGAAGTAACAGCCTCAATTAGATCATATTTTTACTTAGATTGGTATTAAACGTAACAGATGGAGGTCACGGACAGCGGATCAAGAATCGTTATGCTTTGCGACAAGTCCCCATTCATCAGAGTCTAATCAAACATGGCTTTCTTGAGTATGTTGAGCTTCGTAAGAACAATAGCAAAACCGGTCTATTCGATTACAAGCCACTGGGTCTCAACAAGGACTGGAGCCAACAATATTGCCAACAATTCGGCAGAATCCTATCTAAGATCGGATTGAAAGCAGGGCAACGCCCTACTGCATACTCCCTCCGTCACACTTTCATTGATGTTCTTAAGCAAAAGGAAGTGGCTGAGTCTACAGTCGCTGATATCGTTGGCCATCATCACCCCTCAATGACATTTGGCCGATATGGTAAGCAAACAAAACTGAAACTTATGCTTAGTGCGGTTAACCAGTTCTCACTTCAACTGGGAGGCTCACATGAGTAAGTTCAACTATGATGAGTTGCACACGGTTTATAAGGCGTTCAAGCAAAGCTATTTTGAAGGGGATGAAACCTCGTTGCTTGCTTTATCGAAACAGTATAACTATCAAGATATCCACTGCCTCTATCAGCTTTTTGAGCGCCTAGAAGATAAACCAAGCACAAGATCTATGTCATTAATGGCATTAGGAATAGATTGGCAAACACAGCAGGCACTGTTTGGTGACTTTGAAACACTGAGAGAAATTGCAGGGCTCGTAAGCCCTCCACCCATGTCACACGTAGAGTGTTTCGGCGTTTTTCAAGGTAGTTGTCATCATTTGCTTACTTATTAAGCAGCTTCTCTTTCTGGGTTTAGGTGTACTTCA
>NZ_CANLBV010000250.1 GCF_947488985.1 uncultured Vibrio sp.
GCGTAGCGAATGTATGCAAGGTTTTATGTCGAGTAAAGAGCGGGAAGCGGAAGCAAAGAAGCAGGCCAAAGCGGATAGGCTTGAAATCAAAGAGCTTAAGAAGGAGTTACGCCACAAAGAAAAAGCACTCGCCGAAACTGCTGCCCTGTTGGTTCTACGAAAAAAGCTCAGAGCCTTTTACGGGGAAGAGCCAGAGGACGACTAACCTCAACCGATGAAAGGCAGCACCTGATTGCTCTTATCCACGATGCCAAGCAAAGTGGTTGCCGCTTGGAGCGGGCTTGTCATGAGGTTCAAATTGACGTGAGAACGTATCGTCGATGGTATCAACAAGGAGTGATTCAGGCGGATAAAAGACCGACCTGTGCCAGACCAGAGCCTGCTAACAAGCTCTCGCAGCAAGAGCGTGAAGCGATTATCGAGGTATGTAACCGCCCAGAGTTCGCGAGCTTACCTCCTACTCAAATCGTACCGACACTGCTTGATAAAGGTGAATATATCGCCTCAGAGTCGAGCTATTATCGGGTACTGAGTGCACAAGGGCAACTTCACAACCGAGGCCGTCAACGGAGTAGGCAAAAGCAAGCGAAGCCAACGAGTTATACGGCGACAGGCTCGAATCAAGTCTACACATGGGATATCACTTACTTGCCTTCAAAGGTTCGAGGCCAGCACTATTATCTGTACGTCATAGAGGATATCTACAGCCGAAAAATCGTGGGTTATGAGGTGTATGAACGTGAGTGCGGCGAGTTAGCATCACAACTCTTGCAACGGACGTTGATGCGAGAGCAGTGCTTCAATCAACCGCTGGTTCTTCACTCAGATAACGGTGCGCCGATGAAGTCGCTGACGTTCAAAGCGAAGATGGATG
>NZ_CANLBV010000251.1 GCF_947488985.1 uncultured Vibrio sp.
CACATCGACGCCTCTGCCTTGTATAAATACCCAGCAACTCGCTGCAAAAATCAGCTCGAAAGATCAACACGCCCTAAGTTTGTTGCTGTATTCGAAAATTAATGTTGAGGCTGCTATACTCCGCGCACTGACGCTTTTTGAGACAAACGTATGGAAATTTTATCTGCAGCGACCATGTTGTTCCTGATTATG
Source organism: uncultured Vibrio sp. (assembly GCF_947488985.1). Classification (GTDB taxonomy): domain Bacteria; phylum Pseudomonadota; class Gammaproteobacteria; order Enterobacterales; family Vibrionaceae; genus Vibrio. The sequence continues at coordinate 193 of NZ_CANLBV010000251.1, forward strand.
GATCCGCTTGGTAATTTGCCAATTGTACTCTCTATTCTTAAGCACATTGACCCTAAGCGTCGCCGTATTGTCATGATTCGTGAACTGATGTTCGCACTGGTTATCTTGCTGTTGTTCTTGTTTGCGGGCCAAAGCATCATGAACTTCTTGCACGTGCAGCCGGAAACCTTGAGTATCTCTGGCGGTATTATTCTCTTTATTATCGCGATTAAGATGATTTTCCCGAGTGCTGGCAGCATTACCGGGTTAGCTGCGGGGGAAGAGCCATTTATTGTGCCGATGGCGATCCCAATGATTGCTGGTCCATCAGTGATTGCGGCGTTAATTCTGCTGTCGACACAGCACCCAGACAACATGCTGGAGCTTTCGGCTGCGGTGATGCTGGCTTGGGGCGCAACCTTCTTTATCCTGATGTTCAATGGCTTCTTCTTGCGAGTTATGGGTGAGAGAGGGCTTAGAGCGGTAGAGCGCTTAATGGGCTTGTTGCTGGTGATGCTGTCGACGCAAATGTTCTTAGATGGTGTTAAGGCTTATATGGCTTAGCGTTGGGATCATAGTGCAATAAAAACGCCGCTCAACTGAGCGGCGTTTTTGTTTCGTGCGCCGAGCATGGCGTTGATCTAGGAGGTGAAAGTCCTCTACGGGCTCAGTCGAGCGAGAACCGTTAGTCTA
>NZ_CANLBV010000252.1 GCF_947488985.1 uncultured Vibrio sp.
ACTGGGCTTACATACCCAAGAGCACTGTGCCTTCTTGTTCGATTATAATCAACTTCAATGTATTCAAAAAGCGCTTGGCGCATCTCTTCTCGAGTCATTATCGGCTCGTATTGGACGGCTTCTACTTTCATTGAGTGGAAAAAGCTTTCAACACAGGCGTTATCCCAGCAGTTTCCTTTCCTACTCATACTTTGTTTTAGATTATGAGCTGCGATTAAGTCTCGGTAGTCTTTTGAGCAATATTGGCTACCTCTATCACTGTGGATAATCACCTCTTCTGGCATACCTCTGCGGAACAATGCCATTGATAGAGCATCACAAACCAGAGTTGCGGTCATTCTGGTATTCATTGACCATCCAACGACTTGCCGTGAGTACAGGTCGATAATAACGGCTAAATACATCCAACCTTCGCTTGTTGCTAGATAGGTGATATCTCCAGCCCATTTTTGGTTTGGTGCTGTCGCATTAAAGTCTTGCTCAAGCAAGTTCGGGGCAACAGGAAGCCTATGCTTACTGTCTGTCGTACATTTGAACTTGCGGGCGGCCTTCGCGACTAAGCTCTGGCGTTTCATGCTCGCGGCAATGGTTTTTACATCGTGCTTATTACCATTTGCCTCAAGTTCTTTTTGAATACGCCTTGCACCGTCACGTTCCTTTTTATCATCAAAGACTTCTCGAACTTTGCTATCAAGATGCTTACGGTACTCGTTGCGCTGAGTGACTTTATGGCGATTATCAATCCAATAATAAAACCCACTTCGAGAAACCCCAAACACCTTAGCCATACGG
>NZ_CANLBV010000253.1 GCF_947488985.1 uncultured Vibrio sp.
TAGGTATGCCCGTTAGAAACTAACGGATAGTCATATATGGCACTGTTGTTCTTCAAGCTGATTTGATCAACAACGCCGAATCAAGGTATTGATGGTGATACCGTGAAAGGAATGGTTGGGCGTTCTCAATACTTACAGGAGACTTAGTATGGAACGAAGGGGTGATAGAACTTAATAATAAGCTAAAACAAATTTGTCATAAATTAGGTATTACATTTATTGATTTAAATAGACCATTAGGATTTGAAAAATCAATAGGTCATGAATCGACGTACGATGGAGTTCACCTTCAACCGCACGTTTATATAAAATGGAAAAAGTGATCATGGATTACGTCCACAATTCAACTAACCAAAGCCTATAAGCTAAATATAAACCGACACTCTCGCTGTAAAATAGACTTATAAATTACTATTAAATCCGAGTTTTCCCCTACTGAGCTATAGACAAAATTAACCGATACTGTTATAGTAGTACACAGTGAACGACTTAGTCGTCGTTCCTACTTTTTTCATGTTTTAACTTTTTATATTTTTCGTAAATATATTCAAAATCTTGATCGACTTTCGGAGGCCTCTGGCCTCCTTTTTTTTACTAAAAATCTATACCACCTTAATTTCCCCACTAGAATAAGATGTTCATACAAATATTTTCACTGAGTGAATTTAGCCAATTCGATCCCAAGTAAGCACAGAAAAACACAGCACCTATACTCGTTCAACTTGAAGATGCAGGCTTGAGAACTTGAAAGTTATCATTAATTCGAGATGCCAAAGAACCTGCGA
>NZ_CANLBV010000254.1 GCF_947488985.1 uncultured Vibrio sp.
AATGTAGAGCGGCAGTCCAAAACCCATCAATATAAGTTTAGCGGATGTTTGACAACCGGGGGAATCCATGTAGCCGCATTAAGGTGTGAGCGACGCTTGGCTATACTTGAGCGAAGCGAAACTGCCAAGCGTTGCGAATCACTCTTAAATGCTTTGTTAGGGCACTGTTCTCAAAGATGACCACCTTACTAGCCAGCCCTTTGAATTTACGCGATTTTCAAACGTTTCTCGCGACCTTTTAGGATTATGTGTGACACAGTAATCAAATAAGGATTCATACCCAAAAGCAGCAATACATTCATAACTATCAGGTGCAACTAGTCGAACGGCAACAGCTGTCTCTTGTTCTGGCCAATAGCTCATTGCATCAAGGGAGCTCTTGTAAGGTAAATCGCCATTCCGAATATGCATGAGTGCTTGGTTACGAACTTGCCAGTTAACTTCCGGCATTAGCTTCTTGAGCTGAGATTCATACTGTAAATATGCTTTAGTGTCGTTCTCGTCTGGATCAAAGTAAATAACATCCGCATCGTTCAATGGTGTTGCTACATTAAAACCATGCAGAGCATCCCAAACAAGGTTACGAACGAAACCTGCTGCAATATAACACTGAGGCAAGCCCAATTTAGAGACGCACTCTAAGGCTTTAACTCTAACTGGATCTTGTTTGATTAATTCTACGATTCTGTCCATATCCGCCCTGTGCCCTAACGCCTTGCTAAGTGGCTGCTAACACGCACTTAACTTTAAGCAACACACCTTAATCACTAACCTATTTGGAACT
>NZ_CANLBV010000255.1 GCF_947488985.1 uncultured Vibrio sp.
TCGCTGGCATTCATGTTGATGTGGCTACCTATGTATTGTTGAACACGGAATGTACAGCAAAGATCAACACGCCCTAGGAAACAAAAATTAGAGGCACGGATGATCATCTGGTTACAACTCAAACGCTGGATCAAAGCAAACATCTTTGTTTTGAACGGCAAAAACCTGCTGTTTACTTTCCTCGGCTACGTGTTCCTATCGTGGTCGTCGCTGTACTTAGTAGGGGAAACGGACTTAACCAACTCGTTTACTACATTTGCCTACTACTTAGTCGTGACTGCTTCGACGGTGGGCTATGGTGATTTGTCGCCGACGACTGAGGCAGGACGATGGATTGTGATTCTGTTTATTATTCCGGGTGGACTCAGTCTTTTCGCTGCGTTACTCGGTAAGGTGGCGACAGAGGGGGTTGAATATTGGCGAGCGGGTTTGCTAGGAAAAAGGAGAGTGAGAGTGGACAACCACATTTTGATGTTAGGATGGAATGAGTAAAGAACCATCCATCTTATCCGTATGCTGCAACACGAAGAAACGGGCAAGAGACCGATCGTTTTATGTACACGCTCAGATATTGAGAACCCGTTACCCGGTGAAATCAATTTCGTTAAAGTCAACAGCTACACCGATGGCAAAGAGATGGAAAAAACCAGCATCGAGTCAGCCAGTTGTATCCTGATTGACAACCCTGAAGAGTAAGCGTCTACGAACCGACTCATTGACTTTCTAATATCAACACAGATACCGCCAACTAAGGCGGTATCTGTCATT
>NZ_CANLBV010000256.1 GCF_947488985.1 uncultured Vibrio sp.
TCCTTATCGGAGGCCGCAACAAATGCCAAGGCTAACGCATCCAGTGATAAGCTAACCAAACGCGAACCCGTCGGTTGATTGATGTAATACTCAAGCTTGGGCGTCGCACTGGCGAGTAAATCAATTTGCTTACCATTCAACCCAAATTGCTCATAGGTGTGGGCAAAATCACGGGCTTTAAGGTTAGGTAAGAAGATTTGCGTTGGGCACGATTCAACCAGCACATCAAAAATTGATGCATTGATGGCATCACTGAGTGATTGTGTGGCGAGTATCACCAAGCAGTTGGCTTTACGCAGCTCTTTCAGCCACTCTCGAATCATCTCTCGAAACACCGGATGCTGAAACGCCACCCACGCCTCATCAATCACAATGAACGACGCAGAGCCGTCTAAACGACGCTCGATGCAGCGAAACAAGTAGGTCAATACAGGCACTAAGTCTTTATCGCCCCGACTGATAAGCTCGCTCATTTCAAAGACCGTGAATGTTGATAACGTCAATTCACTGCTTTCAGCATCCAGTAAATCGCCCGCACGCCCATTGATGGTGTAATACTGCAAAGCGGACTTTATCCGCTCATCTTGCACTTGGGCGCAAAACTCCGACAATGACCGACGCGATGAACTTCGCATGTCGTTTAACGCCTTGAAGGTGGCGCTTCGCATCTCGCTATCAAAGGATTCGCCTTGCAGCACCGTCAGTTGCTCGATGTAGTCACAACACCACTCGAAATCACTGTCTAAATCCATGAGCGGAGCAAA
>NZ_CANLBV010000257.1 GCF_947488985.1 uncultured Vibrio sp.
CATGGTGCCTCCGGTGCATTTAAGTACCACATAAGTGTGGCAGATCCTCGGGAGGGGGAATCCATGTCATTCGTTAGGGTAACTAAAATGGACATATCTATTGAGTTAGTCTCCTTAGGAGATGCTGATGCACTTCTAGAGTTTGAATTGGCGAATCGTTCTTGGTTTGAGCAGCATGTTCTGCCTCGTGATGAGTCATTTTACACCTCACAAGGTGTGAGAAGTCAGATTTCAGAGTTTCTGTCACTGCATGCTAACGGTGAAATGTATCCAATGCTTATTCGTAGCAACTCGCAAGAAATTTGCGGCAGGGTCAATGTTCATCGAGTTGAAGCAAATACATACACAGGTGAGCTAGGCTATCGCATAGGTCAACAATTTACTTCGAAAGGTATTGCATCACAGGCGGTCGGTAAACTGGTCGATTATTTGGTTTCAGAAGCACAGTTGAGCACTTTGAGAGCAATAGTTCTTTGTAGTAACGAAGGTTCCCAAAAAGTACTTGAACGAAATGGTTTCAGTAAAGTGAAAGGCATTGCGAATTACGCGAAATTAAATGGTGAAGTTAGGGATGCCATAGAGTACGAGTTATCGTTACCTTAACAAATTGCTTAAGACGGACACAAAACGCTTGGCATTTTTGCTTTGCAAAAGTGTATGCCAAGGTTCTGTGCCACTTAGCAAAGCGTTGAGGCTGTAGAATTTCTCTTTTTTCAACCAATATCACCTGACTTTTTGAGCACTTTTTTCGTCTAAATTAGC
>NZ_CANLBV010000258.1 GCF_947488985.1 uncultured Vibrio sp.
CTTAGGCGCAGAAGGGGGCGCGTTATCGCGTAACCACCAAAGAGTGCCAGATACCAATACACTCACCACCAGTATGCTGATTTGAAGTTGTGCTTTGGTCGGTTTCATTCATTGTCTCCTGTAAAATGTAACACCAATTCGCTTTGATACGTCCCATCCCTGTTCGGTGTCATGTGCATTTGCGTGACACTGACGGGCAAAGAGGCAAATAAAGTGCCTAGCGAGCGCCAATCGCTCACCACCGCGTCTTGTTTTTTCAGAGTCAGCACTAACGTAGAGGTCAATGCCTCTTTGTTTTTCGTGTCGCTTACCAGCCAGCCGAGCTGCGTGAGCGCATCCGCGAGCGTGTAATGAAACGAAAACGGAACCATGCGCTCACGCCACGCCTCAAGCGTGTGCTCGATAGGCAGACGAAAGACAAGAGTCTTCGTGTTTAACGTTGCGATATCACCGTGTGGGTGCGCGTTTAACCAAGTCGAGGCATAACTCAGTAACCCATCGTCATCACGATTCAACGTAGCGACCACCTCCTTGCCTTGCAATTGCAAGGACTCAAATGTCCAGCCTTGTGGGGCGCTTGCCCCATAAGGGGCAAGCTGAGACGCATAATTGAGCGCGTGAGAGGCTGATTTAGCGTTGCTCATCATGTCTTGATAAGCTTGATAAGGCGGGGGTTTAGGCGCGGCAGTCGGTACGGTTGGGGAGTTGGATTGCCCCACGTTCATCATGATAAG
>NZ_CANLBV010000259.1 GCF_947488985.1 uncultured Vibrio sp.
GAAAGTTTAGGTAAATCCGGACTTTCTTAACGCTGAGATACGATGTCGAGCTACTACGGTAGTGAAGTCATTGATGCCATGCTTCCAGGAAAAGCCTCTAAGCTTCAGATTGTAAGGAATCGTACCCCAAACCGACACAGGTGGTCGGGTAGAGAATACCAAGGCGCTTGAGAGAACTCGGGTGAAGGAACTAGGCAAAATGGTACCGTAACTTCGGGAGAAGGTACGCTCTTATCGGTGAAGTCCCTTGCGGATGGAGCTGACGAGAGTCGCAGATACCAGGTGGCTGCAACTGTTTATTAAAAACACAGCACTGTGCAAAATCGTAAGATGACGTATACGGTGTGACGCCTGCCCGGTGCCGGAAGGTTAATTGATGGGGTTAGACTTCGGTCGAAGCTCTTGATCGAAGCCCCGGTAAACGGCGGCCGTAACTATAACGGTCCTAAGGTAGCGAAATTCCTTGTCGGGTAAGTTCCGACCTGCACGAATGGCGTAATGATGGCCACGCTGTCTCCACCCGAGACTCAGTGAAATTGAAATCGCTGTGAAGATGCAGTGTACCCGCGGCTAGACGGAAAGACCCCGTGAACCTTTACTACAGCTTGGCACTGAACATTGAACCTACATGTGTAGGATAGGTGGGAGACTTTGAAACCGCGTCGCTAGATGTGGTGGAGTCGTCCTTGAAATACCACCCTTGTAGTTTTGATGTTCTAACGTTGG
>NZ_CANLBV010000260.1 GCF_947488985.1 uncultured Vibrio sp.
GGCGTTGTTGCTTAAATCAGTTGAACCTTTTCCAAGTCCTGTGATCTATTCTTTTATGGTGATTAGAACGGTGGTGACATGGGTAAATCGGAAAAGAAGATAACTAACTGGGCGGAATACAATAAGGCTCTGTGCAAGCGTGGCTCGGTTACGTTCTGGATAGATGATTCAGCCATAGATGCATGGCGATGTACAACCCATCATGGTAAGCGTGGTAGAGGTTTCCAGTATTCTGATACAGCGATCGAAACTGCCTTGATGATTAAGGGGATCTTCTCTCTGCCATTACGTGCTCTTCAAGGCTTTATTGATTCTATCTTTGAGCTATTGGATGTTCCACTGACGTCCCCTGACTACACCTGTATTAGCAAACGCTCGAAGACAGTCCAGGTCAAATATCGCAATAAATCCAAAGGAGCTATTCGCCATATAGCCATTGACTCGACTGGTCTCAAAGTTTTTGGCGAGGGTGAATGGAAAGTGAAAAAGCACGGCGCCGAAAAACGCAGAACTTGGCGCAAACTGCACTTAGCTGTTGATGTAGAAACTCATGAGGCCATTAGTGCGGAAGTCAGTCTTGTAAATGTTGGCGATAGCGAAGTGCTACCCACGTTGCTCAACCCGTTACGTAGAAAGATCCATACCGTATCTGCTGATGGAGCATATGACACAAAAAGTTGTCATGAGACTTTGAAAAACAAAGGCTGTACTCCGTTGATACC
>NZ_CANLBV010000261.1 GCF_947488985.1 uncultured Vibrio sp.
GAGGCTGTCCATAGCGTCTTTTTTCACGAAGAAGTAACAGCCTCAATTAGATCATATTTTTACTTAGATTGGTATTACAATCACAGAAGCAGGATGATCGCTTACATTTAGGTTGTATACCTTCCATAAGTCATACTTCTAAGCGTTTGAGTGAAGAAAAGCATTGGAGTGAAGCGTTAGAACACTTTCTAGAGTTCAAAGAGGTTTAAGGGGTCAGTGCATTGACTGTCCATCAGTTGAAACAGCGCATTACCTTTTTCTTTGAGAGCACAGCGCTATCTGGTTTATCAACAATAACTGCGATGACACTGATGGAGTACATTAAGACTCTCAATAGCTCTAGTCTTTCAGCAAAAAGCTGTAAAGATTATTACGCGGCGTTAAGTCAATTTATACGTTGGTGTGCGACCATGTCTTTGATTGAAAGAAACGTGTCTGCAGATATCAAAGCGACTTTCAAGAAGTCTATAAAAGCTGATAAGCAGCGCTCAAGGTGGTCAGAGAGTCAGCTTTCAACACTCTTCTCATCTGAGCAGTTTCAGCAAGTGGATAATGGTTTCTACTGGGTTACTTTATTGCTCACGTATATGGGTATGATACCAATCTGGAAAATTAACTGGTCAGGTTAATCCAGTCTCTGGTGCACATTTTGGTAACTCTGTCTGCACGCT
>NZ_CANLBV010000262.1 GCF_947488985.1 uncultured Vibrio sp.
AATAACGCCCATCAAAACTGTTGCTCGGAGCGTATTCCGATAACGCGAAAAATTCATTCTCCGCGACCGTGAAGGGGGCAAGTAAAGGTAACGTGCGACCGTTATCGTCAGCTCGATGAATAACATAATTTGTTAGTGGTTGACCGTTCATGCTCACGACATCATCAAACGCCAGTTGGTCGCCTTGGGTCGCTATGACGGTTTTAATGAGAGGCGTAGAGCCACCTGAGCAAGCTCCCCACTGTAAGTAACCACGCTCAACAGCGAGCTGTATCACGGGCACGTCAGGCGGACAAAAGGCAATGAAATCCCCTTTACTGTAAGTATCGCTCGATACTATTTGATAAAAGCCCAGTGGATAAGAATGCGTGAGGTTTAAGCGGTAATCACCGCCAATTAACATCATAAAAAAGCCGCCCACGATAGCGAGCAGCGCGAGAGTGATTTTCATAAAATCGAACCGAATTAGAAGGTAATATTGGAAAGTGAAGTACTGACGGGCAACGCTTCGCCGTTGCTGTGTCGGATAGGTAAAAGCGCTACATGCCAGCATATAGCCGCTCTTACCTATCAGCATTTAAGGGGTACAAAAAAGGCCAACGTGACGTTGACCTTGTAGAGTGTGAGTTACTGACTGCGTTTTCTACGCCACGCCAACAAACC
>NZ_CANLBV010000263.1 GCF_947488985.1 uncultured Vibrio sp.
GGTGGCTATCGCCTTGCCTCGATGGGGAAGCTCCTCACGTCAATGGGTCGCCAATTGGCCGATATTTTCTCTGTATCGCGCTGCGGTAGCGGCCTCCCTGCTTAAAACGCTCGGCAATCTGACTCAATGCGGGGTGAAGCTTGATGATGCGCTGGCGCAAATCAAAACGCGAAACACCCCCTTTGTCATCATGCATATTGAAAAAATGCAGCGGCAAGCCCTCGGGCAAGGCAACCTCGGTTTCATTTTAGACACAGGCTTACTGCTTCCCGATGAACTCGGGATCATGAAAGTGTTGGGCGCCCGTGTGAATTACTCGGAACTACTGCAAGAAAGCGGTGAGAACCACCGTATTTACGTGAGTAAACAATTGGCAAAAATGAACCAATGGCTCCCTAAAGCGGGGTTAGGGTTCACGATTGCGCTTCTAGGCTCACTTATCATGAGTGCGACATACCAACTCTACTTGAGTTTTTAATCTTCCCTCCTTTTTAAAATCAGGAATTATTTATGAAAAATCATGACATGACACCGCACTCTGCGGCGGCTTTCGCTTGCCCGAAAGAAACAGAGACAGACGCTCACATCAAACCAAAACCTCACTACCGACCGCGTAAGCAGCGTGGTGCTTCCTTGTTGGATTTT
>NZ_CANLBV010000264.1 GCF_947488985.1 uncultured Vibrio sp.
ATAGTCCAACAGGCGATCACATCGGTGCTGTCAGGTATCTATGAGCCCAAGTTCTCCAATAGTAGTTATGGATTCAGACCCAACCGTAGCGCACATCATGCACTAGCGGCAGCAAGTCACTACATCAGAGAGGGTCGAGGCTATGTAGTGGATATTGACCTAGCAAAATACTTCGACACGGTGAACCACGATAGACTGATGCACAGATTATCGCAGGACGTCAGTGACAAACGAGTCCTAAAGCTAATCAGGTCATATCTACAGGCAGGCATAATGCGAAATGGGTTAGTTGAACAGAGACAAAGAGGCACGCCACAGGGCGGGCCATTATCTCCGTTGCTCTCCAATATCGTATTAGATGAACTGGATAAAGAGTTAGAACGTAGAGGGCATAAGTTCTGCCGATATGCAGACGACTGCCAAATCTATGTTGGTAGTGAGGAAGCCGCAAATCGAGTCAAAGAGTCGATAACGGAGTTCTTGGAGCAGAAGCTAAAGCTGACGATAAACCGTGAGAAAAGCGCAGCAACAAGAGTGACGGAGCGAACTTACCTAGGGCATAGCTTCAAGATAGATGGAGCAATCCTGATATCGAAATCGGCACAAGCTCAAATGAAGAAGCGAGTGCGGAAAATA
>NZ_CANLBV010000265.1 GCF_947488985.1 uncultured Vibrio sp.
GTGTGCCCCACATCCTTCACATGCAGATTCAAATGAAATGGGGTATTGCCAACAGCGGTACACATCATCAGCGGCGGTGAGTTCTCAGGGTAGAACGGACACGGGCATTGAGGCTCGCCTGTCCAAATATTGGAAATAGGCAAAAGATGACACAAGTTCAAGGTACTGATGAGCGGACGACGAATGTTATGCAGACTGTCACTGGGCAGTGAGCCAAGCAACGCCTCGGTCGCGTTCACCGTCTCCAAACGACACACTAAGCCAATCGTATTATTCAACACACTGAGCGCGTAGTCGGTCATTTCATTGAGCACCGCTTCATCGTGATGACGCAAAATGAAGGTAGAGCTGTACTGACCGTAGCTTAACCGCCCTGCCGAGATGTCGGTTTGTGCACTCTGATATTGGCTGACCATTTCCAGTGCGTCTTCGTCCACTTTCGGGGTGGGGTTCTTAAGCAATTTGTCTCGAAACGACACCACCTTTTGCTGCCATTTCTTGCGTTCTTTATCCAGCAAGCGGTGCGCTTCTTGGTTATCAAAGAAGATGAAGCGCGTATTCCAACGGCACTCCACGTTCATCAAACTCAAGTGATGCAACATATCGGGATGACTGAAATCAGGGAAACCATC
>NZ_CANLBV010000266.1 GCF_947488985.1 uncultured Vibrio sp.
GCGTGCAGATAGAGTTACCAAAATGTGCACCAGAGACTGGATTAACCTGACCAGTTAATTTTCCAGATTGGTATTAGGATATTTTCGTTCAGTATTAACTTCAACATGCCCTAAGCACTACCCACTATTCATCTCTGTCACTACCATCTCAGTTAATAACAGGCAACCTGAGCTTGAAAAAAAGGCTACTGCTCTGTTGATGTAGGACTCACTGAACAATTCTCGATAATCGAGAAACTCAAACAGAGCTACAGTGTTGCAAAGCTGTGTAAAGTGTTCGGTATTCATCGCAGCAGCTTTAAGGATTGGTCTAAGAAGCAAATACCGCCACGCACTCTGGCAATATTAAATTAAACAGAGTCTATCTCGTCGAGGAAACTGCTGGGATAACTGCCCGATGGGACGCTTCTTTAGAAGCCTAAAAAGTGAGTGGGTGCCAGCTTATGATTATCGTAGCTTATCCGAAGCTTGGAACAGCATATTGAATATATCACTAGATATTACAGTCAAATCAGACCGTACCAGTACAATGGTGGCCTAACACAGAATGAATCGCAGGGCGGGATCGCACTTTGTTAACAAATATGATCTAATATTGCCAAATCCATAATCACACAGCCACTTTGAACTT
>NZ_CANLBV010000267.1 GCF_947488985.1 uncultured Vibrio sp.
CCCGTATTCCATGCTTTTAATAGCTCCAAAGCTTCTCCACCTCGCACTTCACCCACGATGATACGGTCAGGCCGATAGCGTAAGGTGGTGCGCAGTAGGGTTCGCATGGAAATGTCGGCGTTTGGATGGGTTCGTTTAATCACATGATTGGGGGCACTGCATTGCAGCTCGTTGGTATCTTCCAAAAGGATGCAACGCTCATTGGGAAAGCGCTGCGCCATTTCATACAGCAGCGCGTTCACAAAAGTGGTCTTTCCTGAGCCTGTGCCGCCCACCACCACGATATTACGGTGTCGGTCGATAAGCTCAATTAAGTGGTGCGCGGCCGTCGCACTTAACGCGTTTGAAGCCAAGTAATCCGTGAACGTAAAAATGCGCGTGGCTTTTTTACGGATCACAAAACTCGGGTTGTCCACCAAAGGCGGGACAAGTCCCTCAAATCGACTGCCGTCGGTCGGCAGCTCGCACTCTAAAATCGGGCTGCTGCTTGTCACCACCGTCTTGTGATAATCACTCAGCGCGTTTAATACGCGAGTCGCCTTATCCGGTGAGACCGTGCCTACCTTCGTCATCGCCTCCCCTTGTCGCTCAATCCAGAGCAAGCCGTCAGGGTTGAGCATCACCTC
>NZ_CANLBV010000268.1 GCF_947488985.1 uncultured Vibrio sp.
CATCAAGAAAGACCCATTCAAAATCAGCCATGCTAGATAAGCTTTTGAAAAGATTATCTAAAAGCCCTTTCTTTGACTGCGTATTTCGGTGATTGCGATCGCTCGTTTCCGCTGTTTTTCAAGCAAGCTGTCGCTATTTTTACAATTCAGCAACGTGAATGATTACGCTGCACACTTTTCAGGGTTCAAATACACCTCATCGATATAACTCCAGTCTCTTGTCTGCCGACTCCATCTGCCTGGATTCGTCAATTGAGCACGTCGATAGACTTGTATACGCTGTCGGAGAATTTCATTATCCTCGCCACAATGCCTCTGCTGAGGTGTTACATACTTTATGCCACTGTGTTTATGCTCATTGTTATACCAATCAACAAAATTACCAACCCAACACCGAGCATCTTCAATGGAAGAGAACCCATCCATTGGCCATGACGGACAATACTTTATTGTTTTGAACAACGACTCAGAGTATGGGTTGTCATTGCTTACTCTTGGCCTAGAGTAAGAGCTTACGATCCCAAGGTCATACATCTTTGCAAGCATGGTGTAATACCAATTTGATTATTTAATTGGTCAGCTTAGTCCAACTTCGGTAGCACATAGATATAACCTTCTCAGTCGAC
>NZ_CANLBV010000269.1 GCF_947488985.1 uncultured Vibrio sp.
GGGCTATTACTCAAAAGAAAAGGGAAGAATGGGGCTTTTCATGCCTGCAACCGTTACCCTGATTGCAAAACTACCTTTCCTGATGATAATGGTAAACCGAACTTAACCCCAAAACCGAAAGTACCTCAGCCTCAAGCCAGTGATACAGAAGCCTGCCCTCAGTGCAATAAAGGGTTGATTCGTCGAGCTGGTAAACGTGAAGGCTCATTTTGGTGGGGATGCAGCGGGTTCCCTACATGCAAAGTTCGATTTTTTGACACAAATGGGAAACCGGACAGAGAAAAAGGCGTACTTTAATGCTTAATAGGGAGGTTTATGGCTGTCTATAATATCCGCTACTTGGATAAGGAAAATAAGACCATTAGATCGGAAACGGTTTATATGCGGTCTTTAGGCGCAGCAAAAGCGAGCGCCACCACTCAAGCTACAGCAAACACCTTTAAAATAGAAATTAGCGACGTTGTTGAGAAACGCCTTGCTTTTCGTTACGCGACAGGCAGGTGGGATGAAGAACTCATCAAAATTAAAGAAGGAAATGAGATGAAACGTAAAGAATTAGTTGAGCATATTGCAGAGAAAGCCGATATCAATAAAAAAGAGGCTGACACCGCACTCAAAGCCAT
>NZ_CANLBV010000270.1 GCF_947488985.1 uncultured Vibrio sp.
CAATGGCTCCACCGCCGGCATCGGTTATCCCGAAAAGCATCGCGACTCCCTCTTTGCTTGCGCAAATCATCACGAACAAATACCACTATGCCCTGCCTCTCTATCGTCAAGAATCGCTGTTCAGACAATATGGGCTAGCGCTCAGCCGAAAAACGATGAGTCAGTGGATATTGCGTTGCGCTGATAAGGTAGAGCCGTTAATCGCCTTACTGAAAGAAACCCTTCTTACTCAAGATGTTCTGTTCGCGGACGAGACCACATTGACCGTGCTCGATGACGAAAGAAAGAAAAGTTACATCTGGTTGTATGGGTGTGGTCCAGACCGGGGCGGTAATGCGCAATCTCCCGGAATCGTCTTGTTCGACTACCAGGAAGGAAGTCGGGGTCACCACTGCCCTCAATCGTACCTGTCAAACTACACTGGATACCTTCATGTTGATGGGTATAAAGCGTATGAAAAGACAGAGGCGAAGTTGGTGGGTTGCTGGGCACATGCAAGACGCAAGTTCATAGAGGCAGAGCAGAGTCAACCAAAAGGCAAGCAAGGTAAAGGGGGTAAAATCCAGTGGGCAGTCAGTTGGTTCCAAAAGCTCTATCGTGTTGAACAAGCACT
>NZ_CANLBV010000271.1 GCF_947488985.1 uncultured Vibrio sp.
CTGAATCCATAACTACTATTGGAGAACTTGGGCTCATAGATACCTGACAGCACCGATGTGATCGCCTGTTGGACTATCCTATCAAGCACCGTTGGGATACCTAATTGCCTTACGCCACCATTAGGTTTGGGGATTTCTACACCAAGAACGGGGTGAGGTTGATAGCTCCCAACCAGAAGACTCTGGCGGAGCTCTTGCCCGTTTGAAGCTTGACGAAGTTTTGAGATGGTTGCTGTGATATCGAGCCTATCGACACCTGCACATCCCTTATTCTTCTTCACTCTTCTTAGAGCATGGTTCAAGTTCGCTGAAGAGCAGATTTGCTCCATCAGCGCAGTTGGGCTCACCAAGACTCGTCCTCCTTTCTACGCCGACCATGCTTGTCATTCTTCGTGACCATGAGCTTTACTTGCGGTATCGCCCATTGGAACGTAGAGATGTTATTCATCTTGCTATGACCCCACATGATTGAGTAAATAGTGACTGCTTCTTGATATATTCAGTTCAGGCCTTCCTTTGAGTTGTACTTCCTCAAAGTACTATGCCTTCTGCTGACTTCTTATAATCCATCACACAACATCGCTGC
>NZ_CANLBV010000272.1 GCF_947488985.1 uncultured Vibrio sp.
GTCAGGGAAAACTCATCTCAGGGCTCGCTTCCCGCTTAGATGCTTTCAGCGGTTATCGATTCCGAACTTAGCTACCGGGCAATGCCATTGGCATGACAACCCGAACACCAGAGGTTCGTCCACTCCGGTCCTCTCGTACTAGGAGCAGCCCCCTTCAATTTTCCAACGCCCACGGCAGATAGGGACCGAACTGTCTCACGACGTTCTAAACCCAGCTCGCGTACCACTTTAAATGGCGAACAGCCATACCCTTGGGACCGACTTCAGCCCCAGGATGTGATGAGCCGACATCGAGGTGCCAAACACCGCCGTCGATATGAACTCTTGGGCGGTATCAGCCTGTTATCCCCGGAGTACCTTTTATCCGTTGAGCGATGGCCCTTCCATTCAGAACCACCGGATCACTATGACCTGCTTTCGCACCTGCTCGAATTGTCATTCTCGCAGTCAAGCGGGCTTATGCCATTGCACTAACCACACGATGTCCAACCGTGTTTAGCCCACCTTCGTGCTCCTCCGTTACTCTTTGGGAGGAGACCGCCCCAGTCAAACTACCCACCAGGCACTGTCCGTAA
>NZ_CANLBV010000273.1 GCF_947488985.1 uncultured Vibrio sp.
AACCTCGCTTGGTACAATATATTCAGTGATACTCTCAGTGAAAATTTTCAAAGAGCATTCATGGATAGAGTTGATGTTGGGTATGAATATAGGATTAAACATAACTGAGTCTCTTTAATAATAGTGTGTGTTTCCAAAGCGTTGACCATTGCGATAGACCTCCGTATATCGCAACGTCTTTGTGCAGCGCTTTGGGGGGCGTAATAAACGGGGGCAAACTGATATGCATCAAATCTAGGTAAAAGGTGCTCGCTAAAGCCTCTCCCTCATTCGCTAAAATTTTCCAATACAATGAATCCAGAATAATGAATGTCAGGGTATAGAGAGGAAGAATCGATGGCCTAGCGAGCGAATACTTCGCTGTCAGTTGGACTGACCATACAGTCCTTTCGTTGAAATGGTGGGAGACGCGCTTCGCACCCGCTCCGACACCGACGGATTCGATGAAGCAGGTAGATACCTCTCAACGTAACCATTGTGAAAACCCCGTGTAGGACTGCCCGTGTTGTAATAAGACAACGCAATTTTTAATGCCATATCAGGCTCGGAATTTATCCTTAAAGCTCGCTGATA
>NZ_CANLBV010000274.1 GCF_947488985.1 uncultured Vibrio sp.
ATACGAGACAAGGTTCACTCATTACCGCCCATGCTGGGTAAATTTTAACAGTGACAACTATCCTGCCAGAGGGGGTTCCGATGAAAACTCAAGAATGATTTCTTAGGCATAACAACCCAACTCGAACTCAGACTCAAGTGATAGTGGTGTGTCTAAAGTTGTTTGGAGTAAGTTTCGAGAAACCAAATCACACAGGAACGGTAATATTTTTCTTCCGTTTAAGCCAACGTGGAGCCCTAGACTCTTTGCTGTTTGGGCACCATTTTGTTTTAAGGTGTTAAGGAGAGTTTGATGGAAGTGCGTCAACTTATTTCTTGAAGCGTATCGATGTAAAATCTTAAGGTTGCTAAATATGACCTTATCCAGTATTTCTTCCTCTGTAACCAGTTCTAATTCCAAACCCAACTCAAACGCGGCTTGAACTTTTGCTTCCCATTCACATTGAAATTCCGGCTTTGAATTCTCCATATCGGATTTTACTTCATACAGCGTATATGATCTGCTCCAGTCAGACTGGACACCGTATTAAGCGACATATTGTTTTTCAAAGTTAACTGGGCTTACATACCCA
>NZ_CANLBV010000275.1 GCF_947488985.1 uncultured Vibrio sp.
TGGTTGTCGGTGAGTTCGCGGTCTTCACCACGGTCTATCATGCGTTTCATGATGATTTGAACGGCTCTCGAGCGGTCTGTAGCGCTTGCCACCACCTTTTTAAAGCAGCCTTCTGTTATTTGCTTGATACGCCTTTCAATTGTGCCTTCCCACAGTGTATTGCGCACCGTGAGCAAACGCTCTTTAAGCGTCCAGCCTGTTTTAGCTTCTGCTTTCTCATCAGCGGTTTGAAAGGCCGTGATAAGCTTTGTTCCAGCCGTAGGACCAGCTAGTAAACAGAAATCGTCTTGAACGACATAAACGTTATTAAGTGGGATTCCGTCTTTATCACCAACCACACCCGCGTTCTGTACGCTTGGGTCTTCGCTGTCTGTGAAAGCAGGGCGTATAACACCCATTTTAATCATGAGCGAGATAATACGTGACACTGTAGCTTGGTTAACGCCGATAGATTGGGCTATCTGGCCTTGGGTACCATTGCTTGAGAATGTGCGAGTTTCTAGGCAGACGTTAGCAACGATCCACTTACAAACCTCAGTGAAGTTATTGCGGCGGTTTTGCTTTTTGAA
>NZ_CANLBV010000276.1 GCF_947488985.1 uncultured Vibrio sp.
TTCCTTTCTGCCAGAATCATCGCGTAGCGATAGGCTCTTAGAATCACGTCCAGCTTATCCCCATCCGTAGAGTCACCATTCCTTTGTTGTGTTTCGTCCACAGGCAGACAAGGCCGCAAGTCGCTTGCGACTAAGAAAGGCCGCTTCATCAACTTATCCCCGAGTTTCGAGGGGTAATTATAGTTCTTCTATATATTGATTAACTGTTAAGAAAGGTTATGCCATTAAAAACCCGTGGTATGCCTTAAACCCCAAAACCTCTTATGCACTACATAATAATAACTCACGGCGTTAGCCTGTGGGGTGTGAGTAGTTTCTTAAATACAGATACAGAAATGTGGACAAATGCGCCCTGTGGATAGTTCTGAGGCACATATAAAGGGATTTGGAGCTAGATATAAAGTAGGGGGATCGCGTTATTCTCTACAGGAAGTAGATTATGCAGAAAAGCCGCAGGATTTGAGCCTGTAATTGACTATGCGGTCGAATTGGTTGTCGGTGAGTTCGCGGTCTTCACCACGGTCTATCATGCGTTTCATGATGATTTGAACGGCTCTCGAGCGGTC
>NZ_CANLBV010000277.1 GCF_947488985.1 uncultured Vibrio sp.
GCTCACCTTGTAAGCCCTCAAGTTTGTTGTGTTGATTTGCATCAACCCCAAGTCCACCGAATGACCTAATGATAGGTAATAAGACGCCATTTTAACGGCCTCTTCTTGGGTCTTTGGTTGCGTGATTTTGGGAGCCGATTGATTGGGTAGTCGGTTGACGTTAATCGCTAACGGCCTAAAGCTCGACTCGTTTTTGATGATGTGCTCTATCGTGGTGGGATGTACTTGATAGATACACTCAAAGTAAGGGGTAATATCCATGAGGTGTACTTTTAAAAATCAAATAGCGTCAAAATGACAAAAAAAGAATTAAAAAAAGCGGACAAAGCAAGGCTGTGTCCGCGGTTGGTGATATGAGCAATTATTGAGAAGTTGGCAACTATTTAAAGTAAAGAGCTGCAAATCCACCGATTAGTGTAGTAAACATCGCGATCATATAAGTCCCAAGCTTACTGTCTATTTTATTTATGTCAGTTTTCACTTCATCAAAACGTCTATCGACATCAGTTTTCATTTCATCAAAACGCTTATCGACTAGGTCAAAACGTTTATCGAC
>NZ_CANLBV010000278.1 GCF_947488985.1 uncultured Vibrio sp.
ATGGATGGAAAAATAAAAATCTCTTTATGGGGCATTACTGAATTTGGAGTAACACAATACATTCAATCCCCGACCGAACATTATCAAGCATTTGAACCTAATCGCACCAAGTTCTCTACGCTTGAGCATAAGTTAATGAATCAAAAAGTACGCATCTACCTCAACCGCCATCATTGGCGAGAATGGCACAACACCGACTCTTACGAGTTTCGTGAAAACCATAAAGATTTAGACCATCGACCAGATGCTATCTGTACCAGTCCTAACGGCATCAAAGTCGCCATTGAAACGGAACGAACACTCAAATCTCCGAGTCGTTATCGTTCTATTTTGAAGAGTCACATTTTAGCCCGAAAAAAGAAATTATGGGTGGGGGTGTATTATGTTGTCCCCAATCAAGACATCAAAATGCTTCTTGAGAACCGATTCGATAAAATCAAATACATCCAATTTGATGAATCGAAACATCCATTTGAAAAGTACCGAAAAGATCTCGTGCTTATCTTCACTTTGGACGAAATCAAAAACATCAACAAAATCATTTAATCCCCCCC
>NZ_CANLBV010000279.1 GCF_947488985.1 uncultured Vibrio sp.
ACAATGCCTACACCGTCTTTTTCGGTTGGAATGATGGCGTGATGCGCTTCTATTTTTGAACTATCAAAGGCTTTATGGGTAGAGGTAGGTTCGACGGACTGGATCGATGCCGCTAGGTTTGGGCTGGTTTTTTGAATCGCGGTCAGAATGTGTTCCGCATTCTCTAAATGCGCTTCAGACAAATATTGGTTATCGCTTCGAGGGTATGTCAGTAGTTGATGTGTTTCATACAATTTTTGAACAATATCGAGAGTTTCTTTTGGTTTGTAACCCCACTTCTTTGACGCTGTAATTTGCAGTTTCGACAAGTTGAAAGGCATCGGCGGCTGGCGCTTCTCTTCTTTGATTTCTCGCTTTTCTACCGTGCCTTTTTCCCTTTTGTCTGCTTCTTTTATGAGTTCGAGTTGGAGTCGGTCAATCATTCGATTTTTATCATCGACGTCAATCTCATCATTGGGCTGTAATTTACCTTTTACCTTTAGCCCTTCAATATCAAACGTACCGTACAGTTCATAATAATAGCTCTTTTCATGAGCCTGATTAGCCAAGGT
>NZ_CANLBV010000280.1 GCF_947488985.1 uncultured Vibrio sp.
GCTTTCCGGGGAAAGCCGCTTTTATCTTCAAGAAGAAGTAGTCTGTATCTCGATACCCATATCCCATTCGCTTGATTAGTTTTATCTTGTTGTTTATCCCTTCCAATGTGCAGGTGTTAAGCGGATAACTTGCCGATGCGATAATGCCGTGAAGATAAGGACTTAGTTTTCGTGCGAACTCTTTCAATGGCTTAATTCCACTCTCCTGTACTTGAGCCCACCAAGCCTCCCAGAGCCCTTTAGCATGTGCTTCTGATTCACAATACCAAAGCTCTTTGAGTTGTGCTCCGAGTATATAAGTGGTCATTAAGTCCTTATTGATATTCAATATTTCAGTAAGATAGCTGTCTTGTCGTGGATTTAAGTTGCCTCTATTTTTCAACAACACCCAGCGTGAGCGCTTGACCCATTGCCTCGCTTTTTTATCTTGCTTGAGTTTGTTGGCTTGGTCGACTCTGACTCTATCCATCACTTCACGACCGAACTTAGCAACAACGTGGAATAAGTCGTAAACGATTTTTGCGTTCGGGCAGTGCGCTTGAACTTCAAG
>NZ_CANLBV010000281.1 GCF_947488985.1 uncultured Vibrio sp.
TCAAAACGTCTATCGACATCAGTTTTCATTTCATCAAATCGTTTATCGACTAGATCAAAACGCTTATCGACATCAGTTTTCATTTCATCAAACCGTTTATCGACTAGGTCAAAACGTCTATCAACATTGATTGCTAATTCATGAACACGCTCTTTGATATTATCTACACTCTCTTTCGTGGCGTAATTTTGAGCATGACTTTGTTGGTGTAGCAACGCATTAAGGACATCCGATTGTGAAAATTCAATCTTTTTTTCGTCACTCATTGTGCACTCCTGATTAATGAGCCTTGTTATGGCTTTAAATAAGTAATAGCAAGGCTTGGCAATAGCCAGCTTGCTGACTATTGCACAAAGTTCTACTGACTTTGTTTAAATAGTGTACCTCAAATCTTGATTCTGACAAAACATCAGAACAACCACGCTGCCTTGGCTTTACCTAAAATATCGGACGATTTAACCGCTCCAAAATAACGCCCATCAAAACTGTTGCTCGGAGCGTATTCCGATAACGCGAAAAATTCATTCTCCGCGACCGTGAAGGGG
>NZ_CANLBV010000282.1 GCF_947488985.1 uncultured Vibrio sp.
ACCTTTAGCCCTTCAATATCAAACGTACCGTACAGTTCATAATAATAGCTCTTTTCATGAGCCTGATTAGCCAAGGTACGCTGATTCACCATCCCGATCAAAGAGCTGATGACTCGACCTATGTTGAGCACGTTATCAAACCCTTTCTCTCTGGCTTTGAGAGTGTAAGAGCGCGTTAAGTTGTATCCAAAAGATTGATCAGCAACAGAGCGTGCCAATGCTTTGTTGGTCTGAGGTCTAAATTTCTCATTAGGTTGCATGTTAGCCAGCGCTGCTTTTACGGGCTTATCGTTTAAATCGGCAATCAATAGACGTTGTACGGGCTTCTTGTTACCAACGTGATCTAGAATTTCATCAATGAGCAAGCAGCCTTCAGGATCGGGATCGCCAGCATGAACTATAGTGTCCGCTTTTTTGATGAACCCAATCACCGTATCGAGCTGCTTTTTTGAATCGGGGCGAGGTTTGTATTGCACAGGGAATCGAGTTTTAATCGGTAGGCTATCTAATGTCCAACGTTTGAGACTACTGTCATAGTCTTCGGG
>NZ_CANLBV010000283.1 GCF_947488985.1 uncultured Vibrio sp.
TTTTTCAGCTAAGAACTTGAGATTGGCTTTACTGTGAAAGCCGCTGTCAGCAGTGAACTTGGTTGTATGCTCGACAGAGTTTGGAAGCTTGTCCAGTTGTGCCTTTAAAGCGAGTACTGCAGGTTTGAGTGTTTGCTGCTCTCCGACGCTGCCCCACACTTGGCTGTGCAAAATGATTTGGTGTTTGTCATCAGTGATGGCGATACCGTTATAGCCTTGAATCGTGCCTTTGGAGGTGGTCATTTTTGCACTGTCGTTATCGGTGATGTTACTTTTTATCGGCTTGTTGTTGGAGCCTAACTTATCTTGAGTGCTTGCTAAAAACTTACCGATTTTATTCGCGCTGTTATCGAGTTTTTGCTTTTGCCTTAGATCTTGCTCAACAACCTCGTTTGGCAGGGTATCTTGGCTTTGATGGCGTTCGATAATACGTTTACTAGCTCGTTCCAGTTTCTCTTTTTTGCGGCGTAACTCCTCGTGAGTGCCACTCGATTCTTTGCTGGCATTGGATGAAATTTTACATCCATCAATGGCAAACATG
>NZ_CANLBV010000284.1 GCF_947488985.1 uncultured Vibrio sp.
TTACTTTTGGCAAAGCAAATTATAACTCTTTACCATGCTATTCAAAAAACACTCACGAAAGATCAACACGCCCTAGAACGTCGATATTGACTGTTAACGACGTTGTATCTTGCCTGAGCATTATCGATATCTAACTGGTAGTCGGTCGGGTCGAGCTCTGCAATGACATCGCCCGCTTGAACGCGCGTGCCTTCTTTAACATCGAGCTTATTAATTTCACCGGCAACTCGAAAGCTAAGATGGGCTTTTTCTGCCGCATTTGCCACTGCTGGGAAGTAGAGTTTGTTATCGAAATCTAGCACCGTAATCTCAATCGCTTTCACCAAAGGAGTAGTATCTATTTCGGTGACTTGTTTATCTTCACAAGCGGTCAGCAATGCTAAACACGACAGTCCAGTGGCCAATTTAAATATTTTCATGTTATAGCCCCCTTTCCTTGATCCACTCTCGAACTTTAACGAACTTGTAGGATTTCTCCCTTACCCGTTCTCAATTCTGATCCTATCGACATTTCATCATGATATAAACTTGAACGCACT
>NZ_CANLBV010000285.1 GCF_947488985.1 uncultured Vibrio sp.
TTTAGTGCGCCAAGTGCAGAACCTTGGATAACTGGTAGGTCATCACCTGGGAAGTCGTATTCAGAAAGAAGTTCACGAACTTCCATCTCAACTAGCTCAAGTAGCTCTTCGTCATCAACCATGTCACATTTGTTCATGAATACGATGATGTAAGGGATACCAACTTGACGACCAAGTAGGATGTGCTCACGAGTTTGAGGCATAGGGCCGTCAGTCGCAGCAACAACTAGGATACCGCCGTCCATTTGTGCAGCACCAGTGATCATGTTTTTAACATAATCCGCGTGTCCTGGACAGTCTACGTGTGCGTAGTGACGTGCTGGAGTGTCGTACTCAACGTGAGAAGTTGCGATTGTGATACCGCGCTCACGCTCTTCTGGAGCGTTATCGATAGATGCGAAATCTTTAGCAACACCGCCGTATACTTTTGCAAGAGTAGTACAGATAGCAGCAGTTAGAGTTGTTTTACCGTGGTCAACGTGGCCGATAGTACCAACGTTTACGTGCGGTTTCGTACGTTCAAATTTTTCTTTAGACA
>NZ_CANLBV010000286.1 GCF_947488985.1 uncultured Vibrio sp.
CAGCTGACTAAACGTGATCTTAAAACCACCCCACCGGCACAAGTGAAGTTTGCTGACTCAATGGCCGTGAGTGAAATACGTTCAATCGTCACTACTCGCCAAGAAACAGCACAGAGCTTTGTCAGCCGTGACCATTTGATTATTAACCCGAATGAAAAGAAACGCTTGTTCAATGCCTCAGTTACACGGCTAGAGGCCATTATCCAAAACATTAGCGATACGGAAGTAGAAGCAATGATTGGTGATAGCAACGTTTCTGCCGTGGTCGGCCTACCAGTTATGGGGGACAGACAAGCCCCTTCAGGTATCACGATTACGGGAGGTGGTGAGCTTTGGGCGTATAACAACAGCAATCAACCTTTAAAACTGGCAATGATGGAGGTTCACCGATGAGCCACATCATGCCCCGTCGAGTGGTCGTAAAATACGACCCACTCACGGAACACCTTCAAAACCTACAGCCTGAACAAGTAGACGCATTGGAAATGATGCAAGGCGTTTACAGCAATCAGGTGGCATTAAGTGCGGCGGT
>NZ_CANLBV010000287.1 GCF_947488985.1 uncultured Vibrio sp.
AGGCTGTCCATAGCGTCTTTTTTCACGAAGAAGTAACAGCCTCAATTAGATCATATTTTTACTTAGATTGGTATAATGATGAAGAACAGGGTGTCGATAACACCGACCAATTACGCACTTTGGTACACTTATGTCGACAATGCTATCCCCCAGTTGACTCAAGAGATGGATGCCGTGTTAGAACACTATGGTATTTGCCCACCAACAGTCAGCGAACAACTTTACAATACTTATGTCGCCAGTAAATCCGAAGCCAATATCAATGATCTTCGAACCAACTTAGAGCTGTTGGTATCTGAAGTTTCAAACTCGATGAACGACACACTCACTGGCACTTCAGCTTTTTCTGAAATGATAGCTCAAAGCTTTGAAGGTTTATCTCGTATTGAGAACGAAAGCTTATCAGTCGATGAAATGATGTCTGTAGTTCGCCAGCTTGTTTCAGAGTCTCGTCATATTAGGGCGTGTTGATCTTTCGAGCTGATTTTTGCAGCGAGTTGCTGGGTATTTATACAAGGCAGAGGCGTCGATG
>NZ_CANLBV010000288.1 GCF_947488985.1 uncultured Vibrio sp.
ATGCTTATCACGCGAGTGTGACGGTCACCGATTTGAGGCGTAAAGCTTGGGATGCACTCCACCGCCCCTAAAAACGCATCGAGGGGCAAAGGGGTACACGCCACAGAGACGGGTTGCCACTGTCCTGTGAGCGTGTAACGCAGATAGGCCATGAACTCATCAAAATATCGTCCTTTCTTCTCAATCACCCCCAAACGAGCCAAAGAAGAGAACACGCTAGATAAGCGCCCTTGCACCTCACTCATTTTATCGTTAAAGCGGGCAAGGTGACGGCTTGCGCCCGACGTGGCCGCATTCGAGCTTTTTTCAAACAGCAAATCGGTCACTTTGTTTAAACGTTGAGCGGTCGGTCGCCACGTCACAAACAAAACGGAACGCGTTTGAAATTTATCCCCTTGCGACTCAAACAGCACTCGCCTTGAGTCGTCCATCATTTGCATGATGGGATGAGTAAATTCAGAGCGCTCAGGGCTTGGGTAAGAGGCTGCACTTTCTCGCAAGGTGTCAATATGCACCATATAACCACT
>NZ_CANLBV010000289.1 GCF_947488985.1 uncultured Vibrio sp.
CCACAAGAGCTTCAAAGTTTACTTAATGAAGGTTTTGAACTGTCCGATTTTCTGGTTTAGACAATCGGTAAGCCATATACTCTAAATCACTACTATTAGGGATAAACCACAAGGATTAGAATATGGGAAGCCAAGACAAAGATCTTCTATTAAAACAACTTCACTACCTTTCTCGGGGCATCAATCCCCTAACAAATTCAGAGTTTATAAAAGGCTCAACGATGCTAACACCAGAGTTAGTTAGGTGTTTAGTTCTTATAAAAAATGCATTACATGAAGATTGTGAAAGGAGCGAGTCAAAAGATCGAATCCGTAAGTTAAATTCAAAAAAACAAGTACAAGTAAAGGAGAGAAAAACACCTAAACGTCATGGTTTAAGGTGGACAGATGAAGAAACACTTCAAGCAATTGAAGCGTTTAACGCAGATATTCACCCAAAAGAGATTGCCAAGATTCACAAAAGAAAAGTCACCGCAATAGTGGCACAGCTAGAAAAAAAAGGACTCATCGAATC
>NZ_CANLBV010000290.1 GCF_947488985.1 uncultured Vibrio sp.
TTGGTTCTACGAAAAAAGCTCAGAGCCTTTTACGGGGAAGAGCCAGAGGACGACTAACCTCAACCGATGAAAGGCAGTACCTAATTACTCTTATCCACGATGCTAAGCAAAGTGGTTGCCGCTTAGAGCTGGCTTGTCGTGAGGTTCAAATTGACGTGAGAACCTATCGTCGATGGTATCGACAAGGAGAGGTTCAGGTGGATAAAAGACCGACCTGTGCTAGGCCAGAGCCAGCTAACAAGCTCTCGCAGCAAGAGCGTGATGCGATTATCGAGGTATGTAATCGCCCAGAGTTCGCGAGCTTACCTCCAACGCAAATCGTACCGACACTGCTTGATAAAGGTGAGTATATCGCTTCAGAGTCGAGCTATTATCGGGTACTGAGTGCACAAGGGCAACTTCACAACCGAGGCCGTCAACGGAGTAGACAAAAGCAAGCGAAGCCAACGAGTTATACGGCGACAGGCTCGAATCAAGTCTACACATGGGATATCACTTACTTGCCTTCAAA
>NZ_CANLBV010000291.1 GCF_947488985.1 uncultured Vibrio sp.
GGCTAAACTACGAAGTTGTTCAGTCCCTTGGTCGACAAGACAAACTCATTAAACTGAAAAGTAACCCACAAGCTCGGAAGAAGTGGCCAACACTAGAACAAGAAGTGGTTGTACGTCTAATCACAAGGGTCAAAAATGGGAAGTCATACGACGTCCTGACCTCAATGACCGACCCAATGCTTTACCCTAAATCTGACATAGTTGGCCTGTATGGATATCGTTGGGAGATTGAACTTGGATATAGAGAGCAAAAGCAATATATGCTTGGTAACCGTCTTACACTCAGAAGTCGACTTCCAGAATTAGTGAAACAAGAGCTATGGGGAGTCCTACTCACATATAACTTGGTTAGGTATCAAATGGTACAAATGTGTAATACGTTAAATGGAGATTACTTGCCATACCAGCTAAGCTTCAACGGTGCATTAGCCCATATTATGCGTTTAATAGTCGGTCTTCCATATTCATCACCGGGAGCAATCCCGCGGCAACTCCAGAACTTTTACTCGAT
>NZ_CANLBV010000292.1 GCF_947488985.1 uncultured Vibrio sp.
GTCAGTGTAATTATCATAGTTCGTAGCATGATCCTGATTTTACTAAAAATCAAGCACCTTCAATGAGTACGGGTATATATCTCCGTTTGCAATGGCAACTCGAACACTAAAAATTCTGATGATAGCGATCAAATTGAGGGTTATAAAGCCCGGGCAGCATCCCAACGTAAGTGTCATCGACAACACCATAAAGCTATCGTTTAGACCCAAATTAGGCCAATAACAACAGCTTTTATTTTAAAACCGGTATTTATCCTCAAATAAGGCCTAACTCAGAATATTTAGGACAAGTATTCGATGTCAGCTTTAGTGAAATCACCATTGAACACAAGTAATTGACTGTACAAAAATAATTGACTGTAGTGGTCAACTAAAATTGGCCACCGCTTTATAAGTTTCCCAGTGCTGCCTTTCCGATTCATTCCAGGGCGCGAGCATACTTTGATTAATTTATAACCCAAAGAAGATTCGAGCCCGATAATCATCGTTCCAACCCGCTT
>NZ_CANLBV010000293.1 GCF_947488985.1 uncultured Vibrio sp.
TTTACTTTTGACAAAGCAAATTATAACTTTTTACCATACTGTTCAAAAAATACTCACGAAAGATCAACACGCCCTAGGCATTCAATAATCGTTTTTTAAGCATTAAGCCATCGTTTTATTTTCGGCTAAGGTAGCGAGACAACCAAGGCGCACCTTCAAAAGCGTGTTCGCAAGGCTGAACGGCTTTGACAGCGTCACTTGGGGAGGTTTTATTTTCCCGCATTTCATCTAAAACATTGCCGTCTAGAACCGTGTCGCCCGCCAGTGAATTCACACGCTGACTGTACAATTTCTTTGCTAGTAACTCTCTATCCATGGGGACTACCTCTATTTTGCTTAAGGCGAAAATGCCTCAATTGAAGTTAAAATGCGTACGATGGTCAAAACTGAAAAAATGCCGCTTCGAACTGTTTTTTGGTCTATACTCGTTCAACTTGAAGATGCAGGCTTGAGAACTTGAAAGTTATCATTAATTCGAGATGCCAAAGAGCCTG
>NZ_CANLBV010000294.1 GCF_947488985.1 uncultured Vibrio sp.
CCGACGAACTTGAATGATTTGATGACGCCCGATGAGCAGTTTTGGATAGAGTGCAGCAATGAAGACGAACAAGCTCGTCGCTGTATTCAACCGGACTATGTTCCTTGGGCAACGGAGCGTATTGATTACACCGCAGGCAGTAAAGCCGTCACCGTCGGTAATGAACTACGAGAGGTTGCGTTTGCAATCTTGAAGTTTCCGTTGTCGAGCACCTCACTTGAGTACCGTACGCGCTGGTCAGTGCCGCTGTTAACTTTACCATTGGCTAAAGCTTTACCTAATGGCGATATCGAAGTGACGGTTTATGACCCGTTAATCTCTCAGCTTTACGATGAGTTTTTACAGCGTGACGGAAGCATCGAACTCACGGATAACTGGGACACAGGTGGAAGTTACGCGGTGACAAACGTGAAAGACATCACGATTGCCAACTCCGACAACACACAAAAAATTGTCTCGAAAGGGCTGTCGAATGTTTACACAGTCGCTCA
>NZ_CANLBV010000295.1 GCF_947488985.1 uncultured Vibrio sp.
GGGCGACTTGTCAGTATTTGAAGTTCCAAGGTAGGAGCACATCGATATCTGGCTCAGCCTTCGCTAGCTCTTTCATGCACTTGACCATGTAGTCGTAAAGGATAAGGCCGTTGGCTTTCGCAGTCTCGACGATACTGTAAAGCATCGCGCTCGCGTCAGCGCCATTTGCAGTGGTCGAGAACAACCAGTTCTTCCTGCCAATGACCAGCGGTTTAATTGCCCGTTCAGCTCGATTATTATCGATAGATAAATGACCGTCATCGATATAGCGGATAAGTTTCGGCCATTGGCCGAGCGTATACTTAATCGCTTTACCCAACGGGCTAGACGCTATCACTTGTTGAGTTGTCATCCATTCGTACAACTCGTCCAGTATTGGCTTAGCATACTGTTGACGTTCTGCTTTTCGTGTCTCGAGAGACGCACCTTTTAAGCGGGATTCTATCCCATAGAGCTTCTGGATTTTAGCCAGCGCTT
>NZ_CANLBV010000296.1 GCF_947488985.1 uncultured Vibrio sp.
AAGCGTGGGTCGCATACGGCGGTTCCGAATATACTTTCAGTGACTCATACCCATCTCGCAACGAGTATAACCCCAACTCATCGAACCATTTAATTGGCATGGCGTGATTCACCTGAGGCGTTCTAGCTAAGTGCCACCAACCCTTGTCTGACATCGCTAGCTTCCACGCATTACGCTCTGTTACCCCTTGTCGTTGTAACCAACTCGCTATGCTATATCTGCGTTTGCGTTGCCTTAGGCGGTAGCATCTTAACCGTCGCCTTATCCATTTATCTAAGTGCTGCATTGCACTTTTTCGTATGGCAAGTTTGAAGTAGTGTTGCCAGCCTCGTAGGTACTGAGTTAACTCCGTGATTGTCACTTGTAACTCTCGACCTCGATTTCGCTTCGTTATTTTCCGCACTCGCTTCTTCATTTGAGCTTGTGCCGATTTCGATATCAGGATTGCTCCATCTATCTTGAAGCTAT
>NZ_CANLBV010000297.1 GCF_947488985.1 uncultured Vibrio sp.
CTGTCTGAAAACAAGTGATGTTCCAAGGCTTTAAGTATTGACCAGACTTATTAAAAAAGGATCAACACCATGTCAAAACAAAGTAAAACCCCACGTCAACAAGAAGAAATCCGCAATCTAATGTGTGAGCTTCTTTCTCGCTCTATGACTATCACCCAAACGACTATTCACGATGTCTTTTTAAGCTACAGTGGCCATGTTGACGGCCTCGACTTCTATGTCCATATCAATGGTTTCAATAACTCAGATGAAGCCACACATACGAACGATGAAGTCTGTTTTCATCTCAATTTGGAAAGCATGAAGTCAATCAGAGCTCACTTTAAAGCGTGCCATTCTCTACTAGATTCACTGGCGGCTTAACCTTTCCATGGAACTCACGCCGTATCAGCAAGAAATCACCAAATACAACAAAGCAGCGGCCAAGAAAGCCGCTGATGGTGGTTCACCTTACCTACACAAAGG
>NZ_CANLBV010000298.1 GCF_947488985.1 uncultured Vibrio sp.
GAAGGAGAAACGGTGTACCACGCACTCACGCGCTGGTTGAATGCGGGGTCATATCATCAAGTGGCGTTTGCGTTTGATGACGCACAGCGCGCCCTGTTAATGGCTCCTCAAATGAAACGTTTGGACTTTACGGGCACATTATCTAATGCAGTGAATGAACTCGGTCGAGAGCTGAATTTACCGCTGGCGTTTGAGCATCAAGGTCGCCTTGTGGCTATACACACTTATAACGGAGCCGTTGATGTGGCTTGGATAGCGGGCGACTCACTCAAAGAAGCCATCGCCCATCTTGCGAAGGTGTACAACTGGACGTGGCACGAGGGGCAGCAACCGTCGTGGACAAGCCCGAACGATTACAGGTTGATGGGGGAATACGGCATTGTCACGCCTCAAGGGGCGTTTGATATGGCGTTAAACAAAGTTTTAGAGGGCTATCCCGTTCAGGCGCAATTGATTGCAAGCTC
>NZ_CANLBV010000299.1 GCF_947488985.1 uncultured Vibrio sp.
ACCGTGACGACGGCGGCGGGCAATGTTGAAACGGCGACCGTGAATGTGACGGTCGGCTCTGTCGATGACGCGACTAACGACGTGATCGCGACCGATGAAGACACCGCGGGCAGCATCAACGTCCTAGATAATGACACCTTCGGTGAAAACGCGAGTGTGACGGGTGTGACTCAAGGTGCGAACGGCACCGTGACGTTCAATGCTGATGGCACCGTGACCTACACACCGAATGAGGACTACCACGGCAGCGACAGCTTCACTTACACCGTGACGACGGCGGCGGGCAATGTTGAAACGGCGACCGTGAATGTGACGGTCGGCTCTGTCGATGACGCGACTAACGACGTGATCGCGACCGATGAAGACACCGCGGGCAGCATCAACGTCCTAGATAATGACACCTTCGGTGAAAACGCGAGTGTGACGGGTGTGACTCAAGGTGCGAACGGCACCGTGAC
>NZ_CANLBV010000300.1 GCF_947488985.1 uncultured Vibrio sp.
ATTACAGAAGACGAATAGCGCTTCGGAGAAGGGATTAAGGTTCATATTCTGTTCAACGATAAAGCTCAAGCCGTTAATGCCCTTTCTAAAATCGACGGGCGCCTTGTGGAGATAGATAACAGAGATATCAGGGAATATTTTCATACAACAGCAAGCTCCTTCAATAGAAGGCCGAGCCACTGAGGTGCTACATCACGAGGCACATGAAGAGAGCACGCCCCCGCTTCAAGCCGTAATTCCGTAGGTAACGTAGAGGGAGGCCGTTGCTCGGTTTTGGTGTTTAGCATGGCTGTTTTTTCAACAACAACGAATTCAGAAAGTGAATCTTCTCGTTTTTTAGGCAGGTTGACTAAATGCTGTAGTTTTCGACGGTTGTTGTCAAACGTTTTTGGATGAAGATTGTGCTCTAAACAAAACTGAGCGGCAGACTGCTCACTATTGTAATACTTCTGCA
>NZ_CANLBV010000301.1 GCF_947488985.1 uncultured Vibrio sp.
TAAATGCTTTTATCTGAACAAGTTATTTGATTTTTAACGTAGTTTAGTTACAAGGAAGTGAACCTTGACAACAGGCTTATAACCCGATTGATAGCTATCACCAAAAATTGAACACCCCATGAAGGTACTCACTTTGATGTCACGACGACAAACGGTCATGAGTCTCTCATTATGAAAGATTGTATCTCCGGCTTTAATCGCGCTGATGTGTACTTTTTCTAAATACGTATTGGTTGGTATTGGCATCACTGCTCCTGAATTATGAATAGAATAATTCGTTGGCCAATGCCAAACGAATGACATTAGCGCGGAGTAGTCCGCTAGGCTAAAAAATGGACGGTTGCTCTCTCAATTGCATTAACACACTTGAGATGGCTTTTTGTTCGTCACAACTAGGTAAATGGTCTTCGATACATTTCGCGCAATTTTCACACAAACGCATCG
>NZ_CANLBV010000302.1 GCF_947488985.1 uncultured Vibrio sp.
TTACTTTTGACAAAGCAAATTATAACTTTTTACCATACTGTTCAAAAAATACTCACGAAAGATCAACACGCCCTAGATTGTCGTCAATAATTGATCGCCAGTAGATATTGTTTAGCAATTGAACATTTCAGATCTCGGTTATATTTGGACATAAAAAGCCCCCAATAATTGATCTCCAACTATTGGGGGGCAGTTCATTGATCTGGCTTTATCGTTTTGCTTTGCCAAATGTTAGGGTTATTGGTTACTTGGCTATTAGTAAATGGGGTCGCAGCCATTTAGTGGTCTAGGTATAGGTAGTTTTGCCAACTCTTCATACGAATAAGTACCTTACGCATAATCGACACGTGAGTGAAGCTATTAGGGAGTGTTGATCTTTCGAGCTGATTTTTGCAGCGAGTTGCTGGGTATTTATACAAGGCAGAGGCGTCGATGTGTAGCTAG
>NZ_CANLBV010000303.1 GCF_947488985.1 uncultured Vibrio sp.
GGAACGACCATCGCCTCGCCAATACCTCTAGCGGGACATACTGAGCCAAACAAATACGCATATTCAAACTGCTGCTGTTTTACTGCTCTTGGTCTTGATCCACGTTTAGCCCAAAGTCGAGTTGTCGTGTTTTGCTGACCAAATCTTGCTTCATCTTGAAACCAGACATCGACGTTATCAAGCCCCATGTGACCGGGGATCTTAAGGATCGTTTCAATTTTGAATTTTTTTAAAATCGTCTTGGATTTGCTGGGATTGACGAGGGTGCTTGGAGCGTGATGTTATCCAAGAGAAGCCCATGTGATTAAGCAAATAGTAGATAGAGTCTGGGTGGTAGTGTTTACCAAACTCCTTCACTATATAATACCAATTTGATTATTTAATTGGTCAGCTTAGTCCAACTTCGGTAGCACATAGATATAACCTTCTCAGTC
>NZ_CANLBV010000304.1 GCF_947488985.1 uncultured Vibrio sp.
TATTGTTGATTGGTTCCATATCTAACCCTAAAAAAAAGACCGCCCGAAAGTGGGCGGCCTTAGTGTTACTGCTTTATGTGCCTTAGATGCCTAACATCAAGCAGGTTAGATATGTATTAAGTGTGACTTGTATCACTTAACGGCTTAATGCGCGGTGTGTTGCTCTTTCTCTTTCTGCGCTTCGTTAGCCGCATCGATGGCCGCTTGCTTATCGGCTTTTTTCAGGCTGCGGTGCTGAAGGTAGAGCGAAGCGGTGATGCTGAGAGCCACCATACCTAAGGAGATTTCCTCCTTGTATTTAACCGCCCAGGGTGGGGGCGCAACGTTGTATTTTAAAATCACCGGTGCTGCAGCTTTTGCCAATGCGTGGGCGTTGTCTTCACCAATCTCTAGACGTTCATCGAGCATTTCTTTTACGGCGAAGTCAGC
>NZ_CANLBV010000305.1 GCF_947488985.1 uncultured Vibrio sp.
TATTGCACAGGGAATCGAGTTTTAATCGGTAGGCTATCTAATGTCCAACGTTTGAGACTACTGTCATAGTCTTCGGGATCTTTAAGGGACAGTAAATGACCAAAACACCACGTGACAATGTCACTCCCTTTTTCGTAATAGCCGGCTTTTTTCTCGGTGGTTGGGTTGCCGCCAAGTCCTTTAAAAATAGCAGTCGCAAGAGAGGGTTTTTCTGCGATGAATACGCGCATGGGATTTTCCTTTAAATATGAAAAAGCTTGATACTGAGTGGTATCAAGCTCAAAGTTTGTGAGTTCAATAAAGATGCTGAAAGGCGCGGAGTTGTGTGTCAAAGCGGGAGCGTTTTCCGTTTACGGAAATTGTCCACAAGTGAGTGACTTTCAACGTCCGACAAGTGAGCGCAGTGAATGCGTCAGGCTTTTTTT
>NZ_CANLBV010000306.1 GCF_947488985.1 uncultured Vibrio sp.
GCTGGCATTCATGTTGATGTGGCTACCGATGTATTGTTGAACACGGAATGTACAGCAAAGATCAACACGCCCTAGTTTGAAGAAGAGCAATTACTCTAAGTGGGGATGGGGCATTTCTGAGCTAGAAGTGCTCACCGTGAACTTGTGATCACCGTGAACAAAAACACTATTAGCAAATAAGCAGGTAAGTGCTTCTTCTCGTACTAATGATCTACCCCCTCTGTCCAAAACGCGACGATTTTCGTCAACTTCCATTCAGATATCATTCACATAGTCTTCTAGCATGAACTTTTCTCAACAAAGAAAGGACAAATTAACAATGTTAGAAATACCATCAGAAAAATACCGGCGTTTTTCAAGGTAGTTGTCATCATTTGCTTACTTATTAAGCAGCTTCTCTTTCTGGGTTTAGGTGTACT
>NZ_CANLBV010000307.1 GCF_947488985.1 uncultured Vibrio sp.
TTTGCTTCCGCTTCCCGCTCTTTACTCGACATAAAACCTTGCATACATTCGCTACGCCAGCTTTGAACTTGTTCGGGATAAAGGCCTTTTTCGCGACAATATTGGCTGAGTTCATTCTCGGTCATCGAGTAAGTCTCGGCGACGATAGCGAGTTTAGTTTGAGCAGACCACTGCTCTGATGAAGTGTTGCTGTTTGGCACTGCTGCTCCTGAACGTCTGAGTTGCTGCCGCCAATGATACAGGGTCGCAGTACTAATGCCTTCTTCTTTTGATAACTGGCTCACTGACATTGAATATGGAGGCAGTAGCTTCTTCAATATTGCATCTTTTCTTTCTGCTGGAATACGAGACAAGGTTCACTCATTACCGCCCATGCTGGGTAAATTTTAACAGTGACAACTATCCTGCCAGAGGGGG
>NZ_CANLBV010000308.1 GCF_947488985.1 uncultured Vibrio sp.
TCTTCTTTATCTATAAAAACACCAAAGACTTTGACCACATGCAAGCCATGAAAGACAAGATTGATAGTCCCGAAGGCAGGCGGCAATATAGTAAGCGACTGGGGTGCGTTGAACCCGTTTTCGGCAACATTACCGTAAATAAACAGATGAATCGGTTCACGCTAAGAGGAAGAGAAAAAGTAAACGCCCAATGGGCGATGTTTAGCATGCTCCACAACATAGAAAAGTTACGAAATCACATCCATTAGAGGGGGAACCACCTCTAAATCTCACCAAATTAGCGACCACAGCACCTTTCTCACTGTATATCTTTGACAGCCACCGTAAGCGCTAATATCACTGCACAGTATTTAAGCTAATTTAGACGAAAAAAGTGCTCAAAAAGTCAGGTGATATTGGTTGAAAAAAGAGAAATT
>NZ_CANLBV010000309.1 GCF_947488985.1 uncultured Vibrio sp.
CTGTCAGAGAAGGAGAGAAACATCTATGAACTGGTGTCCAAACACTTTATTGGCCTGTTTTATCCTGAATCCATAAGAGAAAAGTTAACGGTCGATATCAGTTGTTGTTTAGACCGAATTTATCGTGCTACCCAAACCACAACACTGGCACTCGGTTGGGAAGTTCTTTTTAAAGATGACCAGGAAGGCAAGCCCAATGACAATACCGGTGATTTAACTCCCTTAAAACAAGGTGGTATCGGTGTATGCGAAAGTTTAGAGATGCTGACAAAAGAAACCCAACCCCCTAAATATTTTGATGATGCGAGTCTTTTAAAAGGCATGACGGAAGCGGCAAAGTATGTACAAGATCCCGCGTTACGAAAACAACTTGAAGCCAAAGATAAAAACACCAAAGGCGAAAACGGCTCTATTGG
>NZ_CANLBV010000310.1 GCF_947488985.1 uncultured Vibrio sp.
TTGAAAAATGAACAAGGCACGTTAAAGCCCATTGTTAGGTTAGTGGGCGGGCTTATGGTGATGGGTCTGGTTGGAAGCGTATTGCTGGTCGTGGCAATGAAAGGAAGGAGTTCTCACACTTCAGAGCCTGAGAAGCCGCCCGTCATCGGAGTCAGTCAAACCGCGCCATTGGATGCATTGATGGCGACGAAACCCACCGACAATGTGATAGCGGTTAAATCCCCTCCACCTGACGAGTCCGAGTCACAGGAAAAGGCCGCGTTGCCCTCTCCTGAAATTGTCGCGATGCAAAAACGGGCGATGGAGGCGCAAGCCATGCGACAAGCGTTGCTGGCGCAAGCGGTCTATTCCGGCATGACGGTACGTTTTGATGGGGCGAGCATCGAGCCGTCAACGACTCATCAAGCC
>NZ_CANLBV010000311.1 GCF_947488985.1 uncultured Vibrio sp.
ACAGAAGCAACGCGAAGTGGTCACATTGAGAAACTAGGCAGCCTCAAACACCTTATCACTATGCAGAAGGTAAAAGGCTACAAGAACCCTGTCTATAAAACGACGGAATATGGACAAGAGTTCTGTGCCTTATTGCCGTCAGAAATCATCATGCCGGACATTTCTGCGATTTGGGAGGGTGACTTGGATAAGATCGGCAAAGGCCAATACAGCGTCGCTGAGTTCGTTAAAAAGGTAGATACGTATATCTATGAGCGCGTGAGCCAAGTCAAAACCGAAGGGGTGTCTATTACCATTAAGGATGGGATCACCTGTCCGAGTTGTAATGAAGGGCTATTACTCAAAAGAAAAGGGAAGAATGGGGCTTTTCATGCCTGCAACCGTTACCCTGATTGCAAAACTACCTT
>NZ_CANLBV010000312.1 GCF_947488985.1 uncultured Vibrio sp.
CTATCGGATTTTTACATGTTGGTAGGATCATTCAACTGATCTGCCGATTATTGTCTTAACTGATCGGCATTAGAGCTGAGGCTCGCTTTTTTGATCTTTAACCTAAGGTTAAGTGATCAATTGTGGATATCTAATGTGATATAGATCGCCTTTGAATAACCCGCTCACAGTATGCTTTGCACATAAAGTCAGCTATTTGGCTTGTTTAGTATGAAATTCATTCAAACGAATTAAAAATACAAAAATAGTATTGACTCAATCGTCTGAATCCGTAGAATGCATCCCGTACCCAAGAGGATGGCTGTAAGCGATTCGATTGGAGTTACTAAGGCGCCTTGGCAGAGTGGCTATGCAGCGGATTGCAAATCCGTGGACCTCGGTTCGACTCCGGGAGGCGCCTCCAT
>NZ_CANLBV010000313.1 GCF_947488985.1 uncultured Vibrio sp.
AGCTGGATAACAACGCGCTCCAAACACCCTAAACAATCAGAGGAAGCCCAAGAAGCTTTTAAAAAAATTCCTGATAGAAACGATCACTAAGATCCCAGGCCATATCGCGTTAAACCGAGTACATATATGGTTTCAAGATGAAGCACGCTTTGGTCAACGCAATACAACTACACGGATTTGGGCACCGAAAGGAACAAGACCTAGAGCAATTCAACAACAGCAATTTGAGTATGCTTATCTATTTGGAGCAGTCTGTATAAGTAATGGCAATACTGAAGCTGTTGTTGCTCCGGTGAGCAATATGGAGGTGATGCAAGAGCAACTCCGTCTAATCTCAGAAGCTACTCCAGCAGGCTATCAAGCAGTAGTCATCATGGATCGTGCTAGTTGGCACCAAAGTTAT
>NZ_CANLBV010000314.1 GCF_947488985.1 uncultured Vibrio sp.
GGCATTCATGTTGATGTGGCTACCGATGTATTGTTGAACACGGAATGTACAGCAAAGATCAACACGCCCTAGTAACATCGTTGTCAAAAGACTGTACCAAAACTAATGTCTTTCGCTACGCATTGGGCTACGAGAACAGTACTCTATCAGCAAGCCTAATGATAAGAGAGCATTTATCAGCTTGGTATATCGTTGAACACTCAACGGTATACCAGGCTATTAATCTCCACTTGCTTCTCAAACCTCAAGCAACTTCGAAAGTTAAACGTCACTCCTGCCCTGTTACATTTACTAACTCTGAAATATATTCTCTCATGCATATTAGGCATATATACTCGTTCAACTTGAAGATGCAGGCTTGAGAACTTGAAAGTTATCATTAATTCGAGATGCCAAAGAGCCT
>NZ_CANLBV010000315.1 GCF_947488985.1 uncultured Vibrio sp.
ACAAAAAAGGCCAACGTGACGTTGACCTTGTAGAGTGTGAGTTACTGACTGCGTTTTCTACGCCACGCCAACAAACCGGTTAACAACAATGAGCCGAGACCAAAGGAAGCACCGCTTTTTTCATTACTTGGACTTTCGGCAATCGGTTGGTTTAAAGTTATCACTTCATCATTTGATAAATACAGTTGACCTTCCCCACCTTCACTCTCAATCACGTACGTACACTGCTCAAAAGGTGCAATACCGGTATCTCGATTGATACAAGTACTCTCTTCAACAATTAAACTCGCGTCACCATCCGTATAAGCGCTGTCAATGGTGTAATCCTGGTGCAGAGACTGCACTGTGATGGTCGTTTTGCCGTTAGCTTGCGCCAGCGTTGGGTAATGCCAGCCGTTCAC
>NZ_CANLBV010000316.1 GCF_947488985.1 uncultured Vibrio sp.
GGCTGATTGGTTTTCACTGTGAACTTAAGCTCTGAGCTGTGCGCTGTTGGGAACAGTTCATCGATGTAAAAACCGCGCATGATTGGATCGAAATGGAAGCAGTCCGCTTGCCAGAAACGGCGGTTACGTTTTGCTCGCATCTCTTCCAAACCACGCGAAGAATCAAAGACCTTCACAAAGTCACGGTAGATTTGCAGCGTATGAATTTCACCGCTTAGGAAGTGCATGCGGCGAACGAGTTGAAGAGGGCCCGAAATCAGATCAAGAAATTCATTTTCTGTTGAGCTGGCTTGCATGGTTTGCTTTTTGATTTTAGGGACAAGAACGCGAGCCGGTTGACGCGCTGAAACGGTCGCCCATGCTTGCAGTTGAACCTTAGGCGCGTTGGCTTGTTCAGT
>NZ_CANLBV010000317.1 GCF_947488985.1 uncultured Vibrio sp.
CATTCGCAAGTAACTGCTCTTGGCTTAGCGTGATGGAGCCATCTTCGTCGACTGAGTAAGCAAGATCACCCGCTACCGGCGCATCGTTGATTGGTAGTACATCCACGTTGATGACCGTTTCAACTTCTGCGCCGTCTTCATCACGAATGGTCACATCAAGCTGAACTTGACCATTGAAGTTCTCATTCGGTGCGAAGCTGCATGTCCCATCGCCATTGATTGAGAAGATGCCGTCAGGACCATCGTAACTGATTCCTACCAGCTCAACATCGCCTTCAATATCTGAAGCGTTAAGCAGCATTTGTGATTCACTGAATGTCAGTACAGAATCTTCGTCAATGGTGTATGACGTTGGACCGGCAACAGGTGGATCATTCACCTCAAGAACGTTAATACC
>NZ_CANLBV010000318.1 GCF_947488985.1 uncultured Vibrio sp.
CTTCAATCAACCGCTGGTTCTTCACTCAGATAACGGTGCGCCGATGAAGTCGCTGACGTTCAAAGCGAAGATGGATGAGTTAGGCATTACTTCATCGTATAGCCGCCCAAGAGTCAGTGATGATAACCCGTATGTCGAATCGTTGTTCCGCACGGTAAAGTACATGCCAAGCTGGCCGACAAAGGGCTTTGAAACTCTCGACAACAGTCGCAGTTGGGTTGAAGCCTTCGTGCGCTGGTACAACACCGAGCACAAGCACAGTAAGCTTAATTATGTCACGCCTTCACAGCGTCACAGTGGAAAAGATAAAGAGATCTTGAAGCGCCGAGCTGAGGTATTACTCGCTGCAAAACAGCTAAACCCTGAACGATGGTCTGGTGCTATCAGGAACTGTAA
>NZ_CANLBV010000319.1 GCF_947488985.1 uncultured Vibrio sp.
CCAATCTCTGGTTGAAAAACTCAACCTAGCGCGGCGTAAACGCTTTGGTAGTAGTAGCGAAACCATGCCCCCTCAGGACTTAGAGTTCAATGAGGCAGAGACTCATGCCAATAGGATAGAAAAAGAAGAAGCGCCCGATAATCCGAATGATGACGCCTCGGAAGCGGAAAACACTACCTCCGAGACAAAACGTCGTGGTCGCCCAAAGCTTCCCGAAGACCTACCACGAGAGCGTGTTGTGGTGGACATACCAGAATCAGAAAAAACATGCTCGTGTTGCCAGTCGATGCTCTGCAGGATGGGACAAAGCACCAGTGAAAAACTGGTGTATATCCCAGCCAGGTTGTATGTCGAAGTCACCGAAAGGCCCAAATACGTCTGCCGTCAATGTGATG
>NZ_CANLBV010000320.1 GCF_947488985.1 uncultured Vibrio sp.
AGTACCTTTAACGATCAAAGTTAAAGGTTACGACGTTTATTGAAAGGATTGAATGAGTCGATTTAAAGACGCTTACGCATTACCATACAAATATTTTGAAAATGCATAAAATAATACTGACTGAAATTAGTCCCAACCAACCAAGATTTTGAGTTACAGCTTCAGGCGATTTTGAATTGAAATGAGGAAATAAGATTGCCCCAAAAGATATTAATGGTATGTATTCATATAACTGACCAGTTTGAACTGATGTCCCATTAAGTTGAGAAGGAACAAAAAGGTAAACAATAATATATAAAGCCATAAATGCTATTGCAAAGTAATACCAATTTGATTATTTAATTGGTCAGCTTAGTCCAACTTCGGTAGCACATAGATATAACCTTCTCAGTCG
>NZ_CANLBV010000321.1 GCF_947488985.1 uncultured Vibrio sp.
ACTTGTTTAAGTCGGCGTTTATCTATCTCTTTAATCGTGTGCCAATGAACGCCCGTTAACTGGGATATATGCTTAATAGGAAGAAGAGGCAGTAGTTGTTCTATATAGCTTTTTAGACGCGTCGTTATACGAGCATAAGGCTCCAACCAAGATAAAGCCTCTGTTTTTATGCCGCATTCACGGCACTTAATTCTTCGAGTTTGAACGGAAAGTTCAACAGGAATACCGAGCAACATGGCATCTTTTACATGACGCCATTGATACTCATGGATAGCCTCGGCCTCAAGGCCACAAAGGCATTTAGCCTCAGAATTAGGTTTAAGAGTCAGGGTAATAAGTGATGCTGTCTGGTGAGACTTTACTATTTGAAAGCCTTCCCAGAATGAAGA
>NZ_CANLBV010000322.1 GCF_947488985.1 uncultured Vibrio sp.
AAAAAAACAATAATCCTTTTTCAGGACACCTTTCCGGCGGTTAACATTGCAGAACAGACCCTGATAACGCGCTTAGTGGCTTTGTCGGGGGCTGTTCTATATGAGATCGGAGCAAAAAGTTAAGAGTTCACCTGAGCTTTCAATTCTTTCCCTGCTTTAAACGTTGGGCTTTTTGATGCTGAAATTTGAATGACTTCACCAGTCTTCGGATTGCGTCCTTCGCGAGCAGCGCGATGGCTAATCTTGAATGTCCCAAAACCCACCAAAGTTACGTCGTCGCCGTCGGCCAATGTGTTGGTAATGCCATCGATGATGGCTTTGAGTGCGGTGTCAGCCTCTTTTTTATTGATATCGGCTTTCTCTGCAATATGCTCAACTAATTCTTTACG
>NZ_CANLBV010000323.1 GCF_947488985.1 uncultured Vibrio sp.
ATTCCCCTTTAGGGGAACGTTAAAATGAAGGAGCGTTCAGCGATCATTTTAGCGCATCTCTCGGTGTCTACCCTCGGTGTCTATCCTCGGTGTCTCATTTCTCCGAGCACGGACACCGAGCGTGGACACCGAGCGCGGACACCGAACGCGGACACCGAGCGTGGACACCGAACGCGGACACCGAACGCGAATGTTCATATTACACCTCAATGGAAACCTCATTATGTTTGATACTCTTGAGCAACACATCACTGATGTGTTCACTGTCGTTCTCTATCAGCTCTATGCCGTGACGTTTTATTACGCTACATTCATGAGCTTTATCTCTGGGCTTGTCATCCCAACCCTTTATTTTGATAAGCCCGAAAAGCAAGATAAAGGGTCGTTAT
>NZ_CANLBV010000324.1 GCF_947488985.1 uncultured Vibrio sp.
CTGATGTGACTACCAGCGCAGGTATACGTATCACAGTAATACTGCCTGAAACGATGGACAGCACCTCATTGAGACAAGGGGCGCTCAAGTTGGTTGATGATGTTTTCATGACCTCTCAGCGTCTGGTTTTATATAAAAGTGTATCGAGCGTCCAATCATCACTGCAACACCAATCCTTTAACAGTGAGACGGGGTGTATGCAAAAGGAGTTAACGTAATGAAACGCTTTTCACGGACGCACCAAAGAGGGATAGCCCTCTTAGATGTGCTGTTCGCGCTGACGCTAATCGGCACCATCTATGCAGGTGTCGCCGCATTTTTAATCGGACAAAAGGAGATAAAAAGTGGGGAAGAGTATGTCACGCGCATTGAGCGCGTCATCGAAGCC
>NZ_CANLBV010000325.1 GCF_947488985.1 uncultured Vibrio sp.
AATCCAAGAGAGTAAAAGCCTTTATCGAAAAGGGTTAGGCTGTTATCGGGAGTCGTTTCTATCAGTTGCTCGGCCAACTTCATTTCATTCATGGTATAGCAGTCAAAAGCGCTACCTGTGATTAAATGGCTACTTAGCTCCATCTGACACACCATACGCACTTGAGGGTACTGTGTTTCTTTACCATCATGATTGGTCGGCTTTGCAAAAGCTTCTGCGTTATCTTTTGAATCTTCTGTTCGCCACACAACCCCATCAACACCAAGCAATGTGAGCCCATTCCAGTTTGGTAAATTTGCATGCTTAAACCAATGCTGTTGCGTACATTGGAAAAGGGCTTTAGCCGCTGCTTCACCGAGATTTTTTCTACGCTGTGTTAATGCACT
>NZ_CANLBV010000326.1 GCF_947488985.1 uncultured Vibrio sp.
TTGTTCGCCCTGATTTAGTGTAAGGGGGTGACTTTTGGCTTTTTGGGATGATTTAACTGAATTCGGCTCTGGCCTTTTGGATGACGTTGGCGAAGGTATGGGTAACTTGATTGATACCGCCACCAAAGATGATCACTCTACTAACTCAGGGACGACACAGCAGCCCCAACAGCCAGTGAAAGATAATCACGGCAATGCGGTAACAGGTTTACCGCAAACCCAAATCCAACCGATAGACAAAACCTTGTTGTATGTCGGTGGTGGTTTGGGAGCCGCGTTATTGCTTACGGTGTTGGTTATAGCAGTGAAAAAATAAGGGGGAAGCATGCCGTTAATTGTGCTTCTTCCTTTGGTAGCAGGTGGCGTTGGGTTTGG
>NZ_CANLBV010000327.1 GCF_947488985.1 uncultured Vibrio sp.
CAGCAGCAGTTTGAATATGCGTATTTGTTTGGCTCAGTATGTCCCGCTAGAGGTATTGGCGAGGCGATGGTCGTTCCTTGGGTTAACAAGGACATTATGGTTGAGCATCTTAAGCAGATCTCCGCGGCGACCGAAAAAGGTCGTCACGCAGTGGTCATTATGGATGGTGCTGGTTGGCATACAAATGACATTGCAGAACAGTTCAGTAATGTCAGTATCATCAAGCTCCCGCCATATTCACCAGAGCTAAACCCGATAGAACAAGTGTGGAGTTGGCTCAGACAACACTATCTTGCCAATCAGAGTTTTACCGACTACCAAGATATTGTGTCGAGAGTATGCACTGCATGGAATCGATTCTTGGAGCGTGCAGA
>NZ_CANLBV010000328.1 GCF_947488985.1 uncultured Vibrio sp.
TGTTTGGAGCGCGTTGTTATCCAGCTGAGTCCGAGTTTATGAAGGAGTCTGTAAATGTTGTGCACACCATACTTAACGTTGAACTGCTCTTCGATGTATGCAACAAAATCCTCTCCCTGTAATCGACCACCATCAGGCTTTATAGCGGATTCAGTGACATACTTTTTAAACTGCTCCAATTGTTTTTCGCTTAGGCTACAAGGGCGACCTGGATGATGTTTACCAGCTAAAGCATCCAAACCAAACTGCTGGTAAGTTGCCACCCAAGTATTAACACTTGTACGACTAACTTTGAGAATCCTTGCTATTTCAGTACGTGACATTCCATCCTCAAAATGAGAGACAGCCAAATAGCGTATGCGTAGTC
>NZ_CANLBV010000329.1 GCF_947488985.1 uncultured Vibrio sp.
AGCACCGGTCTTGAAAACCGGCAACCGTTAATAGCGGTTCTAGGGTTCAAATCCCTATCCCTCCACCACTATTTACCAAAAAAAGCCTTTGATTATCAAAGGCTTTTTTGTATCTATAAGACTTGAATTTGCTTCGAAACAACGAGGTAAGTCAATGTATATACAAAAATCTCCCCACGGTGTCTATTACGCACGAATCTGTACTCCAGCAGCGTCGGGACTCCCATTCGATCTAAAATTCAGCCTTCGAACAAAAGACCCTAAGCTAGCCAAAGTCATTGGCTTAAGCCTTGCCCCCTCTGGCAGGATAGTTGTCACTGTTAAAATTTACCCAGCATGGGCGGTAATGAGTGAACCTTGTCTCGTA
>NZ_CANLBV010000330.1 GCF_947488985.1 uncultured Vibrio sp.
GGCTGGATCACCTCCTTATACGAAGATATTCACGATAAGTGTCCACACAGATTGATTAGGTTTAGAAAAGTTAAGAGTAGAAATACTTTTCCAGATGGGGCTATAGCTCAGCTGGGAGAGCGCCTCGCTGGCAGCGAGGAGGTCTGCGGTTCGATCCCGCATAGCTCCACCATCTTTAAGTGTTTTTATCTTAAAATATTTAAAAATGGTTCCCTTCTTTTAATAGAAGTTGGATCAAGCTCTTTAACAATTTGGAAAGCTGACTGATTACTTAATTGGTTTTTACTTTAAAAGTGAAATCAAACAGCTCAAAGCTGTGATTAAGTTAATCAAATTTAAAAGTTCTCAATGTTTATCTTTCATTAG
>NZ_CANLBV010000331.1 GCF_947488985.1 uncultured Vibrio sp.
CAAAGCAGTGAGACCTATCAAACTGAGCAGGCAAAGAAACGAAAAAAACGTTCTAAAACAGGTAAAACCTGTTACCCCATTTCTATGTTTGAGTTTGACCAAGACGCTATGACTTGCCGTTGTCCTGCTGGAAATATGATGCGCCTCAGCAGCAAAAATGCCGTAATAAGCGGAGAGCGTGGTGCCCAATTTTGCGGTTATCTCAATGACTGTCGAAACTGTGTGCATCAACCCCAGTGCATGAGAAAGCCACCAGGTAAACAGCAAGGCCGACAAGTCTTCTTTATCTATAAAAACACCAAAGACTTTGACCACATGCAAGCCATGAAAGACAAGATTGATAGTCCCGAAGGC
>NZ_CANLBV010000332.1 GCF_947488985.1 uncultured Vibrio sp.
GTACTATCATCGAAAAGCAACATTTTTTAAATTCAGGTAAAAACCATACCGAATCAACGAAAATTACACCTTTATGGACACTTATTAAAAGAGCCTCTTAACCATTGCAGCAATGATTAAGAGGCTCTCGCAAAAAGGTTGGTTTGTGTCGTACTAAGTGACGTTACGTTAAATATGCGTAAATTCTCAACGAAGAAAGTCCCCTAAGTATTGGTTATTAGGGCGTGTTGATCTTTGCTGTACATTTCGCGTTCAACAATACATCGGTAGCCACATCAACATGAATGCCAGCGATAGCATGCTGGCATAATTCCTTTCTAACTTGTCATATCTACTTGAAATAGCTCGATAATG
>NZ_CANLBV010000333.1 GCF_947488985.1 uncultured Vibrio sp.
ATACGAGACAAGGTTCACTCATTACCGCCCATGCTGGGTAAATTTTAACAGTGACAACTATCCTGCCAGAGGGGGCCCGTGACAATATAATGCAATATCATCTCTGTGAGTAGTTTTACCTAAGTTAGAATATAAAACCGTAAATATCTTCGTGTCCATAACAGACAATTCAAGTTGGTTATTTTCAAAGACCAATATATTCTGCTCTATAGATAACTTGACGCTATGTTCTCTTTTTACTTTGTTCGGATCATCATTTTGTTCATCCTTATCAAGGCTTTGTTGCGTAAATCGAGTGAACTAAATCAGAATCGTACGATCAGATCAGAGACATTCTCTTATTGACTCCGA
>NZ_CANLBV010000334.1 GCF_947488985.1 uncultured Vibrio sp.
TGAGGGAAATTAATGTCCATATAGTACCTCCGAGCAGAGTTACTATTAGATCAGAAATTTAATCAAATTGGTATTACTAGCTGGTGCATTATTGATGCGAAAAGTGTAGGGAATTCTCAACTCTTTTGATGATTTGTTTGTGAGTGCCCCATACTTTTGTTTCACCTTTACTTTGGCGTTGGAATTAGATAGTAGGCTGAACTCTGCTCGGTATTTGTTATTACTCTCTATCACTCCTAACTCGAGGGTGTAGGCGTTTGAGCCTGTCCCCGGTTTTGTTGCTTAATTCAGATAGAAGACATGCCTGGTCCATAGTTGCCTAATTCTTAAACAATGCACTGAGTTT
>NZ_CANLBV010000335.1 GCF_947488985.1 uncultured Vibrio sp.
CGCCAGTATGTAGACACCAACATGTTGCTCAACTTACCCTCTTTTGTCAGCTTTATCTTTACGACTAATGACGTACCCAAGCCTTCATTAATCGCTCCTATCAAAGTAGAGAAAAAACCGTTAGTCACGTTTGATGAAGCTCAAAGGCTGGAAGAAGAAAGCGAAGAAAACACATTAAGTGAGTCAGATAATGACACTGAACCGCAAATCGAATCATCTAATGAACTCGATGAAGAAACCGAAACAGAAGACTCTATCCATCACGCATCAAGTGAGTCAGACAACGTAACTGAACCACAAATCGAACCATCTAACGAACTCGATGAAGAAACCGAAACAGAAG
>NZ_CANLBV010000336.1 GCF_947488985.1 uncultured Vibrio sp.
ATAGGGCGATCCCTTTTTGGGTGGATGGTTGCTCTAGGTCGATACTGAGCTTGTCTTTCAGAAAGGTTTTCATAGTAGTTTATGTCCTTTTAAATACTTGATTGCGTAGGCGGCGAGAACGCCACCTACAACGGTTATTGCTATTCGTTTGGCATCGTCTTTTGTCATGCCATTTCAACCCCTTTTCGTGCCATATCCAACGCGTAGTACGATCCTACTTCCATGCGTGACATAGCATGAAGTAAGACTGCGAGTTGTTCCGAGTTGGTGACGTCTACCATTTCGTTAGCATCGATGTCAGTCCACTTACTGACGTTGATCACGTAGTTTGAGGTGTCGTTT
>NZ_CANLBV010000337.1 GCF_947488985.1 uncultured Vibrio sp.
CCTTGCAGCACCGTCAGTTGCTCGATGTAGTCACAACACCACTCGAAATCACTGTCTAAATCCATGAGCGGAGCAAATGCTGGACGCGCTCTTGAGCCGGACTCCCCAATGTTTATGTGCAAGCCCCCCAATTGGCTCAATGCGTACATTGAGCGCCCCTTATCAAAGGCAAAAATTTGCGCCTTGGGGTAGCGCGTCATTTGCGCCACTAACATGGCTAACAACGTCGATTTACCCGCGCCAGTTGCCCCGAACACTAAAGTGTGCCCCACATCCTTCACATGCAGATTCAAATGAAATGGGGTATTGCCAACAGCGGTACACATCATCAGCGGCGG
>NZ_CANLBV010000338.1 GCF_947488985.1 uncultured Vibrio sp.
ATTCCCCTTTAGGGGAACGTTAAAATGAAGGAGCGTTCAGCGATCATTTTAGCGCATCTCTCGGTGTCTACCCTCGGCGTCTAAGCTCGGCGTCTAATTCTGCCGAGAGCGGACGCCGAGCACGGACGCCGAACGCGGACGCCGAACGCGGACGCCGAACGCGGACGCCGAGCACGGACGCCGAACGCGGACGCCGAACGCGGACGCCGAACGCGGACACCGAGCACGGACGCCGAACGCGAATGTTCATATTACACCCCAATGGAAACCTCATTATGTTTGATACTCTTGAGCAACACATCACTGATGTGTTCACTGTCGTTCTCTATCAGCTCT
>NZ_CANLBV010000339.1 GCF_947488985.1 uncultured Vibrio sp.
AAGCTGACTGATTTGAATAACGAAGTTATTTAAATCAAATTTAAAAGTTCTCAATGTTTATCTTTCATTAGGTAAACGCAACAAACACATTCAAGTGTCTTGTATTCGAATGATCAGAAATGATTGTTCACTTTTTGACTCTACTTTTTATTAAAAAGTGGAAACAAAAAGCAATTGAGTCCGGCAAACAGTCATTGAGAATTAACCCTTCTTAATGACAACCAAAAACCTTGGTGATTTGACATCAACACGAAACTTCTTCGGGTTGTATGGTTAAGTGACTAAGCGTACACGGTGGATGCCTTGGCAGTCAGAGGCGATGAAAGGCGTAATAAC
>NZ_CANLBV010000340.1 GCF_947488985.1 uncultured Vibrio sp.
AGCCAGACTAACGGCAAAGCCAAAGGCCCAATAACAAAAAGTAGGGTTAATACAAACCCCGCTCGGTAATACCACG
Source organism: uncultured Vibrio sp. (assembly GCF_947488985.1). Taxonomy (GTDB): domain Bacteria; phylum Pseudomonadota; class Gammaproteobacteria; order Enterobacterales; family Vibrionaceae; genus Vibrio. Next base: position 77 of record NZ_CANLBV010000340.1, read on the forward strand.
GCGTCGTGGTGTCCAGCCTCATTTTTTCTTCCATTATTTTACTCAACTGACCAACGAAATCCGATGTTATCGGACTTAGGGTGAAATGCCAAAAGGATAGAGTTATGACTATTGAAAAACCAGAGTACCCATTACTCATCGAGCAGTTAGCCAAAGAGGCTCATCAAGGCTGTGGACTCAGTTATGAGCTCTATAGCCAACGTTTTCAATCATCCGTCGATGCGCTTTTAGAACGTCTGCCTAACAACGAAAGGGATAA
>NZ_CANLBV010000341.1 GCF_947488985.1 uncultured Vibrio sp.
GAATGACAGATACCACCTTAGTTGGCGGTATCTGTGTTGATATTAGAAAGTCAATGAGTCGGTTCGTAGACGCTTACGGTAATGCAGTCATATTTGACAGCGCTCATAACAAAGCAATCAACACGATGCTATTTACACTCGGCATTCGCGGTTTAGAGTATAATTGGCTTTGTAAGTAAGGCGTTCGCACGTGTTATTGCGGCGTTAAATTTCTTTTTAGTGTATCACGGGCAATAAGGAGCAAAGGTATGCGCCCCATGAACCCACGGGGCGACTTGTCAGTGTTTGAAGTTCCAAGGTAGGAGTGCGTTGATATCAGGCTCAGCTTTTG
>NZ_CANLBV010000342.1 GCF_947488985.1 uncultured Vibrio sp.
TGGTCGAAAGCACCGGTCTTGAAAACCGGCAACCGTTAATAGCGGTTCTAGGGTTCAAATCCCTATCCCTCCACCACCATTAGAAAGCCCGCTGAGGAATCAGCGGGCTTTTTTCTTATCTGTCATATGCATAAATGAAAAAGGGAAGAGCACTGATGTGCTCTTCCCTTTTTTGTATTGAAACCAAAGACTATTATACCAATCTGGAAAATTAACTGGTCAGGTTAATCCAGTCTCTGGTGCACATTTTGGTAATACCAATCTGGAAAATTAACTGGTCAGGTTAATCCAGTCTCTGGTGCACATTTTGGTAACTCTGTCTGCACGCT
>NZ_CANLBV010000343.1 GCF_947488985.1 uncultured Vibrio sp.
CTATCGGATTTTTACATGTTGGTAGGATCATTCAACTGATCTGCCGATTATTGTCTTAACTGATCGGCATTAGAGCTAGCGCTCTTACGTTCAAAAGTGACTGAGCTTGAATCTACGGTACTCACTCTTCACCAATCTCTAGGCGAAAGTGAATCGAACATACTCACACTTCGACAATCTCTAGACGAGAGTAAATCGAACGTACTCACGCTTCGCCAATCTCTAAGCGAGAGCGAATTAACCATCCAATCTCTGGTTGAAAAACTCAACCTAGCGCGGCGTAAACGCTTTGGTAGTAGTAGCGAAACCATGCCCCCTCAGG
>NZ_CANLBV010000344.1 GCF_947488985.1 uncultured Vibrio sp.
GTCATAGGCGTCAAAAATGGCGAAGAGGTGATTGGGGTAGCGAGCGTCAATACGCTGCCCAATGCGCAACTCAACGCTTTAACCATTAAGGAAATCTCACAATTTGTGGAAGATCTGCGTGGGGTGCTGTCCGATACCAGTGCCAGTGAGCGCGCCATTCGACGCGCGTACTCAAAATTAGCTCCGAACTCGCCCGCTTACACCCAAGTGACCGACGCATTCCAACAGGAAAATCCGTTTGAACGTGCTTCGCGTGAACTCGTAAAGGTGGAAATCAACAGCGTGTTGCCCCTTTCAGAGAGTACATGGCAAGTGGAATGGTT
>NZ_CANLBV010000345.1 GCF_947488985.1 uncultured Vibrio sp.
CTTATCGAAAAATCCCGCCTTGTTCTCAAGCATTTTTCCTGCGCTATTTCTGATCACTTACTTACTGTGATTGGTATCACAATGACAAGTACGGCACGAATTTGCTAACGGTGCTCATTTGGCAATAGCAAGCCTAGGTAATGAAAGAAGTACGGAAAACAAGAGAAGTCGGCAGCAAAAGCACCCATTGCAGTAACAAACAGCTGAAACGAAAAAACCAGTCACTAGGACTGGTTTTCTGAATGATGGAGGCGCCTCCCGGAGTCGAACCGAGGTCCACGGATTTGCAATCCGCTGCATAGCCACTCTGCCAAGGCG
>NZ_CANLBV010000346.1 GCF_947488985.1 uncultured Vibrio sp.
CTAGTACGAGTTACCAATGATGGCCGGTTAAGTATGGATAATAACCGAGCGGAACGTTCAGTGCGTCCGTTCACGGTGGGCCGGAACAACTGGTTGTTCTCGAAGACTCATAATGGTGCCCGCGCCAGTGCCGTGCTGTACAGTCTTATCGAAACCGCGAAGGCTAACGACTGTGAGCCGTATGAGTACCTCGAATACGTGCTACGAGAAATCCCGAAACTGAAGAGTGAGGACGACCATGGTCATCTTCTTCCTTGGAACATGCCAAAAACGGACGAGTCCCCCATTTCCGAATAGCGTTCAGAATGACAGATACC
>NZ_CANLBV010000347.1 GCF_947488985.1 uncultured Vibrio sp.
TGAACCTATCGGATATTGGTGCCACCATCGTTCACGATTACGAAAGCATTAACAGTGAAACGATAGTTCGCTTTTTCTGTAAGTTAAGAGAGAGTTATCCGTTAACCCATAAGCTTCATATCATCTTAGATGGTGCGGGATATCACCGAAGTGACTTAGTCAGAGATGCGGCGTTTGTCCTGAATATTGAACTGCATTATCTTCCACCTTACAGCCCAAACCTCAACCCAATAGAGCGGTTATGGAAAGTAATGAATGAGAAGTCGAGGAACAACGTTTACTTCAAAAGTAAACGGGATTTCAAGGCGGCAATAGA
>NZ_CANLBV010000348.1 GCF_947488985.1 uncultured Vibrio sp.
GATACCTAAGTATCAATTTTTGATATTCATCAACGAGTGCCCACACAGATTGATAGGTTTAAATTGTTAAAGAGCTTGTTCCCTAAAAAGAGAACGCTTTCAGTGCCTTAGCACTTAAGCAGGACGCGTATAATACGCTTTCTACTTTGAAAGTCAACATAAAATACTAAGAAAACTTAGAACTCTATGGTGACTTGTCTACTTAGTAGACAAAGTCGAACTTTTGTCTTCACTTTTCAAAAAAGTGAAAATAAATTTAAAGCCTGGCGATGTCCTACTCTCACATGGGGAAGCCCCACACTACCATCGGCGCTAT
>NZ_CANLBV010000349.1 GCF_947488985.1 uncultured Vibrio sp.
AAGTGAAACACAATAGCGCCGATGGTAGTGTGGGGCTTCCCCATGTGAGAGTAGGACATCGCCAGGCTTTAAATTTACTTTTACTTTTGCTTTTTAAAAGCAAAGGCAAAAAGGTTTGACCGTTTTCTACCAAGAAAACAGTCACCATAGAATTTTAAGAAATACCTTAGAGTTTTATGTTGACTTACAGAGTCAATCGCGTATTATACGCATCCGCTTCGACGCTAAAGCGTTGATAGCAATCTCTTTTTAGAGAAGCTCTTTAACAATTTAAACCTATCAATCTGTGTGGGCACTCGTTGATGAATATCAAAA
>NZ_CANLBV010000350.1 GCF_947488985.1 uncultured Vibrio sp.
ACGTTGGTGACTGAATTAAGAGCCAAGGGTGTGGGGGTTTCTCAAGGGCATGAGCGAAATTACCTCACGTTGTCTTATCGTTTAGAGCAATTGAATCCTACGCAGTTTTTGGTGCAGGTGAATTTAAGTGATGGGCGCAGCCTTTCTCGAATTTGGATCATCAACAATGACACGCTCGTGCCTTTACCCACGCGTGCCTATGGAGTCAATAATGAGTCGTTTTAGCTTACATCCAGCATTGTCCTCTTTGAAAAATGAACAAGGCACGTTAAAGCCCATTGTTAGGTTAGTGGGCGGGCTTATGGTGATGGGTCT
>NZ_CANLBV010000351.1 GCF_947488985.1 uncultured Vibrio sp.
AACCTTTTTACGAGAGTCTCTTAATCATTGTTGCAATGGTTAAGAGACTCTTTTAATAAGTGCCCATAAAGGTGTAACTTTGTGAACATTATCTTTCACCCATCTCAATACTGTCCAATTAGTCTTTAAAATATCATATGAACATGTACACTAATGTTTAGTTATCTTAATGTTCACTTTTAGGCTCTTTTCATGAAAATTGGCTATGCCCGTGTCAGTACTCAAGACCAAACGCTTGATGTTCAACTTGAACAGCTTAAACGTATTGGTTGTGACAAAATTTACCAAGAGCAAGCGAGCGGTAAATCCTCTGA
>NZ_CANLBV010000352.1 GCF_947488985.1 uncultured Vibrio sp.
TGGAATACGCTTGACGCTCTGCTTTCCGTTTTTCGACAGGCGCACCTTTTAAGCGTGATTCTATTCCGTAGAGTTTTGGGATTTTAGCCAGCGCCTTATCAGCCTTCCCCGACTTACCTTTACCTTGAAGCTTCTTAGCATCCATGAACTTACGACGAGCATGCGCTAAGCACACCACATTAGTGACTTGATATAGACCATCATAAGCCGCGTAGCCATCGGTTTGTAGATAACCGTTGTATACTCGTTCAACTTGAAGATGCAGGCTTGAGAACTTGAAAGTTATCATTAATTCGAGATGCCAAAGAGCCTGC
>NZ_CANLBV010000353.1 GCF_947488985.1 uncultured Vibrio sp.
TACTTTTGGCGAAGCAAATTATAACTCTTTACCATGCTGTTTAAAAAATACTCACGAAAGATCAACACGCCCTAGTGTTCAATCCTTACAGGTGGTATTTGTCGATTAAACGACGATAAATTACCAAGATATAAAGGGGTAATAATGAGAAAAACAGCGACTATCTGGTCGCTGTTTTCTTAGGGCGTGTTGATCTTTCTAGCTGATTTTTGCAGCGAGTTGCTGGGCATTTATGCAAGGCAGAGGCGTCGATGTGTAGCTAGCCTACATGAGAAGCCGATAACGTAGTAGAAATGCCCAGCAAACGCTGCC
>NZ_CANLBV010000354.1 GCF_947488985.1 uncultured Vibrio sp.
CCTTTAGCATGTGCTTCTGATTCACAATACCAAAGCTCTTTGAGTTGTGCTCCGAGTATATAAGTGGTCATTAAGTCTTTATTGATATTCAATATTTAAGTAAGATAGCTATCTTGTCGTGGATTTAAGTTGCCTCTATTTTTCAACAACACCCAGCGTGAGCGCTTGACCCATTGTCTCGCTTTTTTATCTTACTTGAGTTTGTTGGCTTGGTCGACTCTGACTCTATCTATCACCTCACGACCGAACTTAGCAACAACGTGGAATAAGTCGTAAACGATTTTTGCGTTCGGGCAGTGCGCTTGAAC
>NZ_CANLBV010000355.1 GCF_947488985.1 uncultured Vibrio sp.
TTACTTTTGGCAAAGCAAATTATAACTCTTTACCATGCTATTCAAAAAACACTCACGAAAGATCAACACGCCCTAGCTAAATAACGAAGAATGCTTAGACGAAAAGTAATTTGAGTGGCTATATTGTCAGGAAATGCGGATATATCTCGATATGTTTCTTCATCAACATCGCTGGTATCGACAACCCTGTCATCTGGATCAGGCTTTTCTTTCTGAAGTGCAGACTTCCCGGCGTTTTTCAAGGTAGTTGTCATCATTTGCTTACTTATTAAGCAGCTTCTCTTTCTGGGTTTAGGTGTACTTC
>NZ_CANLBV010000356.1 GCF_947488985.1 uncultured Vibrio sp.
ATTTGAACCCTAGAACCGCTATTAACGGTTGCCGGTTTTCAAGACCGGTGCTTTCGACCACTCAGCCATCCCTCCAATGGCGCGTATAATATAAGGGCGGCTTTCGCTTGTAAATACCCTTATCAACTGACTGCTTTTTTTATGAACTTCTTTCACTAATCTTCGTGCTGAATGGCTATTTGTTGCACTTTTTCCGAATAGAGAGTATTCGCCCCATGAACCCACGGGGCGACTTGTCAGTATTTGAAGTTCCAAGGTAGGAGCACATCGATATCTGGCTCAGCCTTCGCTAGCTCTTTCATG
>NZ_CANLBV010000357.1 GCF_947488985.1 uncultured Vibrio sp.
AGCGGGTTGGAACGATGATTATCGGGCTCGAATCTTCTTTGGGTTATAAATTAATCAAAGTATGCTCGCGCCCTGGGCTTTGGTATGCTTGGGAACCTAGATATAAACGCATCATTGCCCACGTTTTTGGTAAAAGAGACACTGAGGCATTTAATAAACGACAACGTCTTCTATCGAAATTTACCATTCCCTTTTATTATACAGATGACTATACCCGTACTCATTGAAGGTGCTTGATTTTCAGTAAAATCAGGATCATGCTACGAACTATGATAATTACACTGAC
>NZ_CANLBV010000358.1 GCF_947488985.1 uncultured Vibrio sp.
AATAACGCCCATCAAAACTGTTGCTCGGAGCGTATTCCGATAACGCGAAAAATTCATTCTCCGCGACCGTGAAGGGGTCAAGTAAAGGTAACGTGCGACCGTTATCGTCAGCTCGATGAATAACATAATTCGTTAGTGGTTGACCGTTCATGCTCACGACATCATCAAACGCCAGTTGGTCGCCTTGAGTCGCTATGACGGTTTTAATAAGAGGCGTAGAGCCACCTGAGCAAGCTCCCCACTGTAAGTAACCACGCTCAACAGCGAGCTGTATCACGGGCACGTC
>NZ_CANLBV010000359.1 GCF_947488985.1 uncultured Vibrio sp.
GGGCACTCGTTGATGAATATCAAAACGTTATTGGTTCTTTTTCGAAAGAGCGTAATAGCAGTTACTTCGGTAACAAACTTGATTTCAATGAGCTGAGTGACCAATTCAAAATTAAGTTTACTTAATTTTGGCACAGTCAATTCATTACTATTCTGTTCCTATTTATTTAAGAAGAGAGGGGTAATAGCTTTAGAATTACATGTTTACTTCGGTAAATATTAGTTTTGAAGTCAGTATTCGTTGAGTCGACAAAATCTTAAATTGAAGAGTTTGATCATGGCTCAGA
>NZ_CANLBV010000360.1 GCF_947488985.1 uncultured Vibrio sp.
GAGCCTGATATCAACGCACTCCTACCTTGGAACTTCAAACATTAGCAAGTCGCCCCGTGGGTTCATGGGGCGCATACCTTCAATGAGTACGGGTATATATACTTTATTTTACACTTGGAATACATACAAAAATGTATGGTCCGCCCCGTTATTGCAACTACAATTAAGTAATAACGGAGTTGGTTTGCGCTAATGTATTCGGAGTCCTTGTTGGGAGCACTAGCTTCCCAGCTCCACGATGATATCCGCGCCAGATTATCCTTAAAAAGCCCAAAGCATTGATT
>NZ_CANLBV010000361.1 GCF_947488985.1 uncultured Vibrio sp.
ACAGGTGCAGCTACTGAAAGCTCAGAGCAAATAGGAAAAAGTCGCGGGGGCAACTCAACCAAAATTCACTTAGCCGTAGATAGTGGTGGCCTACCGATTTGTTTTGATTTATCAGAAGGACAACGCCACGATATAGTACATGCCGAAAGCTTGGTTGAGCAACTTGATGAAGTTAATACTATCGTTTGTGATAAAGGATATGACAGCGAACCTTTCCGTATTTTTGTTAAGGAACGTGGCGGAGAAACGGTAATTGCTAAACGCAATTACGGACAAGATATA
>NZ_CANLBV010000362.1 GCF_947488985.1 uncultured Vibrio sp.
TATCACAAGACGGTGGTGACAAGCAGCAGCCCGATTTTAGAGTGCGAGCTGCCGACCGACGGCAGTCGATTTGAGGGGCTTGTCCCGCCTTTGGTGGATAACCCAAGTTTTGTGATCCGTAAAAAAGCCACGCGAATCTTCACGTTCGCGGATTATTTGGCCTCAAACGCCCTAAACGAGACCGTTGCGCGCCACCTCATTGAGCTTATCGACCGACACCGTAATATCGTGGTGGTGGGCGGCACAGGCTCAGGAAAGACCACTTTTGTGAACGC
>NZ_CANLBV010000363.1 GCF_947488985.1 uncultured Vibrio sp.
CGGCTTTACCAAGGGTTAAGCCAATGAATGCACCGATGCCAGCACACAACAACCCTGAAACCCCGTCTGATTTAGGCGCATTATTAGGGTAGGGTTGCACTTCATTTGGTACTTCCGATTGCACTTGTTGTACTTCGGGTTGCGGTGATGTGCCTTCGGGTTGTACTTCAGTAGCCGCGGTTAGCTCTTCTAAAGACATATATTGCTTTAGGTAGTCTTGGGTATTGGCATTGCTGCGCTGCTCCGTACACTGACAAACGTGACAACGTCCCT
>NZ_CANLBV010000364.1 GCF_947488985.1 uncultured Vibrio sp.
GCGGCACAGGCTCAGGAAAGACCACTTTTGTGAACGCGCTGCTGTATGAAATGGCGCAGCGCTTTCCCAATGAGCGTAGCATCCTTTTGGAAGATACCAACGAGCTGCAATGCAGCGCCCCCAATCATGTGATTAAACGAACCCATCCAAACGCCGACATTTCTATGCGCACCTTGCTGCGCACCACCTTACGTTATCGGCCTGACCGTATCATCGTGGGTGAAGTGCGAGGTGGAGAAGCTTTGGAGCTATTAAAAGCATGGAATACGGG
>NZ_CANLBV010000365.1 GCF_947488985.1 uncultured Vibrio sp.
ATTGAGAACTTTTAAATTTGATTTAAATTACTCGCAAGTAATCAAATCAGTCAGCTTTCCAAATTGTTAAAGAGCATGAGACTTTCAGAACCGTTGTTCTAAAATTCGCATTTTCTAAAGACTCTCACAGACGAAAAAACCAACCAGCAACATAAGAAGTGGTTTGGAGTTTTAACTTCCAAGAATATTTAGAGAATGGTGGGCGATACCGGGCTCGAACCAGTGACCCCCTGCTTGTAAGGCAGGTGCTCTCCCAACTGAGCTAATCGCC
>NZ_CANLBV010000366.1 GCF_947488985.1 uncultured Vibrio sp.
TCGAGCTGGTAAACGTGAAGGCTCATTTTGGTGGGGATGCAGCGGGTTCCCTACATGCAAAGTTCGATTTTTTGACAAAGACGGGAAACCAGATCGAGATAAAGGCGTACTTTAATGCTTAATAGGGAGGTTTATGGCTGTCTATAATATCCGCTACTTGGATAAGAAAAATAAGACCATTAGATCGGAAACGATTTATATGCGGTCTTTAGGCGCAGCAAAAGCGAGCGCCACCACTCAAGCTACAGCAAACACCTTTAAAATAGAAATT
>NZ_CANLBV010000367.1 GCF_947488985.1 uncultured Vibrio sp.
GAAGTACACCTAAACCCAGAAAGAGAAGCTGCTTAATAAGTAAGCAAATGATGACAACTACCTTGAAAAACGCCGGTGGTGCATGGTGTTTTACTCTGGTTGATACTCTTCGTTTTTGGCGATAATAGCCCAAGCGATCCGCATGAGTTGGTTTGCGAGAGCGACCGCAGCACGGTTGGGACCTCGTCGTTATTGTAATACCAATTTGATTAAATTTCTGATCTAATAGTAACTCTGCTCGGAGGTACTATATGGACATTAATTTCCCTC
>NZ_CANLBV010000368.1 GCF_947488985.1 uncultured Vibrio sp.
TCAAGTTTATATCATGATGAAATGTCGATAGGATCAGAATTGAGAACGGGTAAGGGAGAAATCCTACAAGCTCGTTATGAGCTAGGTGATGGTAATTATTAAGGGTACATTTAAATGATTTTAATCGGTGTAACATTAGGTTTAGTTGCTTTCTTTTTTTACTTTAATCGAGGCGAATTTATTGAGAGACAAGCTTATACCAATTTGATTAAATTTCTGATCTAATAGTAACTCTGCTCGGAGGTACTATATGGACATTAATTTCCCTC
>NZ_CANLBV010000369.1 GCF_947488985.1 uncultured Vibrio sp.
TCTGTAAATGTTGTGCACACCATACTTAACGTTGAACTGCTCTTCGATGTATGCAACAAAATCCTCTCCCTGTAATCGACCACCATCAGGCTTTATAGCGGATTCAGTGACATACTTTTTAAACTGCTCCAGTTGTTTTTGGCTTAGGCTACAAGGGCGACCTGGATGATGTTTACCAGCTAAAGCATCCAAACCAAACTGCTGGTAAGTTGCCACCCAAGTATTAACACTTGTACGACTAACTTTGAGAATCCTTGCTATTTCAGT
>NZ_CANLBV010000370.1 GCF_947488985.1 uncultured Vibrio sp.
CGTGCAGATAGAGTTACCAAAATGTGCACCAGAGACTGGATTAACCTGACCAGTTAATTTTCCAGATTGGTATTAGACAGAAGCGTTTTTAACTTCTGTCCTGATAAGACAGGGCTTTCAATAACGTGTTCAGAAACGAAAAAAGCCAACTCAATGAGTTGGCTTTTCGATTTTCCAATTAAGGAGAATATGGTGGAGGGAGACGGATTCGAACCATCGAAGGCAGTGCCGGCAGATTTACAGTCTGCTCCCTTTGGCCAC
>NZ_CANLBV010000371.1 GCF_947488985.1 uncultured Vibrio sp.
TTGCTCTGCATGGCACTTTGAGCGATTTCTGACGCGGCTTTTACTGAGCCGTGATCAGTCATCGAAATATTGCCAATGTTGCCATTCACACCAGAGATAACCACACCAAGGTTATCGCCACTAATGGCACTAGTGCCGTTCGTGTTGGTTGTGTTTGTTGTGTTCGAACTTGAACTTCTGCCACCGCCACCCATTAGCATCCCTCCAATGTGAGTGATAAGACCGATTCATGATCCGTCTTACCTGAAACCACG
>NZ_CANLBV010000372.1 GCF_947488985.1 uncultured Vibrio sp.
TTACCGTTTCTCCGCCACGCTCCTTAACAAAAGTACGGAAAGGTTCGCTGTCATATCCTTTATCACAAACGATAGTATTAACTTCATTGAGTTGCTCAACCAAGCTTTCGGCATGCACTATATCGTGCCGTTGGCCTTCTGATAAATCAAAACAAATCGGTAGACCACCACTATCCACGGCTAAGTGAATTTTGGTTGAGTTACCCCCGCGACTTTTTCCTATTTGCTCTGAGCTTTCAGTAGCTGCACCTGT
>NZ_CANLBV010000373.1 GCF_947488985.1 uncultured Vibrio sp.
GGTGGAGCTATGCGGGATCGAACCGCAGACCTCCTGCGTGCAAGGCAGGCGCTCTCCCAGCTGAGCTATAGCCCCATCTAGGTCGATATTGGTGGGTCTGAGTGGACTTGAACCACCGACCTCCCGCTTATCAGGCGAGCGCTCTAACCAGCTGAGCTACAGACCCAATATCGTCTCTTAACTTTTCTAAACCTAATCAATCTGTGTGGACACTTATCGTGAATATCTTCGTATAAGGAGGTGATCCAGCC
>NZ_CANLBV010000374.1 GCF_947488985.1 uncultured Vibrio sp.
CTGGCAAAAGCTGAGCCTGATATCAACGCACTCCTACCTTGGAACTTCAAACATTAGCAAGTCGCCCCGTGGGTTCACGGGGCGCATACATTTAAGCAAGAGAATCATTCGGTTATTTGTCGTAGAAAGCTATCCCTGTTATCAGCCATTTATCAGCCATTTATCAGCCAAAGGCTAGGGCGTGTTGATCTTTGCTGTACATTTCGCGTTCAACAATACATCGGTAGCCACATCAACATGAATGCCAGC
>NZ_CANLBV010000375.1 GCF_947488985.1 uncultured Vibrio sp.
TCAAGCAGGAAATCCTATGATACACGTAGTACATGTGAGACTTTATCTTATGGCCATTAGATAAACAATAGTTTTTTTCATAAGCTAAAGACCGGCTTAGCGAAGATTTAGGACACTTACTCAAGGCAATGTACTTCCATAACGCCTTGTAAGTTTGTGACGCTTTCAGTTGTACTATCATCGAAAAGCAACATTTTTTAAATTCAGGTAAAAACCATACCGAATCAACGAAAATTACACCTTTATGG
>NZ_CANLBV010000376.1 GCF_947488985.1 uncultured Vibrio sp.
ATACGAGACAAGGTTCACTCATTACCGCCCATGCTGGGTAAATTTTAACAGTGACAACTATCCTGCCAGAGGGGGCACCCATAGTTTTCTTACAACAAGCTCTTCTTGAAACTCGACGTCCCAGCATTCATTTGGATAGGCTCCAGCATAGCCAAGTTGACCAGAAAACCTAGGCTTTGTTGCGTAAATCGAGTGAACTAAATCAGAATCGTACGATCAGATCAGAGACATTCTCTTATTGACTCCGA
>NZ_CANLBV010000377.1 GCF_947488985.1 uncultured Vibrio sp.
TCGGTCGGGGATTGAATGTATTGTGTTACTCCAAATTCAGTAATGCCCCATAAAGAGATTTTTATTTTTCCATCCATGAGAATAAGTTCATGCTTAATGATACTGCCTTGTTGAATCAATTTGTTCAGCAAGCGATCAAGTGGAGCGCGATCTTTGTATTGCAGGAGTAGCATTAAGTTGGTGATGTCGGAATACCCTTCTTGCTTTAAGAAAGTAATCACGTTTTCTATTTTTTGTTGATGGAGCG
>NZ_CANLBV010000378.1 GCF_947488985.1 uncultured Vibrio sp.
GGAGTCAATAAGAGAATGTCTCTGATCTGATCGTACGATTCTGATTTAGTTCACTCGATTTACGCAACAAAGCCGCATACCTAACCCAGTAAGCTTGTTCAACGAGCCCCTTAACCATTGCAACAATGATTAAGAGGCTCTCGCAAAAAGGTTGGTTTGTGTGCGTACTAAGCCCCCTCTGGCAGGATAGTTGTCACTGTTAAAATTTACCCAGCATGGGCGGTAATGAGTGAACCTTGTCTCGTA
>NZ_CANLBV010000379.1 GCF_947488985.1 uncultured Vibrio sp.
TGAGGGAAATTAATGTCCATATAGTACCTCCGAGCAGAGTTACTATTAGATCAGAAATTTAATCAAATTGGTATTACCAAAATGTGCACCAGAGACTGGATTAACCTGACCAGTTAATTTTCCAGATTGGTATTAGCGGAATCCGCTGCTCTGCCAATTGGCTGATTGGTTAACCGAACAAAATGAAAAAGGCTCCAGTCTTTCGACTAGAGCCTTAGATATGGCAGGGGTGGAGAGATTCGAACT
>NZ_CANLBV010000380.1 GCF_947488985.1 uncultured Vibrio sp.
ACTTCATCAAAACGTCTATCGACATCAGTTTTCATTTCATCAAAACGCTTATCGACTAGGTCAAAACGTTTATCGACATCAATTTTCATTTCATCAAAACGCTTATCGACTAGGTCAAAACGTTTATCGACATCAATTTTCATGTCATCAAATCGTTTATCGACTAGGTCAAAACGTCTATCGACATCAGTTTTCATTTCATCAAATCGTTTATCGACTAGATCAAAACGCTTATCGACATCAGT
>NZ_CANLBV010000381.1 GCF_947488985.1 uncultured Vibrio sp.
TAATATTTACAGCTCTTTCGAAAAAGAACAGAAACATGTAATTCTAAAGCTATTACCCCTCTCTTCTTAAATAAATAAGAACAGAAAGATAATGAATTGACTGTGCTCTTATTGGTTTTCACTTTTGAAAAAGTGAAACAAAACAGCTCAAGGCTGCACCCAATTTGAATTGGTCACTCAGTTCATTGAAATCATTTTGATTCCGAAGAATCTGTTTTACTTCTCTTAATAAAAAGGGAAGATAA
>NZ_CANLBV010000382.1 GCF_947488985.1 uncultured Vibrio sp.
GTAGTTCAGTTGGTTAGAATACCGGCCTGTCACGCCGGGGGTCGCGGGTTCGAGTCCCGTCCACTCCGCCACTTATTGGAAAAGCCCTGCTAGAAATAGCAGGGCTTTTTTACATCTATCAAAAATGTATGTTGTATCATACCAATCTGGAAAATTATACCAATTTGATTATACCAATTTGATTAAATTTCTGATCTAATAGTAACTCTGCTCGGAGGTACTATATGGACATTAATTTCCCTCAA
>NZ_CANLBV010000383.1 GCF_947488985.1 uncultured Vibrio sp.
TGAGTCGACTGAGAAGGTTATATCTATGTGCTACCGAAGTTGGACTAAGCTGACCAATTAAATAATCAAATTGGTATGACTAGGCCGGAGAAAATACTTGGTGACCTGGATAGCAGATTTACATATTCCAGATAAAACAAAACCCAGCTAAAAAGCTGGGTTTCATTCAATAATGGTGCGGTCGGAGAGACTTGAACTCTCACACCTCTCGGCGCCAGAACCTAAATCTGGTGCGTCTACCAATT
>NZ_CANLBV010000384.1 GCF_947488985.1 uncultured Vibrio sp.
TTATCGACGATATGAGATATCGCATACTCGATGGTGCCAGGGATGAGCTGCTCGTCAATGATGACAGGGACAAACATATTTTGATTGGAGTAATCAGTTTTGAAGTTAGGCATAACCGTGTCTCGTGACGAATAATTAAGATTAGATCACAAGGAGTTAGTGCGTTCAAGTTTATATCATGATGAAATGTCGATAGGATCAGAATTGAGAACGGGTAAGGGAGAAATCCTACAAGCTCGTTA
>NZ_CANLBV010000385.1 GCF_947488985.1 uncultured Vibrio sp.
TTGCTATTCACCTGTTCGTTTTCCAATCTTTATCATCGTAGTTCTCATCACGCGTAGTGAGTTTTTCGTTTAAGTGACTTATGCGTCATTCAGTTCTTCTACGTTAGTAAGGTTCTTTTTTACAAGTTCTTTAGTGCTGCTTCTTTGGTGTTTTTAGGCAATCAGATTTTTTCAAGGCTTGGCGTGTTTGGTTGTCAGCACCTTCGAAAGTCTTCTTTGCCAAGTTTGTTTGGTGATTGGGT
>NZ_CANLBV010000386.1 GCF_947488985.1 uncultured Vibrio sp.
GCGGTGTTTTCAGCCATCAATAAAGCAGCACGGGCGTTCTCTCCCGACTGCATCGCCATTGATTTGACTGCGGACGTAGTATCTGCGCTGTTCTGTCGCATGTTGTCCATAGCCGCTTGACTGATTTGACTATTTTCTTCAAGAGAATAACGCCCGAAATCGAGAGCCTTTGACAGCGACTCTTGATTCGACTCAAGAGCCGATTTTGTCACGCTCTCATTAGATTGAATGGCTTCTTTGCT
>NZ_CANLBV010000387.1 GCF_947488985.1 uncultured Vibrio sp.
GGCGCATCGTTGACCGCTATCACCTCAATGCCTGCCGTCGTCGTTGCTGTCGCACCGTCATCATCGGTGACAACCACATCCAGACGGATGTCGCCGTTGAAGTTCTCGTTTGGTGCGAAGGTGACGGAGCCATCTTCGTTTTGTACCAAGATACCGTCAGCGCCTGAGTAGCTCACGCTATCGAGTGACACCTCACCGTCCACATCCGAGCTGTTGGCAATCAACTGCTCTGGGCTCAA
>NZ_CANLBV010000388.1 GCF_947488985.1 uncultured Vibrio sp.
CTCTTCAATTTAAAGTTTTGATTACCTAAATTAATAGGTGTGACTCAACGAATACTGACTTCAAAACTAATATTTACCTAAGTAAACATGTAATTCTAAAGTTATTATCTTTCCAACAGAAAGATAATGAATTGACTGTGCCAAAATTAAGTAAACTTAATTTTGTATTGGTCACTCAGTTCATTGAAATCATTTTGATTCCGAAGAATCTGTTTTACTTCTCTTAATAAAAAGGGAA
>NZ_CANLBV010000389.1 GCF_947488985.1 uncultured Vibrio sp.
ATGACAGATACCGCCTTAGTTGGCGGTATCTGTGTTGATATTAGAAAGTCAATGAGTCGGTTCGTAGACGCTTACGCTGTGAGTTCAGAAACCACTTGAGTTATTTGCGTGACATCCGCCGTTGGGTAAGGGAACCGGTGGACGACACGTCGGTTATAGGGGGTTTGCGCCCATTTCAGCGAAAAGTCCAATGTAAGCCGTTAGCCCTTTATTTATAAGGGCTTTGGAGGAGGAC
>NZ_CANLBV010000390.1 GCF_947488985.1 uncultured Vibrio sp.
CAGGCTCTTTGGCATCTCGAATTAATGATAACTTTCAAGTTCTCAAGCCTGCATCTTCAAGTTGAACGAGTATATAACCAAGTTTGCAACGCCAATGAACGTGATGACAAAAACGGTCAATCGGCCAGATTAAGAACCTGACACAAAAAATAGCAATCAATGCTTTGGGCTTTTTAAGGATAATCTGGCGCGGATATCATCGTGGAGCTGGGAAGCTAGTGCTCCCAACAA
>NZ_CANLBV010000391.1 GCF_947488985.1 uncultured Vibrio sp.
CCCGAACAAGTTCAAAGCTGGCGTAGCGAATGTATGCAAGGTTTTATGTCGAGTAAAGAGCGGGAAGCGGAAGCAAAAAAGCAGGCCAAAGCGGATAAGCTTGAAATCAAAGAGCTTAAGAAAGAGTTACGCCACAAAGAAAAGGCACTGGCTGAAACTGCTGCCCTGTTGGTTCTACGAAAAAAGCTCAGAGCCTTTTACGGGGAAGAGCCAGAGGACGACTAACCTCA
>NZ_CANLBV010000392.1 GCF_947488985.1 uncultured Vibrio sp.
AGAGGAACAAGACCAAATCAAACCAATAGGCAAGATAAGTCGTGGTATGAGGGCTCTCATTCTTCACTCTCCCAGATGTTGAGCGCAGTCAGGTAGTGTAAATACCAATCCTCGCCATATTCCGCCACCCAACCTTGGATTTGCGCCACGGTGTCCTTATCGGAGGCCGCAACAAATGCCAAGGCTAACGCATCCAGTGATAAGCTAACCAAACGCGAACCCGTCGGTTG
>NZ_CANLBV010000393.1 GCF_947488985.1 uncultured Vibrio sp.
CAACCGACGGGTTCGCGTTTGGTTAGCTTATCACTGGATGCGTTAGCCTTGGCATTTGTTGCGGCCTCCGATAAGGAGACCGTGGCGCAAATCCAAGGTTGGGTGGCGGAATATGGCGAGGATTGGTATTTACACTACCTGACTGCGCTCAATATCTGGGAGAGTGAAGAATGAGAGCCCTCATACCACGACTTATCTTGCCTATTGGTTTGATTTGGTCTTGTTCCTCT
>NZ_CANLBV010000394.1 GCF_947488985.1 uncultured Vibrio sp.
GGCGTAACTCCTCGTGAGTGCCACTCGATTCTTTGCTGGCATTGGATGAAATTTTACATCCATCAATGGCAAACATGTTACGACCGATGAGGCCTTGTTCATCGCATATCATCAGGACTTGAGTGAAGAGTGGTTCAATGGTGTCTTTCATTTTTGCGATGAAGGCAGCAATGGTGGTGAAGTGCGGTCTTACATCGCCAGACAGACACATGAAGGTGACATTGTT
>NZ_CANLBV010000395.1 GCF_947488985.1 uncultured Vibrio sp.
ATACTAGCTCAGTTGGTAGAGCGCAACCTTGCCAAGGTTGAGGTCATCGGTTCGAACCCGATGTATCGCTCCAGTTTAAAGCTTTAGGAAGTCAAACTCTTAAGGTGTCTCGCAAGAGACCAAGTCTCATCAACTTAAATGATGCATCCGGACGCGGGATGGAGCAGTTTGGTAGCTCGTCGGGCTCATAACCCGAAGGTCGTCGGTTCAAATCCGGCTCCCGCA
>NZ_CANLBV010000396.1 GCF_947488985.1 uncultured Vibrio sp.
AGTACAGAATCTTCGTCAATGGTGTATGACGTTGGACCGGCAACAGGTGGATCATTCACCTCAAGAACGTTAATACCCGCCGTTGTCGCGTCGGTCGCTCCCTCTTCATCAACCACAACTACATCCAGTGCGATTTCACCACTGAAGTTTTCGTTTGGAGAGAAGGTATAGGTGCCGTCACCATTGATTTCAAGAACACCATCGTTACCACTGTAAGCCACACT
>NZ_CANLBV010000397.1 GCF_947488985.1 uncultured Vibrio sp.
CTACAGCCTGAACAAGTAGACGCATTGGAAATGATGCAAGGCGTTTACAGCAATCAGGTGGCATTAAGTGCGGCGGTTGTTTCATTACAACGTCACGCTTTCGATTCAGATAATGACGTTCATGAACTGGCGGACAGTGTGGCAGCAAATACGCTCCCTCGCCTACAGGTCGTAGCGGAAGAAATGGAGAAAGAACTCAATGAGTGATTTTACGGCAATCGGCC
>NZ_CANLBV010000398.1 GCF_947488985.1 uncultured Vibrio sp.
GATACTAGCTCAGTTGGTAGAGCGCAACCTTGCCAAGGTTGAGGTCATCGGTTCGAACCCGATGTATCGCTCCAAATATTGTCATGTTGATTTCTTTCGACATGAAGATGGTGTTTTACTTTTCAGTAATCGGCATCGCAATAAAGCATTGCGTGCCCTGGTGGTGGAATTGGTAGACACAAGGGATTTAAAATCCCTCGACGTTCGCGTTGTGCCGGTTCAAG
>NZ_CANLBV010000399.1 GCF_947488985.1 uncultured Vibrio sp.
GTAGTTCAGTTGGTTAGAATACCGGCCTGTCACGCCGGGGGTCGCGGGTTCGAGTCCCGTCCACTCCGCCACTTATTTTAGAGAACCTCGCTTTGCGAGGTTTTTCTGAATCTGAAACGTGAGAAATTTCGTTTTAGATCACACTTTAGGGGTGTAGCTCCAATTGGCAGAGCAGCGGATTCCAAATCCGCGTGTTGGGAGTTCGAATCTCTCCACCCCTGCC
>NZ_CANLBV010000400.1 GCF_947488985.1 uncultured Vibrio sp.
GGAGTCAATAAGAGAATGTCTCTGATCTGATCGTACGATTCTGATTTAGTTCACTCGATTTACGCAACAAAGCCCCTCGGTTGTGAAGTTGTCCTTGTGCACTCAGTACCCGATAATAGCTCGACTCTGAGGCGGTATATTCACCTTTATACCCGTGATCATTGAAGGTGCTTGATTTTTAGTAAAATCAGGATCATGCTACGAACTATGATAATTACACTG
>NZ_CANLBV010000401.1 GCF_947488985.1 uncultured Vibrio sp.
TAACCAATGGTATCTTCAACAGCGTCAACGTTGTTTGATGCCCAAACAACGCCAGCCGCCACTAACGCAGCGATGCCCGCGATAATACCAATGTTTTTTGCATTCAATTTCATGCTTCGATTTACTCCAATAAAAAACCGTCCGATAGTGGACGGTCTTATTGGTACTGCTTTATGTGCCTTCGATGCCTAATGGTTATGTACCTTAGATATACATTAAGTG
>NZ_CANLBV010000402.1 GCF_947488985.1 uncultured Vibrio sp.
TGATGGAGGCGCCTCCCGGAGTCGAACCGAGGTCCACGGATTTGCAATCCGCTGCATAGCCACTCTGCCAAGGCGCCCCAATAGTTTTTTAAGAGAACAACTCTTTTGATTCCTACCAGAGCAAACTACTAGGAAGGTATAATCAAATAGATGGTGCCCCGGGCCGGACTTGAACCGGCACAACGCGAACGTCGAGGGATTTTAAATCCCTTGTGTCTACCA
>NZ_CANLBV010000403.1 GCF_947488985.1 uncultured Vibrio sp.
AAGTCTTTAAACTTTTCATCGAAGTTAGCTTTGATATTGGTTTTATTGGGGATGTTGACCTTTTTCTTTGGGGGCTGCCTCAATGTGTCATTGATGCTGATTTCGTTTTCAGTTTCTTCATCGAGTTCGTTAGATGGTTCGATGTGTGGTTCAGTTACGTTGTCTGACTCACTTGATACGTGATGGGTAGAGTCTTCTATTTCGGTTTCTTCATCGAGTTC
>NZ_CANLBV010000404.1 GCF_947488985.1 uncultured Vibrio sp.
AACCATCACCTGAGCGTGTTTATCGAGCGTTAAGGTCGGCTCAACAGAGTGAGGTTTCACTTCTTTCGGGGAGCTTATAGGCGCACGAGGCTTCAGTGGTGGGGGTTGGGTTGAAGGCGTTGCAGTTGGTACATCAATCATAGACTTAGGCGCAGAAGGGGGCGCGTTATCGCGTAACCACCAAAGAGTGCCAGATACCAATACACTCACCACCAGTATGC
>NZ_CANLBV010000405.1 GCF_947488985.1 uncultured Vibrio sp.
CTAAATTTCTCATTAGGTTGCATGTTAGCCAGCGCTGCTTTTACGGGCTTATCGTTTAAATCGGCAATCAATAGACGCTGTACGGGCTTCTTGTTACCAACGTGATCTAGGATTTCATCAATGAGCAAGCAGCCTTCAGGATCAGGATCGCCAGCATGAACTATAGTGTCCGCTTTTTTGATGAACCCAATCACCGTATCGAGCTGCTTTTTTGAATCGGG
>NZ_CANLBV010000406.1 GCF_947488985.1 uncultured Vibrio sp.
AGAACGCGAGCCGGTTGACGCGCTGAAACGGTCGCCCATGCTTGCAGTTGAACCTTAGGCGCGTTGGCTTGTTCAGTCGACGCGATTTCCACTTCTAGCGTGATGTTGTCACCCATTTCTGTCACCAGACCTGTGTAACTTACACCGTTTTTCGTTTTGGCTGTGATGTCAGCCAGCGGGATAGTGAAGAAACCATCCGTTTGAGTCAGACCTTTGTACGC
>NZ_CANLBV010000407.1 GCF_947488985.1 uncultured Vibrio sp.
GGAGCGTGCAGATAGAGTTACCAAAATGTGCACCAGAGACTGGATTAACCTGACCAGTTAATTTTCCAGATTGGTATCACTTATTTTAAAAAACTACAGATGTAAAAAAGCCCTGCTATTTCTTGCAGGGCTTTTCCAATAAATGGCGGAGTGGACGGGACTCGAACCCGCGACCCCCGGCGTGACAGGCCGGTATTCTAACCAACTGAACTACCACTCC
>NZ_CANLBV010000408.1 GCF_947488985.1 uncultured Vibrio sp.
ACATCGAAGCTTAGGTCGATGTCGCCATTGAAGTCTGCGTCTGGCGTGATGGTAAACGAGCCATCCTCGTTTGCGGTGACCGTTGCATGGTCACCTGCGCTGAGGTTCTCTGCCGTGAGATCATCGCCATCGATGTCGGATGCATTCGCCAGTAACTGCTCTTGGCTTAGCGTAATAGAGCCATCTTCGTCGACTGAGTAAGCAAGATCACCCGCTACC
>NZ_CANLBV010000409.1 GCF_947488985.1 uncultured Vibrio sp.
GTCGATGAGGGGGTGATGCTCGGCAAAGACGGCTCATTCACGGCTGGCTGGCGATTTACGGGCTATGACGTCGATACCGCGACCAATGTTGAGCGTAATGCGATTGCAGGGCGTCTTAATCAAGCGCTGTCGTCATTAGGTAGTGGTTATATGGTGCATATTGACACCTTGCGAGAAAGTGCAGCCTCTTACCCAAGCCCTGAGCGCTCTGAATTTAC
>NZ_CANLBV010000410.1 GCF_947488985.1 uncultured Vibrio sp.
ATTTTTGCGATGAAGGCAGCAATGGTGGTGAAGTGCGGTCTTACATCGCCAGACAGACACATGAAGGTGACATTGTTAATGCAGGCTCTTTCAATACGTCGACTTGATAGCATGCCAAGAGAATAGGCGTAAAAGATAATTTTGAGCATGATGGAAGGTGGGTATGCAGCTGCCCCGTTTTTGTCGTTGCAATAGTGTTCATCAAAGAGTGATAGATC
>NZ_CANLBV010000411.1 GCF_947488985.1 uncultured Vibrio sp.
GATACTGATACTCATGAGATCATCGCAGCCGAACTGACCTTATCAGGCGTGACAGATGCAGAAGTGTTGCCTAATCTGCTCAAGCAAACTCGTCGCACCATTAAAGAAATCTCTGGAGATGGTGCTGCCTTTTGGGAACAAGGACACCCTCGTAATCGAGCTGTTGGTTGCCAAAAACTGTATGGTTCAAACAAGAAATGGAAACAAAAATACGGTTA
>NZ_CANLBV010000412.1 GCF_947488985.1 uncultured Vibrio sp.
CCGCATTTTTAATCGGACAAAAGGAGATAAAAAGTGGGGAAGAGTATGTCACGCGCATTGAGCGCGTCATCGAAGCCCTACAGCGCTATCAATATCAGCAACACACTACACGTCCTCCCATCCCCGTTATTGATGAATTCCCGACGAACTTGAATGATTTGATGACGCCCGATGAGCAGTTTTGGATAGAGTGCAGCAATGAAGACGAACAAGCTCG
>NZ_CANLBV010000413.1 GCF_947488985.1 uncultured Vibrio sp.
CTGCCCGTGTTGTAATAAGACAACGCAATTTTTAATGCCATATCAGGCTCGGAATTTATCCTTAAAGCTCGCTGATAGCCCTCATACAAAATCTTTGAGCCTACCGTGATGTTCTGGCAAGGGTCGAACATATCCTCCATGCTCACCTTGTAAGCCCTCAAGTTTGTTGTGTTGATTTGCATCAACCCCAAGTCCACCGAATGACCTAATGATAGGT
>NZ_CANLBV010000414.1 GCF_947488985.1 uncultured Vibrio sp.
CGAGCTTGTTCGTCTTCATTGCTGCACTCTATCCAAAACTGCTCATCGGGCGTCATCAAATCATTCAAGTTCGTCGGAAATTCATCAATAACGGGGATGGGTGGACGTGTAGTGTGTTGCTGATATTGATAGCGCTGTAAGGCTTCGATGACGCGCTCAATGCGCGTGACATACTCTTCCCCACTTTTTATCTCCTTTTGTCCGATTAAAAATGCGG
>NZ_CANLBV010000415.1 GCF_947488985.1 uncultured Vibrio sp.
CTGCCCGTGTTGTAATAAGACAACGCAATTTTTAATGCCATATCAGGCTCGGAATTTATCCTTAAAGCTCGCTGATAACCCTCATACAAAATCTTTGAGCCTACCGTGATGTTCTGGCAAGGGTCGAACATATCCTCCACGCTCACCTTGTAAGCCCTCAAGTTTGTTGTGTTGATTTGCATCAACCCCAAGTCCACCGAATGACCTAATGATAGGT
>NZ_CANLBV010000416.1 GCF_947488985.1 uncultured Vibrio sp.
AGCCCTCATGATAAAACGCCTCTTTTCTTTACCTTTAAGGGCACTTCAAGGCTTTATTAACTCGATATTTAAGCTGGTGCGTATTTCGGTGATTGCGATCGCTCGGGGGAAATGACTGATCGGAATGCTCCGAAATATGCACTCAAGCAAACTCGTCGCACCATTAAAGAAATCTCTGGAGATGGTGCTTACGACACTCGGGAATGCCACAGATCCA
>NZ_CANLBV010000417.1 GCF_947488985.1 uncultured Vibrio sp.
TAACGGTTGCCGGTTTTCAAGACCGGTGCTTTCGACCACTCAGCCATCCCTCCAACAAATTGTCATCAACAGATTAGGACACTGCTGATGTTGTTACATGTATACACAGGTAACGATACCTTTTTGTCTTCACTTTTTGAAAAAGTGAAAATAAATTTAAAGCCTGGCGATGTCCTACTCTCACATGGGGAAGCCCCACACTACCATCGGCGCTAT
>NZ_CANLBV010000418.1 GCF_947488985.1 uncultured Vibrio sp.
TAACGGTTGCCGGTTTTCAAGACCGGTGCTTTCGACCACTCAGCCATCCCTCCAACAAATTGTCATCAACAGATTAGTACACTGTAGATGTTGTTACATGTATACACAGGTAACGATACCTTTTTGTCTTCACTTTTTGAAAAAGTGAAAATAAATTTGGAGCCTGGCGATGTCCTACTCTCACATGGGGAAGCCCCACACTACCATCGGCGCTAT
>NZ_CANLBV010000419.1 GCF_947488985.1 uncultured Vibrio sp.
TTAACGGCTTGAGCTTTATCGTTGAACAGAATATGAACCTTAATCCCTTCTCCGAAGCGCTATTCGTCTTCTGTAATCGCACGCGGGATAAGCTCAAAGTTCTCTACTGGCAGCGTAATGGCTTTTGCCTCTGGCAAAAGCGACTCGAAAAAGACAAGTTCGCTTGGCCAAGAAAAATGCCAGGGCAAACACTCTCATTAACGGAAGAGCAGTGG
>NZ_CANLBV010000420.1 GCF_947488985.1 uncultured Vibrio sp.
CTCGATATCATCAATAACTACAAACCAAATAAAGTTGAAACTCTCGCTGACCTCCTACCGATTGAGTTAATAAAAAAGTAAGCGTCTTTAAATCGACTCATTCAATCCTTTCAATAAACGTCGTAACCTTTAACTTTGATCGGCTTTGTTGCGTAAATCGAGTGAACTAAATCAGAATCGTACGATCAGATCAGAGACATTCTCTTATTGACTCC
>NZ_CANLBV010000421.1 GCF_947488985.1 uncultured Vibrio sp.
TTGGCCGAGCAACTGATAGAAACGACTCCCGATAACAGCCTAACCCTTTTCGATAAAGGCTTTTACTCTCTTGGATTACTTCAAGAATGGAGCTCTACAGGCGTAAATCGACATTGGCTTATTCCAATGAAAAAGGGGCTAAACTACGAAGTTGTTCAGTCCCTTGGTCGACAAGACAAACTCATTAAACTGAAAAGTAACCCACAAGCTCGG
>NZ_CANLBV010000422.1 GCF_947488985.1 uncultured Vibrio sp.
TTCGTATAAGGAGGTGATCCAGCCCCAGGTTCCCCTAGGGCTACCTTGTTACGACTTCACCCCAGTCATGAACCACACCGTGGTGATCGTCCTCCACTCTTCCCGAAGAAAGAGCGGTTAAACTAACCACTTCTGGTGCAGCCCACTCCCATGGTGTGACGGGCGGTGTGTACAAGGCCCGGGAACGTATTCACCGTAGCATTCTGATCTACG
>NZ_CANLBV010000423.1 GCF_947488985.1 uncultured Vibrio sp.
AGGCTGTCCATAGCGTCTTTTTTCACGAAGAAGTAACAGCCTCAATTAGATCATATTTTTACTTAGATTGGTATGAGGCCGAATGAAGTGTGTCAGCTACGTACAGAAGACGTGGTCGTTAGCGGTCCAGTCCCTTACTTATACCAATCTGGAAAATTAACTGGTCAGGTTAATCCAGTCTCTGGTGCACATTTTGGTAACTCTGTCTGCACG
>NZ_CANLBV010000424.1 GCF_947488985.1 uncultured Vibrio sp.
AGGCTGTCCATAGCGTCTTTTTTCACGAAGAAGTAACAGCCTCAATTAGATCATATTTTTACTTAGATTGGTATTAGTATTGTAACCATGCGGCCAGCCTACAGGTAGCTACTATATTCCCTTATTTACTACACTGATCTGCTCCAGTCAGACTGGACACCGTATTAAGCGACATATTGTTTTTCAAAGTTAACTGGGCTTACATACCCAA
>NZ_CANLBV010000425.1 GCF_947488985.1 uncultured Vibrio sp.
GGGTAACAGGTTTTACCTGTTTTAGAACGTTTTTTTCGTTTCTTTGCCTGCTCAGTTTGATAGGTCTCACTGCTTTGAAAGAGCGGGTTGCGACTACGGAAAGCGGTATCAGCGATGTAGCAGTCGTAGGGTGTTTTTCAGCTAAGAACTTGAGATTGGCTTTACTGTGAAAGCCGCTGTCAGCAGTGAACTTGGTTGTATGCTCGACAG
>NZ_CANLBV010000426.1 GCF_947488985.1 uncultured Vibrio sp.
AGAAGTGAAACACAATAGCGCCGATGGTAGTGTGGGGCTTCCCCATGTGAGAGTAGGACATCGCCAGGCTTTAAATTATAATCTTTAGGTTGACCAACCTGGAGATATGGACGCTCACTTAGTGAGTACGCCACTGCGGAGTGGTAGTTCAGTTGGTTAGAATACCGGCCTGTCACGCCGGGGGTCGCGGGTTCGAGTCCCGTCCACT
>NZ_CANLBV010000427.1 GCF_947488985.1 uncultured Vibrio sp.
GAGGGAAATTAATGTCCATATAGTACCTCCGAGCAGAGTTACTATTAGATCAGAAATTTAATCAAATTGGTATAAGAACAATCCCTTTCTTTGACATAATGGTCCAATAAGGTAGAACAAAGGCATCAAAACCCCCCTCTGGCAGGATAGTTGTCACTGTTAAAATTTACCCAGCATGGGCGGTAATGAGTGAACCTTGTCTCGTAT
>NZ_CANLBV010000428.1 GCF_947488985.1 uncultured Vibrio sp.
ACTTGTTTAAGTCGGCGTTTATCTATCTCTTTAATCGTGTGCCAATGAACGCCCGTTAACTGGGATATATGCTTAATGGGAAGAAGAGGCAGTAGTTGTTCTATATATACTCGTTCAACTCGAAGATGCTGGCTTGAGAACTTGAAAGTTATCATTAATTCGAGATGCCAAAGAGCCTGCGAGCTCTGGAAGAGTCACAGTAAAAAA
>NZ_CANLBV010000429.1 GCF_947488985.1 uncultured Vibrio sp.
TGAGGGAAATTAATGTCCATATAGTACCTCCGAGCAGAGTTACTATTAGATCAGAAATTTAATCAAATTGGTATAAGTTCGCTCCGTCACTCTTGTTGCTGCGCTTTTCTCACGGTTTATCGTCAGTTTTAGCTTCTGCTCCAAGAACTCCGTTATCGACTCTTTGACTCGATTTGCGGCCTCCTCACTACCAACATAGATTTG
>NZ_CANLBV010000430.1 GCF_947488985.1 uncultured Vibrio sp.
AAGGATGAATCGATTGTTTTTATAGACGCAGTTCACCCAACACTATCAACAAAAATATCTCATGGCTGGATACGAACTGGTCAGGATAAAGTGATTGAAACAACGGGTAATCGCAGTCGGCTGAACATGATTGGCGCACTGAACCTATCGGATATTGGTGCCACCATCGTTCACGATTACGAAAGCATTAACAGTGAAACGAT
>NZ_CANLBV010000431.1 GCF_947488985.1 uncultured Vibrio sp.
ATAGACTAACGGTTCTCGCTCGACTGAGCCCGTAGAGGACTTTCACCTCCTAGATCAACGCCATGCTCGGCGCACGATGAAGAAACACTTCAAGCAATTGAAGCGTTTAACGCAGATATTCACCCTAAAGAGATTGCCAAGATTCACAAAAGAAAAGTCACCGCAATAGTGGCACAGCTAGAAAAAAAAGGACTCATCGAATC
>NZ_CANLBV010000432.1 GCF_947488985.1 uncultured Vibrio sp.
AACCATCACCTGAGCGTGTTTATCGAGCGTTAAGGTCGGCTCAACAGAGTGAGGTTTCACTTCTTTCGGGGAGCTTAGTGGTGGGGGTTGGGTTGAAGGCGTTGCAGTTGGTACATCAATCATAGGCTTAGGCGCAGAAGGGGGCGCGTTATCGCGTAACCACCAAAGAGTGCCAGATACCAATACACTCACCACCAGTATGC
>NZ_CANLBV010000433.1 GCF_947488985.1 uncultured Vibrio sp.
TCTCACACCTCTCGGCGCCAGAACCTAAATCTGGTGCGTCTACCAATTCCGCCACGACCGCAGCAAATCTTTATAGTCATACTGAGTATTGGTGACTCAATAAAACGTTGTGCTCATTGCTATTAGCAAGGAGTTATAAATAGTGGCTGGGCTACCTGGATTCGAACCAGGGAATGCCGGCATCAAAAGCCGGTGCCTTACCG
>NZ_CANLBV010000434.1 GCF_947488985.1 uncultured Vibrio sp.
CGGTAAGGCACCGGCTTTTGATGCCGGCATTCCCTGGTTCGAATCCAGGTAGCCCAGCCACTATTTATAACTCCTTGTTAATAGCAATGAGCACAACGTTTTATTGAGTCACCAATACTCAGTATAACTATAAAGATTTGCTGCGGTCGTGGCGGAATTGGTAGACGCACCAGATTTAGGTTCTGGCGCCGAGAGGTGTGAGA
>NZ_CANLBV010000435.1 GCF_947488985.1 uncultured Vibrio sp.
TCTGAGGCACATATAAAGGGATTTGGAGCTAGATATAAAGTAGGGGGATCGCGTTATTCTCTACAGGAAGTAGATTACGCAGAAAAGCCGCAGGATTTGAGCCTGTAATTGACTATGCGGTCGAACTGGTTGTCGGTGAGTTCGCGGTCTTCACCACGGTCTATCATGCGTTTCATGATGATTTGAACGGCTCTCGAGCGGTC